>OMJH01000148.1 GCA_900299295.1 Bacteroidota bacterium
ATTTTTTTTTTAGTTCCGCAGAATTCCAAAATGAAAAAGCTTTCCATCCCAGATTGGTATTCCCACATATGTCATAAAAAATTCTTCCAAGTACATAGGCAAAATCTGACTCATCAAAAGCTTTAATGGAACCATTTTGTAATCTGAGTTGATTTAACCAGCTTAAAATTTCTGCTAATAGCTGAATTGATTGGACTGATTTGCCGGAAGAGATAAAATTATGCAATTCAAGTTCGGCTTCTTCAAAATGAAACCCCATTCGAGCAAGATAAGAGCGCTGAATTTCCTTACTCGCTCTTAATTGTTCGTTTCGGGAAACCTGACTAACCTGAGCCTCATGATGTCGGTAAAACAACAAAGGTGCGCCTAAATTTTCAAGCTCGGAATGCATTGCAAAACGCGTCCAAAGCTCATAATCCTCAACATAACGAAATGCATCATCGTATGCTAAATTATGCATCCTTATTGTTTCAGAACGCATCATAACCGAAGGATGACAAATCGAAGTTGTAAAAAGCAACCATGCCTTAATAATTCCTGATTTTTTTAAGGTATAACAATGCTGAGAGAAAGTATCGGAAAAATTAATGTAATCCGACCCTGTTAATCCGATTTGCGGATTTGCCTCCATAAATTCATATTGAGCAGCCAATCGGTTAGGCGCGCACCGGTCATCAGCATCCATTCTTGCGATGTATTTGCCACGGGAAACTGAAATTCCTTTATTTAATGAAAAAATCAATCCCCTGTTGGAGTGATTTTCAATCAATACAATCCTTGCATCCTTAAATTCAGCAATAATTGATGAACTTTCATCAGTGCTACCATCGTTAACAATAATAAACTCGAAATCAGTAAACGATTGATGCAAAACACTCATAATTGCTTCACGCAAGTAAAGTTTACCGTTGTAAACAGACATTAAAACAGATATTTCAGGAGTTTTGCCCAATGTATGTTATCAATTTATTAAGAACAGATCCATCAATTGTTGAATCAAATTTTCTAGCAAAAAACTTTTCGCTGTAGGTGACAATTTTTTCAAAATCTTCTTCCCGAATTATCCTTGGAAATTCAGGTCCGGAAGACCAGTCAATATAGCGCAAATCTGCTGAAACAACGGAATCACGGAATCGAGAATTAAGTAACATGGATTGCACAAACATTTCATCCGCGCATCGTGTATTTTTAAACGAATTCAAATATTCAGGATGGTCTTTAATATAAGTTACCATGTATTCCAGAGCATCAAAATTTATATTAAACCAATTAGATCCGCCATATTGTTCAAAATAAACTTTACGTTTAAAACCTGAGTAAATGTGCAGTCGTTCAATAGCGGAATTCAGCTTATTTGAAAACCAGGGTCTTCCCGGAATATCAAAACTGAAATGCGACAAACGATTCAAACCACCATCACGCCATTGAGAATCGGGTAATTTAAAATTCATCACAAATTGTTTTTCTTTATTTTCCGAGATAAATGAAATCAACGCTGACGGTGATTTAATCAAAAAATCTTGTCCGCTCAACAACATAAAATAATCTTCAGTTCTGCTTTCGAAAGCAGATTTCATCAATGCGAAAGTTGCCCGTATCTGATTGAAACTTCCCCAATACACCCGATAACGATTGCCAATAAAGCGGACACGGTTGTTGAACGAAAACTCAGCGGAAATCTCATCAAATAATTCGTTAGATTTTTTATCGACATGAAGATAAATCCTGGAATCATTTACCAAAAGCAAGGAACGAATCAATTGTTTCAGTTGATTGGGATATCGATGTGCAAGTATGAGAAATCCAATTTTCACTTCACTAATAAGTTGTACTCCAAATCATTTTGCTGAATTTAAGCTAAGCTGCTGCTTTATATGAAGAAAAGTTGATAAAACAGCTTGATCGAATTCGGTAAACGTGAAACCCGGAAAAGCAGACATGAGTTTTGAATTATCGATATCAATTGCAGTATTATCGCTTGAACGGGCATGCAAATAGTTAAAGGTAAAGTCAACCGGTAACAAAACTTTCATACGTTCAATCACCTGATTTATAGTAAATGAATCCATTGAAGCCAAGTTCCAAATATTTGATACACTTTTATCGGCATTAAGTGATAAAGACAAAAGTCGAGAAACATCCTTAACATAGATATAGTTTCTTAAATTACTTCCATCGCCAAATACATTTACACTCCCCTGCCGAATTATGTCCTCTATAAAAATATTAATAAGTCCTAAACCCTTTGCCGTATTTTGACCTTCTCCGAAAACATTCGAAACCCGAAAAATGTCATAATTCAATCCACATTTTCTGCGATAATACTCAAGAAAATTTTCCATTGAAAATTTAATGATGCCATGCGGTGAAAACGGACGTTTGTCTGCATCTTCTTTAATTTTATTAGCTGATGGTCCATAAATCGTACCGGCACTGGAAATAAAAACAACTTTTTTAACTCCGGACGAAGCAAAAATTTCAAGAAAATTAAGAAACGGCGAAAGATTAGTTTCTATTTCGATGCCCGGATTACTCCAACTAGAAGCAGGGATGCTGGAAGAGGCCAAATAATATACAAGATCAACCGATGAAAAAATTTCCTTTAACTGTTCGTTGGCTAAAGATGAAGTTGAAAAATAATTCGGTATAGTTTTGTTTTCGAATACGGGCTGACGACCAAACAAGGATAATTGCAAGTCGGATTTTGAAGACAGCGATTCTGCAAGATGCGAACCAATAAACCCATTTGCGCCAATTATTCCAATGTGCATGAAGTCCCTAATTTATACAAACAAAGTTAATGAAACAATTTAAGCCATTTTGGAGAAAAGCCGCCTAATGCCGTTTCCATCCTACTGGAACTAAGTCCGGAGAATAAACTGCCGCATCTGCAAACCATTGCTTCGGAGCAATAACAATTTTATTTTCATTGGAATTTAACCATGCACCCCACCAGCTAAAGCTGCTGTTGGCAATGATATTGTGTTTACAGGCCGACATCAACGCAAGATCAAAAACAGCATCTTTGCCCGAATTTTGTTCAACAAAATGCAATGGATAAGAAAATTTTAAATTGGATTTTGCCCATTCCACATCATCAGAAAAAATAAAAAATTCAGGGTTAACTATTGATTCTTTAATCACGGCGACGGCTTTTTCGTAATAAGACATCGATAAAACACCATGAAACTTTGCTGCCTGAGGATTGCTGACATAATCCCCACGACGAATATGCAGCGACACACTGTTCACTGATGCAATTTTTGAAATCCATTCCGAATTTGCAGTACTGAATTCCTTTTTAGGTTTAAACTCATTCAATAATTGAAAACGGATTTTTTTAAAATAGCGTTCGCTTTGCCAATAACCCTCCAGATAAACATTAGCGGGTAGTTTAAAAAAATTAGTCTGAAAGGCCATACCTGATTCCGCGAAATAAATCTTGCGGAATAAAAAAGAAAACTTACGCTGAAGCCAACGCAGATATGCATTATTGTTCCTACTCGAATAATCTGAGATTTCATTTTCACTTGCCCAGGACAAATTGACATTTAGTAAATCAAGCTCGACATTGCGCGGTGTAACACCTTCCGGCACAGCTGATCCAAGAGCGCCTTTATCAAACTTCAACTCCGCCCCGTGCAAGGTGGCCAGTTGTTTGCCGGCAGCGTATTGAAACATCTGATTACCTAAGCCTCCTGCCAATTTAACGATGATCATTTCAGTAAATCGGAATAAAGTTGAATATACTGATCGGCAATTGCTTCCCAGGTAAATTTTTCTTGCCATGCCTTTCGTCCGGAAATTGAAAATTGCTTCCGTCGCGATTCATCCATTAATATTAAACGAAGCTGTTCGCTTGCCTTTTCAAATTTCGGAAAAACAAAACCATTTTTATCTTTTACAGTTGTCATAATTTCTCCACTCCCGGTCCATTTTGCAATCTCAACAGCATTTCCTACATCTGTGCAAAGAAAAGGCAAGCCGGCAGCCGCAGCTTCATATAAAACAATCGGGGAACATTCAACCTGACTTGGAAAAAAGAAAAGATCTGATTGAAAATATGCTGCAACGGTTGTTTTGCGATCAGTCTCTGTTAGTATAATTTGATTTGATCCAAAAAAAGAGAAAAACCATTTAAACAACAAGCCTGGATATTTAAAAATGCTGCGTTTTTTAAAATAGGATGTATTATTACCGATCATAAACAGCGTACAATTTTTTAATTTGGAATTCAGAAACAACTGAATAGCCTCCTTATGTCCTTTTCGTCCAGTATAGGAACCCACATGCAATAAAATTTTGTGATGTGATGGAATTCCGAATATCTTCCGAATATCTATTGAAGGAGCATGCTCAAACTCGACCTTGGATGCACCATTTGGGATTAAGATAATTTTTGAAACACCGTTATCACGTGCAAAATTAATATCCCGATATTCATTACTCAGGTAAACGTTCATATCATAATCATGAATCCAATGCTGCATTTGTTTAAAATAATCACGGAATTCGTCACGAAAAAGCCCTGAATAACCTGTAGGCACTGAAACTTTTTTAAGCTTAATCTGTTTGAGATGCGGCAGAGCAAAGTTTGTGGCCCATTGCTGAGCAGCGAAAAAAGTAATTACATCTCCATTCAATTGCAACAAAAACTCAATGTAGCGATGATCCTCGGGCGATACTGGATTGAATGGGTTTCCTTCAATATTAAATTGGATTATTTTTACACCATTCAATTCCGTGAAATTTCTTTCCGTATGGAATCGTGTTAACACAGTCACCTCATGCCCCAGAAATACCATTCGTTCAGATAATTGCCGTACCACCTCCTGCATACCGCCAACAGAAGGGAAATACGATTCAACTGCGTGGTAAATCTTCATGCGAACATCAAAATTGATGAGACGAATTTAATTGATTAAATCGATGAAAAATCCAACGACGTTTTAATTTCAATACAAATAAACTCAATGCGGATAGTTTAGTTTGACTAAAATCATTACGAATTTTTTGCATTTCCATTTTTAATAGAAAACGCTGAAAGACCAATTTCTTTTCATTTTCATTTTCCGAAGTGAAAATTAACTCAATCAAATTTTTTCCGAGGCTTTTCAGTAATTGCTTTTCTTTTTTAGTTTTGTATCCTGAATGATAAATTTCTGCAAGATGATTAATTTCATTTTCGGAAAAAGAAAAATAATACGACAAATTAAGTTTGGTTTGATTCCGTACCTGATCAGAATATTTTTTTTCAGATTTAGACATTCCTGTTCCGACTTCTCGGTAATCAAGTAAAACGTTAGGCAAGTTGGCGATTTTATTCGTACGGGAAATCCGCGACCATAAATTATGATCTTCAAAAAAATTATGATTCGCATCATAACCTCCAACGTTAAACAACATCTGCTTATTAAATAAAACAGAGGAGTGAACAAACGGATTATCAAAAACCAAATCAAAGCAAAGTTGTGGGGATTTGGTAGCGTGTAAATGCTTTCGCCCTGTATCAATACCTTGTTCATTAATAATACGGGCCTGAGCACCCACCAAAGCGTAATCAGGATGCTTTTCGAGGAAGTTTACCTCTAGTTTTAACCGATCAGGATAGGAAATATCATCATTGTCTTGGCGTGCAATATATTTTCCTTTGGCAAGCGAAATTCCTTTATTAAGCGTTTTAGCTAAACCCATATTTGAATGCTCAACATAACGAATACGGGAATCAGCAAAAGTATTTATTACCGATGAAGACTCATCTGTAGAACCATCATTCAAAATAATGAGTTCAAAATCAGTAAAGGTTTGATTCAATACACTTCTAATAGACTCAGCTAAATATTTTTCAGCGTTGTAAACAGGAAGGATGACGCTTACAAGCGGATTAGTTGTTATGCGCGTTTCTGCCACAAATTCTCGAGAACAAAAAGTGTATTAATGTTTGTATCTGCATAAACCATATACCCGTTTTCTTTTAGAAATTGAATCATTCCATCATTTTTGACACCCCTACCCTTTGTAGAAAATGATATCGTCTCCAC
Source organism: Bacteroidota bacterium (assembly GCA_900299295.1). Taxonomy (GTDB): domain Bacteria; phylum Bacteroidota; class Bacteroidia; order B-17B0; family Aurantibacillaceae; genus AM-1111. Next base: position 6,042 of record OMJH01000148.1, read on the forward strand.
ACAAATTACCTTTGGAGAGTAATTTTTATAGTTAATAGACTTTAAAATCTGCTCATCCAATCCTTCCACATCCAGTGAAAGCAAATCTGGAAAGATTCCTTTAGCATATTTCTCAATTATACCATTTAGCGACTGAGTTTTTACTTTCTTGATTTCCTTTACAAAATAACCCGGATGCTCTTTATTAATTCTTTCCGCCTCTTCTTTTACAAGTGTATTTAAAGTAGGCTCATTAAAAACATAAAAATCCAATTCGCCCTCATGTTCCCCAATGGCTAAATTTAAATTTGTATCCTTTGGTCTTTCAATAGTAAATTTTTGAAATAATTCCGGATCAGGTTCGATGTTTATTCCCCTTCCCCCTTTTTCATAAAATAAAAAGGTGTTATTCAAATAATACGGGTGATGAGCGCCAATGTCTATCCAACTTGGCTTTTCAATTTTTAGTTCATGAAGAATATGATGTATGATCAAATCTTCTCCACACTGGCTCCAGGATTTCTTTGCAAAATCCTCAGCGTTTTTTTTGATATTATTTTTCTTAAAAAAATTATTAATCATTTACTGAGTTTTGACTGAATACTTTTAATAAAATTTAAAACTGAACGGCTTTTAATTATTTTTTTGAATTCCGTTTCAGAAATGAACACATCTTTAAGGAAAGGCTGCAAATCAAAAATGGATTTAATTTGATATTTTGAAAGTAGGTGAATCAACCGATCCAATACGCTTTGATCTACCAAATCAAGTTCCTTTAATTTGTTGTACAGTAAAAAATATTCATACAACTCGGTCTCAGGATTATTGCTGTCTTTTGTCACATTGTGATTTGCATGATTAACGCTAGTGATTAAAGTTTCATCAATAAAAGTAAATTTCCCCGAAGAATATTTCAGCATGTGAATATAAAAATCTACATCAACCAACCATTTCATTCGCTCATCAAATAGCACAGCAGCGTTTCTATTGAATAATGTTGAACTTGGTGGACCCAGCAAATTATGCTTAAACAAAACTGCAGGATTAGTTTTGAGATCCTCTAAAAAATCTACTGGAGGGATATGATTAAATTTAATATCATCTTTTACATTAAATGAAACAGCGGATGAAAACAAAAAAGAATTGAATTTGGATCCTGCTTGCATGAATTTGTAAAGAGCATCCTTACCATTCAACCAATCATCGTGATGCAAAATCTTTATCCAGTCGCTTGAGGCAATCTTAATGCAATGATTCCAATTTTTGGCAGGACCAAGTGAGGGAAAATTCCTAAAATACTTGATTTTAATCTGTGAATCTAGGCTTGAAACCAGTTTTTTTACTTCGTCATTAGTGGAATCATCCGAAACAATAATTTCCATTTCGGGATAGTCCTGTTCAATTACAGAAGCAAGCGTCCGCTTCAGGTATTCTGTTTGATTGAAACACGGTATACAAACGGAAACGCTTTTCATTTACGGTTTTATTATAATTCCCTGGCAAGTGGGTAAACTTAATACCATTACACCTTTGGAAGCTGCAAATTTATCATGTGCCAATTTTTGATTGAGGCATCCCGGATATCCATAATCATCCAGTACAATGATGCCACCGCTAACAAGCTTCGGCCAAAAATATTCCAAGGCTGCCACTTCAGGAATCTCACTGTTCATGTCAATTGACAAAAAAGAAATCTTTTCGCAATCGGCCTGTGGCAAGGTATCCGGAATCGGACCTTTGATAATTTTTGTTTTAAAATTCTTGAAGGTCTCTTTTACTTGTGCAAATAAATCAACTTCAGCATAGCCGAGTTTTTTATTTCGCTCCATCTCATAGGAAGAGCTGTATCGGTTGTCCATTCCTGCAAACGTATCCATTAAGTAATACGTTTTGTTCAGTTTTTGAAAATCGACAAAATGACAAATTGCCCGTGGGGAAAATCCTGAATAAACCCCGCAATCCACAAAGTCACCCTCGAGTTTGGCGGCATGCGACGCAGCCCAGCACACCACATGTATCCTCCACTGAATATCATAATTATCCAACAGTCTTCCGCCCAGTTGTTTTACCAAAGCGTATGCTTCCGAAAATTTCTTTTCTCGAATAAAATCAGAATTATGATAGGTGTAAAGCAAATCGTTTGCATAGGAAAGCTCATCCTTTGGAAGTACAAGTACACGATCTCTATCGATGTTTCGATTTTTGATCATGTTCACCAGTTTTTTCGGTAAAACTTTTTTCAGAAAATTCTTCATTTTAATCTCGCTTAGTTTCCCAATGACACAGTGGACGAACCATACCTGGAAATCCGAGGGTATACACTCCTCGTGCTGAATCACCACGCATATAATCCACCACCGTAAAATTTACCGCATCCAGTTCCTGAAAATACACTTCAAAGGGATCAACCGATAAAATTGCTACGCCCACACTTACACCGCCTTCAGAAAGTAAATTCGGAGGTACAACCATCGTTGTTCGATATATTCCTTTTTGCCTTCTCTCAGAACGAATAGGTGAAACTGTATCGTGCGTGTTAAAAATATTCACCCCTTCCTCATTAAAAAAATTGAAGCTGTGAGTAAACACAAATCCGTCCTGCAACACTTCATATTCCATAGTAATATAAATCTCAGCGGTCACATCATACGATTCTTTACTTGCTCCCTGTTTATCCTGAATTAACACTTCCTTCAATCGAACAACATGATTTCCGGGAGGAGACGGATGATGATGGTAACTCCTGCGGGAGGATCCGCCACCGTCAGATTTCATATACATCCGAACCACTTCATCTGCCTTTCCAATCGCTTTTACTTTACCCTGCTCCAATAAAATGCCTTTGTTGCACAAGCGTAAAACCGTCTCCATGTAATGACTAACAAACAAAATTGTTCTTCCCTGCCCAGCCACATCCTCCATTTTTCCGAGACATTTTTTCTGGAAGGTACTATCACCCACAGCAAGCACTTCATCCACAATCAGAATTTCCGGTTCAAGATGCGCCGCAACTGCAAATGCCAAACGCACATACATTCCGGAAGAATAACGCTTTACCGGAGTATCCAAAAATTTTTCCACCTCAGCAAAACCAACAATTTCATCGAATTTTTTTCGGATTTCAGATTTACTCATTCCAAGTAGAGATCCATTCAGAAAAATATTTTCACGACCGCTGAGTTCAGCATGAAACCCGGTTCCTACCTCAAGCAAACTTCCTACACGTCCGTCAATGGTAATTTTTCCGCGCGTCGGACTTACTATACGGCTTAAAATCTTTAACAAGGTTGATTTCCCCGCTCCGTTTCTACCAATAATTCCAACCCGGTCTCCTGCATTGACTGAAAAATTTACACCTTGCAAGGCCCAGAATTCCGAGGTTTGTTTACGCTTCGGCAATCGGCCTTTCAACACGTTTTTGAAGCCACCAGAAATAGTATCCCGCAAGGTAGCGTACGAAGCTCCTTTTGTACCCGTTTGAATAGAATACAATTTGGAAAGATTTTCAACTTGGATAACAGGATTCATGAAGCACAAAAATACGGAATTCCCTGCTGGGAGGTATAATCTGTTATCGATTTTAAACTAACACTGCTTGAGGAAGGAGTTCCTACGGATTTATTTCAATCGGAGTTCCAATAGCTACAGCTTCATAAAGTTCATCAACCTCATTGCTTGTAACTGCCATACAGCCTTTGGTCCAGTCGAACCAACGATGAAATTTACCAATGTAACTCATGCCATTTTTAAGGCCATGAATCTTTATTTCTCCTCCCGGAGATTTGCCGATTTTCTGTGACCGTGCACGATCATTTTCGTTTGGATATGAAACTCCCAAATTTTTATGATAGCCACTGTTGGGATTTTTTGTATTTATGAAATAATTCCCTTCCGGTGTCCGGTTATCCCCTTCAAATTGTTTATGGCCTTTTGGATCACCTCCAAGTGAAATTACGTAAGTCTTCAATTCCTTGCCTTTGAAATAGGCAATTAATTTTCTTTCAGACTTAAAAACTACCAACCTGTCAATTTTCACTCCTAATGGAAGTTTAAACTCCGGATAAAAGTAGTAAACAACTGGAAAAAGAAGAAATCCGATTGATAAACGAAAAAGCCATTTTCTTACCATAAGGAGCGGCACCTTATTTCCTTTTTACGAGCGCGCTGTTCCCGGAAATTTTTGTTTCCCAGGCATCATCAAAAATCTGTGGAAGATACCTGCGGTATAAATACATTCTCGCATTTTCATTTCCTTCCTTCTCACCCTCACGATCGAGTGCATGAAATTCATAACAAACCATTTTCGGATGGACTTTCATAAAGTCCCTAACAATTTCCGAAATCGTTGACATTACTTTGTAAACTTCACCACGATTGGTTGTAACGTATTCCTCACCTTCAAATTCCTCGTTAACAACACCAAAAACAATTGTAGCATATAAGATATTATCTTGTCGACGTCCAAACCTGACTTCATATCGTAAACCACTCTCAGTATTGAAATAATAAACTCCGGCTGTTGGTATTGCCGGAAATTCAATCTTGTAAATTCTTTCGGACTTTACGTCTGCCATCAATCAAAAATCAAAGTATAAAAATACAATTTATTTGAATTGGCGTAAAACAGCATTTATTTACAAAATGCCTTTTCAACGGCACTAAAAAAATCGGCATGAATTTGCTGACCGGAAGCAATAATTCGCCTTCCAAATAACCAATCAGTTCCACCAGCAAAATCGCATACTACTCCGCCTGCATTTTTAACCAATAAGGCACCTGCGGCTACATCCCATGGTTTTAAATTTACCTCGAAGAATCCGGAGAATCTACCGCAAGCCACGTAACACAAATCCGCTGCTGCAGATCCAATGCGGCGAACACCATGCGTATTCCGAACGAAGAATTCAATCGCGTTTTTATATCCTTCTAGCTCATCAAAATAATTAACCGGAAAACCGGTTGCAATCAGGCAATCTTCCAGCTTATCGGCAGTAGAAACAGAAATAATAGAACCGTTTAAATAGGAAGGGTATTGTTTGCAGGTATAGAAACACTCATCCCGTGCAACTTCCTGAACAACAGCAATCAACACCTCTGTATCGCTGGCAAGTGCAACACTGATACAATAAGAGGGAATGGAATGAATGAAATTTGTAGTACCATCCAATGGATCAATTATCCAATTGTATTCTCCGCGTTTCGTCTCCGTATTTTCTTCGGCGATAAAACCGGCTTCCGGAAAAATTTTTTTTAATCCGTTTACAAGTCTTAACTCTGATTCGCGATCAACATAAGAAACCAAATCGTTTTTGGCTTTTTTCTCAATGCGTGCCGTGTCAAACTTAAGCTGCTCCTTCCGCACAAAATCGCCGGTTTGTTTCACTAAATCAACAACCTGATCAAGCATCGCCGGTAGATTCATCTTAATTAATTTAGAAAATCTATTTACGGGCAATAACTTTTAATACGGCGTCAACAATATTTTCTTTTTCAAGACCGTATTTTTTCATCAACTGATCTGGAGTTCCACTCTCGCCAAAGCTATCGTTCACTGCGACGAATTCCTGTGGGGCCGGAAAATTACGCGACAATAACTGAGCAATACTGTCACCTAATCCGCCATTCATCTGATGCTCTTCAGCGCTCACCACACAGCGTGTTTTACGAACGGAATCAAGAATTGCAGTTTCATCCAATGGTTTAATTGTATGTATATTGATTACTTCTGCGGAAATTCCTTTTTCTTTCAAAATCATCATGGCTTCAATAGATTTCCATACTAAATGTCCGGTTGCAAAAATACTTACATCACTACCTTCCTGAATTTTCCAGGCCTTTCCGATTTCAAACTTCTGGTCAGCCGATGTGAATACAGGAACAGATGGTCGTCCGAAACGAAGATAAACCGGCCCAATCCAATCTGCAATAGCGATGGTCGCAGCTTTGGTTTGATTAAAATCACATGGATTTATGACACACAATCCGGGAAGCATTTTCATTAGGCCAATGTCTTCAAGAATCTGATGCGTTGCACCATCTTCGCCTAAAGTAAGTCCGGCATGAGAAGCGCAAATTTTTACATTTTTTCCGCTGTATGCAATACTTTGTCGAATCTGATCATAAACTCGACCGGTGGAGAAATTCGCAAAAGTTCCGGTAAATGGTATTTTTCCGCCAATGGTTAAACCCGCGGCGATGCCCATCATGTTTGCTTCTGCAATTCCAACCTGAAAAAAGCGATCGGGAAATTCTTTCTGAAAAGCGTCCATTTTCAGAGAACCGGTGAGATCCGCGCACAATGCAACTACTTGATTGTTTTTTTTGCCTAGCTCAAGCAATCCTGCACCGAAACCTGATCGCGTGTCCTTTTTTTCTTTTACGGTAAATGTTTCCATTTTTTTATTGAAATAATTTTATTGATTGGGTTTGACCTGATTTAACTGAAAACTTTTTTTCAATGGTTTTTTCAATATCTGTTTTATCTTTTTCGCGATATTCTATTCGGTAATTTCCGGGCTGAAGATAAAATACCTCACTTCTCAACTCAGGATTCAAATTATAAATCCATGTAAATTTTCCTGTTTCTTCAACATAAAGACTTCCATAACAAATAGATCTTTTTTCAACACTCACCATACCAGAACCAGGAATAGTAATAATTTTTTCTGCACTCTGGGTAATTTCAACATTACTTTGCTTAATTCGTGGCAAGGTCAGAATTTCTACATCATATTTCCCGACTAAATATTTTTCTGAAGTGCCAAACGTTTGAACGTTCAGGGTTTTCATGTCAGCAGATTTTCGAATGATCGCCTGAATTGGTTCTTCACGAAAATCTCCGCTGGTCTGAAATCTAAGGTTACCTTGCGGAGCATCTAACACGATCGTATTATGTTTTCCTTTTTGCAATTTGATTTCGCTTTTTTCTACCGGCGGAATAGTGTGCACGACAAGTTTATATGTGTTATCAGGATTCAAGATCAAGGTATCAGGCAATCCTCGATGGTTTAATGTATGCACAAAATTGTATTTAATCCCACCGTTTTTCTCATCGTAAAACGTCATTGCAACATCCGTTTCAATGGGTTTCTTTGCAATATCATTGAGATTAACCTGAGCTGTAGTCTGTGAAACAGCCTCAGTCATGATATTTTTCAGAACCGTAACAAAATTTGCAGGATTGTTTACATTGTAAAACTTTCCTATACAGGAAAATGCATCTACAAAACCATCAATATTACTGATTCCAATTATAAACGGACGTAAAAAAACATTTCGTTTACGCAGCGCCATTGAAACAGCACATGGATCACCATCGCATTCTTCAACACCGTCGGTAATCAAAATGATAACATTTTTACAATTCGTGCAGGGAGTAAAATCATCCGCTGATTTTTCAAGTGAATAGGCAATTGGGGTAGTACCTGTAGGACGTAAACCGGATAGTTTATCTTTTATTCGTTGGCTGTTAATTTTGGGTCGATCAAACGGGACTTCAAGTTTGGAATCGAAACAATCGTGTTGAGCGTAAGTTGTTTGATGTCCATAAATCCGCAATGCAATTTCAATGTTTGGGGTACCGGCAATTGTGTCCATAAAACCGGAAAGGATTCTCCTGGCAACATCCATTCGCGATTCTGAATTGATCCAGGGATTATACATGCTGAAAGAGCAGTCAAAAATGAAAAGAATTCGTGTTGTTTTACCGATCGGATCTGACCCAAAATCAGTTGCATTTCGTTCAATAGTTTGTTGCGCGAACAAGCGCGAAAAAAGTAGAAGGAGAACAAACAATAATATGTAAAACGATTTCTGCACCTAATGCATTAATAATCACCAATTGTTTCAGGAAGTTGTGAGAGTGCCTGAGCTAGTTGTTCATCATTTGGCGCAACACCATGCCATTTATGACTTCCCATCATAAAATCAACACCTTTTCCCATTTCAGTTTTCATGATGTTGATAACGGGCTTACCTTTGCCAAGATACGTATTGGCTCGCTTCAGACTTTCGATCACTTCCTGTAAGTTATTTCCATCCTGAATCTGGAAAACTTGCCAGCCAAACGACTCAAATTTGGCAGTTAAATTTCCCAGTGTTAAAACCTGATCAACATCGCCATCGATCTGCCGTCCGTTATAATCAACGGTGGCAATTAAATTATCTACTTTGTAAGCCGCGGCATACATGGCAGCCTCCCAAATCTGACCTTCCTGCAACTCACCATCTCCATGTAAAGAGTAAACTACGGAATTGTCATGATTTAGTTTTTTGGAAAGAGCGGCGCCAATGGCAACGCTCAGACCTTGTCCTAACGAACCGGTTGCAACGCGTACTCCGGGTAAACCTTCATGCGTGGTAGGATGCCCTTGCAGGCGAGAGTTCAATTTCCGAAAGGTGGAAAGTTCATTTAAATCAAAATACCCGCATCGGGCCATAACGGAATAGAATACCGGAGAAATATGACCATTCGAAAGGAAAAACAAATCTTGATTTTTGCCATCCATATCCCATTTTTCAGGATGATGTTTCATAATTTCAAAGTAAAGGGCAGTAAAGTATTCAACGCAGCCAAGAGAACCTCCGGGGTGCCCGGAATTAACGGCATGTACCATTCGCAAAATATCTCTCCTGATTTGCGTGCAAATTTTTTCGAGCGGGTATTTGTGATTCATATTAAGAAGTTGGGCAAAATTAGGGTTTTAAAAAAAGGCATTTGTTCGTGTTAATAAAGACTGAAAAAGAATAAGGAATTTGATTTTTTGATATCCGGTTAATTATCACGAAATTTGAGCACTTTAAAGATTGGACATGCATAAGATTTTATTATTTCGTATCCTACCCGTTTATTTCAACTTACTGTTATTCTGCGCGAACATTACGGCACAAACGGTTAGTGTTACAGCCACCTTTCCCGATAGTATTTCACCTGGCGAATCATTTGAGGTGCCATTTACCATAGAAAAGGGAAGTGTTTCAAGTTTCGCAAAATTTCAAGTTGACGTCCCGTCGGGTTTTTATGCAAACCCAGTGGATATCCATGGAGGCAACTGGACATTTGAACAATCCAGGGCAAAAATAGTGTGGGTTTCCATTCCTTCAGAAACCGGATTTAAACTTAAATTGGGTTTTAAGGCGCTTTCATCGTTGTCAAGCATCACCTCTGTTTCCTTTACTGTAAAATTCTTTTACCTCGACAACAATGTCAAAAAAGAACTTGATTTAAATCCTTATTCTGTTAAAATCTCAGAAACGTCCGGAAATGCAGTTGCGGCTAACTCTGTTACAACGTCTACGTCAACAGCCCAAGTAACAACAACTACCAATCCAACTGATGCTGCAACTGATGGTGATAAAAGTGCCACTAAGACAAATACATCCGTTACGAATGAAACCCAAAAAACAAACGAAAGCAATGTAACAAACTCATCAAAGCCAACTGCTAGCGGAAACATTTTGTTCAGGGTTCAGATTGGTGCCTTTAGCAATAAACCTCCACAATCCAAATTCGCTGGATTAAAGGATATTTGGATGTATGAAGAAAACGGATTAACAAAAGTAACTACCGGAAAATTTTCAACCCTTAAAGAAGCGGAAGACTATAAAAACCAGCTTAAAACAAAAGGTACAGACGGATTTGTCATTGAATTTGACAATGGCATACATGTAAAAATACATTAAGAAATTTTATTTCTTTCAACTGATTTAGCATCTCTGTCTTTGTTATTTTTACGGCGATGCACAACATTGAACCATTTTTTAATTGGCGACACCTGTATACAGCTGAAAGCGATTCACGAAGTTATTTTTATGGTAAACAATACAGTGAATTTGAATTCACCAACCGCATCTACAATTTTGTACTGCATCCGCAATGGGATGATTTCGGCTCAGATACTCTTTTTATTAAAATTTTATTTGTTGACTACGATGAAGGCTACTGCATCATCGAAATGATTGGCGAATGGAATGATGCCCTTACCAACGACATCATGTTATTTAAGCGCGACATCGCGGAAGACATGATGTATTATGGCGTTAACAAATTCATTTTTGTTGGCGAAAACGTTCTGAATTATCACGCAAGTGATGATTGCTACTACGAAGAGTGGTTTGAAGAATTATCTGGGAATGGTTGGATAGCCTTGTTAAATTTCCGTGAACACGTTTTGAAAGAAATGACAAACGCAAACCTTGATTATTATTTATTGCACGGAGGCGATTTGAACGATTTCAACTGGAGGAGATTCAGTCCTGGACAACTTTTCGGAAACATCTGTAAAATAATTAATAAACGTCTTTCTTAGGTTTGTAAATTCGAATCAAATTTCTTTTTCCAACCATTTTAATTTTGTAAATTTGCTGAATATACCTATGAAAAAACTTCTGTTGCCTTTTATTGTTGCAGCATTTTTCTCTTGTAAAAAAGACGAAGCTGTTGTTTTAAATGATGTAGGTTATGATTATTTCCCTGCAAATTTAGGTCATTATGTAACTTATGCTTGTGACAGTATTGTATTCCCTGATATTGGTACCAATTCACAAACCTATAAGTTCAAAATAAAGGAAATAATTGATTCATCTTTTACAGATAATTCGGGAAGACCTGCGATTCGAATTGCTCGATATAAAAAATGGGTTCAGTATGATACCTTAGCTGTTTCCGACACCACCTGGCATTTACAAGATATCTGGTGGGCGAATATAACTAACACAACTGCAGAAGTTGTTGAAGAAAACGTTCGCTTTGTAAAGCTGGCTTTTCCTGTCGAGCTTTATAAAGTTTGGGATGGAAACGCGCAAAATTCACTGGGTAAAACAGATTATGAATACACATCGATCGATGAACCTTTAACATTGAATGGAATCAGCTACGAAAAAACCCTGAACGTTAATCAGAACAATGACATAAACAATCCTTTATTTTATAAAAAAGACGACGAGAAATACGCAAAAGGCGTGGGGATGATTTTCAAGGAGCAAAAAGATTACACCTGGGAACAAGACAATGGAAATATTCTTGTCGGAACCATAAAATACGGTGTCTGGTATAAAATGGCCGCTATTGAATTCGGAACTGAATGAAATGCGCTCTGTAACCTACCTTGTAATTTTTCTATTTTCTTTTATTCTTTCCGCCCAGAATGAAAAATACCTGGTTTACTTCACGGATAAAAATAATTCACCTTACTCCATTGAAAATCCTTCTGCGTATTTAACAGAACGCGCAATTCAACGTAGGGTTCATCAAAACATACCTATAGAAATTTCTGATCTTCCTCCTAATCCAACCTATATTCAGAAAATAATTGAAACTGGTGCATTGGTTCGTCACCAGTCGCGCTGGATAAACGCAGTGAGCATCACCATTTCCAACCATTCCGCGCTTGAGAAAATAGCATCCTTACCTTTTGTGAAAAAAGTTGAGAAAATAAAAACAATTCACAAACCACTTCCCGATGAATACAAAATTACATTTAATGGGAATTTCAATGCAAAATCATCGATACAGTTATCTAACGATGTTTATGATTACGGTAATTCCTATGCACAAATTGCACAATTAGGCGGAGTTTGTCTTCATAACCTAGGGTTCGACGGAAAGAATATGTTGATTTGTGTACTTGATGCAGGATTCGAAAATGCAGATACCTTAACCTGTTTCGATAGTCTACATATAAAAAATCAAATTTTGGGAACATGGGATTTTGTAGACAACGAAACTGCAGTTTACGAAGATAATGGGCATGGTTCGATGGTTTTAAGTTGCATGGGTGCAAACTGGCCTTCACAATTGGTAGGCGCAGCGCCTCAAGCAAATTACTGGCTTTTACGAACCGAAAATGCCGGATCTGAACTGATTATTGAAGAAGATAACTGGGCGGCCGGCGCCGAATTTGCAGACAGCGTTGGTGCAGACGTAATTAATTCATCACTTGGCTACACCACATTCGATAGCACAAATCAAAATCATAGTTATTCTGATCTTGACGGAAATACAGCCATTGCCACCATCGCCGCAGACCTTGCTGCCTCAAAAGGAATCCTGGTTTGCAACAGCGCAGGCAACGAAGGTGCGAGCTCATGGAATTACATCAGCGTCCCGGCAGATGCAGACAGTATCCTAACCGTTGGTGCTGTGGATGCAAATGGAATTCGCGCAGGTTTCAGTGGCGTTGGTCCAACTGCCGACGGAAGAACTAAACCTGATGTTGCCGCAAACGGCAACGGAACATATGTGATTGCACCCTGGAACGGAACTGTTACACAATCCGGAGGAACTTCATTCTCATCGCCCTTAACAGCAGGAATGGCTGCTTGTTTATGGCAGGCCAACCCAGGTAAAACAAATATGGAAATAATTTCAGCTATAAAAGCTGCAGGAAATCAGGCAACCAATCCCGATACACTTTTAGGTTGGGGAATTCCAAATTATTGCGTGGCAAATGGAAATCTACATGGCACCGGCATCATCAGCACAAAATTTCAGGATGAACTGTTGCACGTTTTTTATGATCCTTCTACTGAAAGTATAGGGATCTACTTTTACTCCGCAGAAGAACATGAAATAGAATTTTCGCTTACTGACCTGAGCGGCAAAACACTAATGACCGAAAAACGTGAAACCGGAAACAACAGTATTCATTTTTATCGATTGTCTAATGTGAGTTCAATTGCTTCGGGAATTTATCTTGTTTCCGCGCGCGGAAATGAAAGCATTCAATCGAGAAAGATCATGAAACCTTAATTTCATGAATGACAAAAATATAACCCATAAAATTCTTTCTCCACTCGTAATTGTTGCCGCGCTGGGTTATTTCGTTGATATTTACGACCTCTTGCTTTTCGCTGTTGAACGTGAAGACAGTCTTAAAGACATTTTGAAATTGCAATTTGGTAGTTTAACAGATGACGAACTTAAGAATAAAAATGCATTCTACGGAAATCAACTGTTGAACTGGCAAATGGGTGGCATGCTCTTCGGGGGTATTTTCTGGGGAATTCTCGGAGACAAGAAAGGCCGGCTTTCCGTTTTGTTCGGGTCAATTCTCACCTACTCGATTGCCAATATCTTAAACGGAATGATTACCTCAGTTGAACAATATGCGACATTGCGTTTTGTTTCGGGATTTGGTTTGGCGGGTGAATTAGGCGCCGGCATAACCCTGGTAAGTGAAACCATGTCGAAAGAAAAACGTGGGATCGGAACCATGATTGTTGCGACGGTTGGCGTGTTCGGGGCGGTGGTGGCCGGGTTCATGGGAGATGTAATTCAAAATTGGCGACACTCCTTTTACCTGGGCGGCGCAATGGGACTTGCACTTCTTGTTTTGCGCATTGGCGTCAGCGAATCAGGAATGTTTTCCGTTTTGCATCAAAAAGAAATCAGCAAAGGAAATTTCTTTCTTTTATTTACTTCCACTCAGCGCATAAAAAAATACCTGAGCATTATTTTCGTGGCAGTTCCGGTTTGGTATGTTATGGGAACACTTGTATTTTTTTCGCCGGAATTGAGTGTTGAACTCGGATTGCAAAAAGGTGAGATAACTCCAGGCAAAGCTATTATGTTTGCGTATACCGGAATTACGATTGGAGATTTGATTTCCGGATTCATGAGTCAGTATTTGCGCAGTAGAAAAAAAACACTCTTGTTTTTTTTGGTGCTGACAGTAATTGGTTGCGTTTTATATTTTTTATTCGGTGGCTATTCAAAAAATATCTTTTATGCAATCATTGTGTTTATCGGTTTCGCAACCGGTTATTGGGCAGTATTTATAAGTACTGCAGCTGAGTTGTTTGGAACTAACATACGTTCGACGGCAACTACTACGGTCCCAAACTTCGTTAGGTCCTCTACAATTTTAATTTCGGTTTTGCTGGCAGGAATTTCTGCGATTACCTCAAATAAAATAGAAGCAACAATAATTACTGGTGCCATTGTTATTGGAGCAGGACTGTACGCATTATTTCAATTGGAGGAAACATTTGGGAAGGAACTGGACTACACTGAATAAATTTAAGAAGACCAGGAAAAATCAAAGTAAAGAACAAAAAACAGACTTACTTATTTTTTTATAAACTCCGACAATTTACATGAAATTGTAAAATGATTGGAGCCGCCTGCTACGTGATAATTAGCATGTGCATACGACAAATGAAATTTATTGATCTTAACTCCTAATCCAAAAGTAAAGCCTCCCAAAGTTTTACGATCGGGTAATTGAAATTCCATCGAACGAAGAAAATTATACCCTAAACGTAAATTGAAATTTTTGGTTAATATTATTTCGGCTCCTGCAACCAGATGACGACCAAAATTATTTACAAAGTCCTTTAATTTATTATCCTTGATTGGTTCACCGGTAAAAGGATCTTCTGTTGGCGCCGGGTTGGCTGGATCGGAATATTGCAGATTCCATTTTTCCAGGTATTGGTAGGCCAGACTTAAACGAAAAGGAGCTTTTGGTACGCGCTTACAAATTGCAATCTGCGATGTTTTATTTAATTCTTCGCGACCATTTCCGCTGAAAGATTTCCATTGGTAACCGAAATTTCGTAAAACCAAACCGAAGGTGAGATTTCTTTTCGGAAATCGGTAGGTTAGACCAAAATCGGCGGCACTTCCGACCGAAGTATATCGCTCGTACTTAGAGTAAATCGTTTTCAATGTAAGGCCATATGAAATAACCGAATCCAGTTGACGAGCACAACTCAAGTTAAAACTGTAATCAGCCGCTTTAAATGTCCCTTCAATGTTTCCATATTCATCCGCGCTTTGGAAAGTTCCATAGTTAACAAATTGCATAGAAGCGGCCAGGGTTCCTACTTTCGGTAAGGTGCGGGCATAACCTGTAAAACCGTGACGAATATCCCCGAAATAATCTACTATTGAGAACGCTGCCTGATTGGAAACAGAGGGCATAAGCAGTGCCGGATTTTGAAAACTGAGGGTAAAATCATCATCTTGCAATGCAATTGTATTTCCGCCCAAAGCCGAGGTTCGTGAAGGAACAGGCAAATCCAGAAACTTGTAAACACCGAGCCCCCCCATCTGAGCATTTGCAAGGATGAAAATAAAATTAGTTAAAATGAATAAATTTTTTCTCACAACTAAAATAACGTGAAAATAATCATTTTATTGGCGTGCTTGATTTGCTTATTCACGAAACCAACCGGCATACATCGTATAATTGGTTGCAATCCGTTCAACTTCATTCTTCAATAAATCAGGATTAATATCCTTTACTTTTTTTGCCGGTACTCCCGCCCACACAGAACCGGGCTCTACGTTTGTTTTCTCAAGCAATACGGCTCCTGCTGCGATGATTGAATTACTTCCGATTACACAATTATCCATCACAATTGCCCCCATACCTACTAAAACATTGTCATGAATTGTGCAGCCATGCACCAATGCATTATGTCCGATTGAAACATTATTCCCGATGTGTGTTTTTGTACGTTGATAAGTACAGTGAATTACGGCACCGTCCTGAATATTTACTTTTTTGCCAATTCGTATAGAATTCACATCTCCGCGAATAACGGCATTAAACCAGACACTACAGTCATCACCCATTTCTACATCACCCACAACCGTACAGTTCTCGGCCAGAAAACAATTTTTACCCATTTTAGGATGAATCCCGTTAACCGATTTAATTAGCGCCATGTGTTATTGATTTGATTTTTGAGTGAATCCTGATACCAATCCAAATGTAAAAGTTGTGCCTTCCCCAACTTTACTTGAAACTTTTATCTGCTGATGATGTGCTTCAATGATATGCTTTACAATGGCTAATCCTAGACCTGATCCACCCTGCGCCCTACTGCGTCCCTTGTCAACGCGATAAAAGCGCTCAAACAATCGGGGCAAATGAACCTCTTCTATACCAATTCCATTATCCGAAACAAAAACTGAAACATTATTATCCTTATCCAAAAAATCAATGCTGATTTTTCCGGTGTCTTTCCCGTACTTTATAGCATTCGTGATAAGATTAACCAGTACCTGACGAATGCGAAATTTATCAGCATAAACCAAGATATTTATCATGTTCGGGTTTAACATTTCTAAATAAATCTGTCGTGATTTTGCCTGAATCTCAAGCGAAGTAAACACATCCCGCACTAATTCGGTGATGTCGAATATTTCGTAATCGAGTTCAAGTACGCCACTTTCGAGCTGAGAAATTTGTTCCAGATCTCCAACAATATGTATCATGCGATCAACACTTTTATCCGCTCGTTTCAAATAGTCAATATTAATGGACTCATCATAAATTCCACCATCGATCAATGTACTCACGTAACCCTGAATATTGAAAATTGGAGTTTTAAGCTCATGCGAAACATTCCCCAGAAATTCCTTCCGATGATTTTCGAGTTTTAGTAATTTTTCAATTTCTTGTTGCCTTACCGATTCCAGGTGATTAATCTCATTATCAAGTTCCAGTAGCGGATCTTGTTTTTCTTCCGGTAAATTCACCAGAATTTGTGGCGGATCTTTTTCTCTTTTACTCAACAACTTTACGCGATCAGTAATATTTTTTATTCGTCTATTCAAACTCATCTCATAAGAGAAATAAAAAAACAGCCAGGACAAAACAAAAGAAACAAAAAGAAAAAGGAAAAGAAATCCAAAATCATATTCAAGTTCAGCAATACGAGCAATGAAATAAATTAAAAGGGAACTGATCAGACTGAAAAGCAAACTTACAAGAGCAATATGAACAGACCTGTGCATGCTCAAAGATAAAAAACGACCTTAACTTGAAGGAAAAAATCCCGATTAAGATTTTCTAAAGTTTAACGCTTAGTTGTAACGCAAAGGTCCTAGGAGACATCAGCAGACCTGGTCTGGCGGCATATTCTTTATTAAAAGCATTGTTAACAATAATAGCACATTTCAGGTATTTTGAAACATCATAAGAAAATCGCAGGTCATTAACCCAAATGCCTTTAGGTTCATGCGCACGGAAATTCTTAAGACCAGGCAGAATATAAACTTTTAATCCAGGCATAAAATCATAAAGTAAAGTTTCTTCAAAACGTTTATCAATATTATCCATTCTGCTGGTGTAACGAATACTCCATCCAAAAGAAAACCCTTTCCAATCTAACTGAATATCGTTTTTAAACAAGTGACGGGTGCGGTATTTAAGCCTGTTTGAAAGGCTGTCGGTACCAGGGGAGATTGTATCTGCAGCCGCTTGGTACTTGGGATTAATTGCATTGGAAAAAGTATATCCTCCAAAAATGGTCATATCCACTTTACCGATTTTACCTTTGCCTGTTACCGACAAATCAATACCAGAAATTTTTGCCTGCTCTATGTTTTTTGATTGGAAACCTGCATAATTAAAATAATCAGAAAAAGTTGGAGTTCCAATACTCGAAGGGAAATAATAACCAAAAACGAATTCAATCATGTCACGGTATTCCGTATAAAATCCCGCCACATCAAAAAATCCTTTGAATCCGCCAATTTTAAATCCTTGTTTGACTCCCAATTCTAAACTACTTCCATATTCTGGTTTCAATGAAGGATTTGGAAAAATTTTAAGTGAACTTACGCTTGTACTGATGAATTTTTCGGCGATTGAAGGGAAACGATAGCCCTGTCCAAATGAACCACGTAAAAAAGTAAACTTAGCCAACTGATAATTCATCCCTAACCGCATAACCGGCTGAAAAGGCAAATCGGTTTTCTTTATTCCTGCCACTAATAGTTGTCCTTTCGTCGCCGCAGTATCCACCTGATAATATTCGCCTCGCAAACCCAGAGAGACGGTAAGTTTTTTAAAGAATTTGTTATCAAATTGTGCATACATTGCGCGATTTAACCCTTTGTGGGTCCCGTAAACGCTATCGCTGTAAACCAATTGTTGCATGGCAACAATTCCTGAGGTAAACGTTAAATTTTTTTGGAATTTTTTCTGAAACTGATATTCTCCATAAAACAATTCAGCAAGCGCTCCTTGATTTTTGTCATTGATATTATTGGTTCTGAAATAGCGTGTACGCAGGCTATGCTTACCCGCCTTTTCAGTATGATAAACAATAAAGGGATCAACATTCAATCGATAATTTCTGTAGGTCTGAAGAGTGCCATCAGCCGGTACGTAAGCCGCAGTGTCCGATTTCCATAGAAAAAATAATCCTCCATGCGTTTCCATTGAATTCAGATTTACTCCTGCAGATAAACCTTTTACTTTTTTAAAGCGATAACGAAAATTCATATTGGCTCGTTTACGGATTTCAGTTTCTCCCTGACGAAATCCTTCATCATTGAAATAATGTCCGCCAAGAACAAGGTCAATTTGTCCGAGCTTTTGAGAATGAGTAAAATTTAAACCGTCATAGCGTGGATTTGTGCTCCCACGCCAATACCAAAGACGAGCGTCCATGGGACGATCATAAATTCCGCTATAAACTGTAACAGAAGTTGAGGGTTTATCTTTGGGATAAGCGGTTCTGAAATTAATTACGCCATTTAAGGCAGACGAACCAAACAAGGCAGAAGCAGCTCCCTTTAGCACCTCTACTTGTTCCATATTTTCGATTGGCAGGTAATTCCATTTAACATCTCCGGCGTCAGCAGGAATCATTGGCAACTCATCGACAAGAATCAAGACACGACTTCCTGCGCCGTATGAAAATCCGCTCCCGTTTCGAATTGAAATCTGCCCATCGTAGGTATTAACACTTGGAACCTGATTCATGAACATTTGCATATTAGTGGTATTCTTGTTTTCAATTAATGCCGGCTTTATAACATCCATACTTACGGTTACATCCGATAATTTTTGTTCAAATTTCCCTGCAGAAACAACCACCTCATCAAGAATCTCATTCATTCCTTTGAGCAAAATATTTTTTCTAATTGTATCCGCCATCGGAAATACAATTGAAAGTTTTGTCTTTTCATAACCAATGTACTCCATCTCAATAGTTAAAGATGAACCTGCAATTCCGGAAATAAAAAATTCACCATTGAAATCAGTAACCGTTCCGGTTGCTGAATAGCGAACTGCAACGCCGGGCAATAGTTCTTTAGTCTTTTCATCTGAAACAATTCCTCGAAAAACCGTGTTTTGAGAAAAAAGCATTGTTGATAAAAAAAACAAGATGGCGGAGGGGAGCAATAACCTCATGGGGTGGAGTATTTTTGTTTGAAGTGGAAAAGTAGAAAAAACAATTGGCAAAAACAATATGTACCCAAAAGACCTTATTTTCAAGATAGGCCTAACGATGGTTGATGGAATTGGTGATGTGCTTGCAAAACATCTGGTTAACCATTGTGGATCTGCAGAAGCTGTTTTTAAAGAAAATAAAAGGTTTCTGGAAAAAATTCACGGTCTAGGAAAAATAAAAAGCGCCTTGCTAAATACCAAAGAATGGATGAAGCGAGCTGAAGAAGAATTAAAATTTATTGAAAAAAATAAGCTTGATGTTTATTTTTTTACGGATACCGATTACCCGTTTCGATTACACCACTGCCATGATAGTCCTGTATTACTTTATTACGATGGAAATACGAAATTAAATTCGGATAAAATAATTGGAGTAATTGGCACGAGGTCGCCTAGTGAAAATGGTAAACGATTCACTCAAACATTTATAGAAGATTTACAACATGAAGATATCGTAGTTGTAAGTGGATTAGCCTATGGAATAGACGGATTAGTTCATGAGGCATGTATAAATGCAGGAGTGAAAACGATTGGCGTGCTCGGGCATGGCCTTGACCGGATTTATCCTTATCAAAATGCCCACCTGGCGAAGCGAATGAAAAATCAGGGCGGTATATTAACGGAATTTTCAAGTAAAACTAATCCAGACCGAGAGAATTTTCCGAAGCGAAATCGTATTGTAGCAGGAATGTGTGATGCGATAATTGTTATAGAGAGCAAAACCGAAGGCGGTTCAATGATAACAGCCAGCATTGCTAACTCCTATAACAAAGATGTATTTGCTGTTCCCGGAAAACCCGGCGATGAAAAAAGCACAGGATGCAATTTCCTAATTAAAAGCAATAAAGCTGGGTTAATTGAAAACTTTTCAGACCTTATTCATCACATGAATTGGGAACCACGAAAGAATAATAAAAAAAACAATCAATTCAGTTTACCCATTAACTTGTCAGATGATGAGAAATGTATAATAAATGTGCTCAACAAAAATGGCAAAACACACATCAATCAACTCGTGTCGATTTGTAGTATGCCGGTAAGCAAAATTTCCGCATTGTTAATGGATTTGGAACTTGACAATCATGTAATATCCCATCCCGGCAAATTTTTCACTTCAAGCACATAAAATTTTCTGTCTCGTTAGAAAATATTTAACCTCAAAATTTAAGGAAGATTTTTTAGCTTTGCATCCCTAAATTATTTTTACCGGTCCCGTAGCTCAACCGGATAGAGCAACAGCCTTCTAAGCTGTAGGTTCCGCGTTCGAGTCGCGGCGGGATCACAATTCGTCGATATTTCTTACCCTGTTCATCTAAATCTTTATTTACATCTATCAACATGTTTTCCAATTTAGGATTACAGATTGAAAAGTTTTCTATATTTGAGATAAAGGACTTATCTTTTTTATGGAATTTTTTCTCAGGAATTCAAGATATTCGATTTTGACCATTGTTTGGCTAATGACTTCCATTGTTTATGGCAATGTCAGTCCTTCTTGCCCTATTAGTATCACAACTACCTCCACAAGTATTTGTTTTGGCTCCTCAATCAAACTTCACGCAAACGGAGGCTCCAATTACTTATGGAGCACAGGAGCAACCACGGATTCAATAACTGTAAGTCCGACCACCACCACAACTTACAGTGTAACCGGAATATGCAACGGGAATCCTGATACAGCTTTTATCACTATTACTGTTAATCAATTACCCAATACTAACTTTACATCTTCACCTAGCTCACAATGCGCCTTAACTCCTATTCAGTTCACAAATACCAGTTCAGGCACCGGCTTAACCTATTCATGGAATTTTGGCGACCCTGCCTCCGGTTTCCAAAATAACACCTCCACTTTAATTAACCCTAGCCACACCTATTCCTCTGCAATAGGAACAGGCAATCAAACATTTAACGTGGTACTCATTGCTACCAGCAGTGATGGCTGTTCTAAAACCACAATAAAACAAGTAACTGTTAAGCAAATACCAAGCGCTGTGTTGTCTGACTTTACCAGTTCAATACCCTTTACGAATTGTGGAAGCACAACATTTACCCTCGAAGTTACAAACACATCATCTACAGCCTCAACAAATACTAGCTATACAATTTCTTGGGGAGATGGATCACCAAATTTCACTTCAACTAATTGGCCTTTAAACAGCACAGAAAATCACACATATAATAATCTTGGCTTTTATCCATTATTACTAACTGTTAACGGACCAAATGGTTGTTTTGATACTACAACCTACTCGGTATACAACGGAAGTAATCCTGCGGTTGGCTTAGGCAATCCCGGCGGAACAGTAAATATTTGTACCCCCGCGGCCCTTACTTTCCCAATTACCGGAACTTCCGGAAATGCCCCAGGAACCACGTATATAATTACCAGCAACACCGGGCAGGCACCTATCAATCTTAATCATCCACCACCTTCAAGCTATTCATACACTTTCACTACAACCTCCTGTGGTGTTTTCGGCGCGAACACTCCCAATGCCTATTTTATCCGAATTAAAGCAATCAATCCTTGCGGTTTTACTGAAAGTACTGTTGAACCCATCACAACTTCGATTAAACCGGAGGCTAAAATGACTGTTTCACCAGACACAATAATTTGCAAAGGATCCTCATTTACTTTTTCAAATACTTCAGACTACGGTATTGCTGTGAACAGTGCAGGATTTTGCGATACCTTGAATAAATTTAATTGGAAAATTAGTCCATCTACCGGCTGGGGACCCCCAAGCGGCAGTAACAATGTAATCAGCCCGGGAAACCAATTGGGCAGCAACACACCGAACAACAATCCTGCAACGTGGGGATCAAAAAACCTACATGTTACATTTACGCAAGCAGGCCAATACACTGTAACTTTGGTTGTAGGAAACTCCTGTGGAAATGACACAGTTCAAAAAGTTGTTTGTGTTGAAGATCCGCCTTCGCCCGGATTCAATATTTCCGCGCAAAGCGGATGCGCTCCGTTTATTCCTACCATTACAAATACATCAAGTTTTCAATTCCTTTGTAAACCAGTTACAATTCAATGGACGGTTACAAAATTAAGTTCTACATGCGCAATTGATTCTGTTGTAAATTTCAGGTTCATCAACAACACAACTTCAACTTCAGCAACTCCTTCAATCCGGTTTAATAATCAGGGTTTTTATATTGTAAAACTCTCTCTAACCAATAAATGCGGGACCTTCAATTTCTCCGACACTATAGAAGTAAAACGTAAACCTACTATCTCCATTACTAAAATACCCGGAAGTTGCGGACCGGTAACTGTAACCCCCACCGCAAACGTTACGAATTGCGGAGTTAGTGCACTAACCTATCAATGGAATTTCAGTGGAGGAACACCCGCTAGCTCTACCTCAGCTTCGCCGGGTAGCGTTTCATTTTCTTCTTTAGGAACGCATACCGTTTCATTAACATCAGGAAACGAATGCGGTACAACAACGATTGATTCCACCTTTTTAATTTCACAGCCACCTACAGTTTCGGCCGGAAACAGTACTTCGGTTTGTCTAGGTACGACGGTCAATCTTCAAGGCAGTATTATTTCCGGAACCGGGCCATTCCAGTTTTCATGGACAAGTAATCCAACAGGATTTACCTCCAACCTGCAAAACACCACCGCTACTCCAACTGCCACTACAGTTTATTCACTCACCGTATCAGATGCCGCTTCATGCTCATCCACAGTAAACGTAACCTACACAGTAAATCCGCTTCCGAATTTAGGAGTTAGCTCCACCTCAATTTGTA
This sequence comes from Bacteroidota bacterium, assembly GCA_900299295.1. GTDB lineage: Bacteria > Bacteroidota > Bacteroidia > B-17B0 > Aurantibacillaceae > AM-1111. The sequence continues at coordinate 28,991 of OMJH01000148.1, forward strand.
TCGGACAATCCGCGACTTTAACTGCGAGTGGTGCAAATCAATATTTATGGAACACGGGATCAACCTCCCCATCGATTGTGGTTACCCCAACCGTCAGCACAAATTTTTCAATCACAGGAACAAATACACTTACAACATGTTCTAAAACTGACACAATTTTAGTTCAAGTAAATTCATTACCTGTGGTAAACGCTGGCCCTGGTCTTACTTTTTGCAACCAGCCTATTCCCACTCAAATTACAGGAAACACTCCCACGGGCGGAATATGGTCCGGACAATTTGTTAGTTCAGGTGGGATTTTCACGCCTGGTGCAATTGGAAATTTCCTTCTCACCTACACCTTTACCGACAACACGACCGGATGCGCTAATTCTGATACCCTGACCGCAAGCGTAATAAATGCGCAACAAGCAAACGCCGGTACCGGATTCACGCTTTGCCAAAATGCGAATCCTGTAACCTTAGTAGGAATAAGCCCTGCAGGCGGTAGCTGGTCAGGTCCCGGAGTTGCAAATAACATTTTTACACCTTCTGTAGCAGGTGCCGGCATCCAAGTATTAAATTATTCTTTTGGAAACGGCTCCTGTTTGAGCATCGACACCATACATGTAAATGTTTTAGCTACTCCCAACTTAACCGTTAATTCTCCAACCATCTGTGAAGGACAAAGCACAACCCTAACCGCCAATGGAGCGGATACTTATGTTTGGAGCACCGGAAGTACCTCTCAACAAATAACAGTAAATCCGAACTCCACCAGCCAATTTACCATAACCGGAACTAATACATCGAATGGTTGCACTCTTTCGCTCACTTCCACAGTAACCGTTAACCCATTACCGGTTGTAAACGTTGGCCCGCCTCAAGTTTTCTGCAACCAACCCATCGCAGATACGCTTGGCGGTTATTCTCCGGTTGGAGGGATATGGACAGGTACCGGTGTAACATCCAATGGTGTTTTCACTCCATTTGCCAATGGAAATTTTCAATTGGTTTATACATATACTGATTCCGGTTCAGGTTGTTTCGATACAGATACGCTTGATATAACGGTTGTGACACCGCAAACTATTAACGCAGGAACAGGATTCAGTCTTTGTCTTAATAGTCCAACGGTAGCGCTTTCTGGATTTTCACCCATCGGGGGCAATTGGTCAGGACCCGGTATTACAGGAAATAATTTCACCGCTTCAGTTGCAGGAGTTGGCCCGCATGTCTTAACCTATGCATTTGGTACGGGTACCTGCTTCGGAACCGATACACTTCAGGTTTTTGTTATTGGCCTGCCAAATTTATCGGTTGGAAGTGCGGTAATTTGCGGCGGTCAATCTACCACATTAACCGCAAGCGGCGCTGATACTTATTCATGGAGTACCGGCGACACTACTGCTTCCATTTCAGTCAGTCCGGCGTTTACTGCAGGTTTTACAGTAACAGGAACGAGCACAATAACAGGTTGCTCAACAAGTGCAACGGGTTCTGTCAGCGTAAACCAATTGCCTGTTATAGCTTACAATCATGTGGCCATTGGTTGTTCGGGGAGCTCAATTGCCTTTACTAATCAGACCACCGGTGCTTCAAGTTATCTATGGAATTTTGGCGATAATAATACATCAAACTCCTCGGCACCAAACCACACTTATTCCAATGTTGGAACTTACACTGTCAGCTTGATAGCCATAAGCCCGGCCGGTTGTTCGGATACTTTGTCTGATACAATTTTAATTGTTGATCCACCCGTTCCCAATTTTACTGCCTCTCCGGACTCAGGATGTGCTCCGCTGGATGTTTATTTTACCAACAATTCCACCGGAACAAATGTTTCTTACTTCTGGGATTTCGGAAACGGTGATACTACCTCGATTGCTTCACCGGACACAATTACATTTCAGCAAGGCATGAACGATACTACCTACATTGTCACACTTTCCGCAACTAATTTGTGTGGCATAACCACATTTTCCGATACAATATTTGTTCGACCGCAACCGGTTATCAACTTCGGAACCAATGTCAATTCCGGATGTTCTCCGTTGCCGATTTTCTTCATTAATTTATCAGCTGGAAATCCAACACAATATATTTGGGATTACGGTGATGGTTCACCAACCTCCAATGCCGTGCAGTCGGGACCGCATACCTATTTCACTGGAACAAGTGATACTACTTACTACGTTTCTCTAATAGGAATAAATTCCTGCGGAAGTGATACATTGACAAAAAGCATACTTGTACATCCCAATACGGTAACTTCATTTTTTAATACTTCGGTAACCTCCGGGTGCGGTCCCTTATCCGTCACTTTCACCAACTTCTCCACCGGCGGATCCTTTTTCTCATGGGATTTCGGCGACGGGAATGTTTCAACTGCACAATCCATCACTCACGTTTATCAAAACGCGGGTACATATACTTGTTCACTCGCTGTAAATAACGGATGCAGTTATGACACCAGTACGATTACCATTACCGTATTTCCAGGGCCACAACTATCGTTCAGCTTGACCACGCAGCCGGCATGTGCAGAGAATCCGGTTCAATTTACAAACACCTCCAGCAGCAGTGTAAATTACGAATGGGATTTTGGCGATGGAGATACTTCGGTTTTAACCAACCCGATTCACACCTATCTAACCGGTGGAACATTTTCGGTTTCATTAATTGGTACCTCTTCAACTAATGGTTGCCTTGATACGTTGATACAAATAATTTCTATAAACGATCTCCCCGTTCCACTATTTTCAACAGACACTTTAATAGGATGCACTCCTTTTGTTGTGCCCTTTAACAATACAACTCAAAATGGAAATTTTTACAGCTGGGATTTTGGTGACGGAAACACGTCTGCTGTCATTTCACCTGTGCACGTATTTACCCAGGTTGGTAATTCGCATGTAGTTTTGATTGTAGAAAATCTTGCTGGGTGTATTGATTCACTTTCCACAAACATCACCACTTTACCCGTTCCCACTTCTGCATTCAGTCTTGTAAATATTTCCAGTTGCTTTGTTCCGATTACTGTAACGCCGCAAAATACCAGTACGGGCGCAATTTCATACGAGTGGGATTTTGGAAATGGAGACACCTCCTCACTGAACAATCCGTCTGTCACTTACACAACTTTTGGGATCGATACAATTCAGTTGGTAACAATGAACAGCTTCGGATGTACAGATACTGCAGTAGCGGTTTTTTATCCGACTCAACCACCGGAAATTAATTTTTCAGCTGACACAACATCAGGTTGCAAACCATTACAAGTAAATTTCATTAACCAAACTCAATTTGCCACAAACTATTCTTGGTCCTTCGGAAACGGTGATAGTTCTGTTTTTTCCAATCCACTCTACACCTTTCAAAATGAAGGTTTATATGATATAACGCTAATCGCTTCGAACCAATTTTGCAGCGACACACTTACAAAAAATGATTTCATTGAAGTTTTTCCACGGCCAATAACTGACTTTACATTTAATCAGGTTATGGTGAACGGAGTCAGCAACGGTACAGTTGAATTTATTAATAACACCCAAAACGCCGTCTCTTATGTTTGGGATTTTGATGATGGCACAAGTAGTCAGGATTTAAATCCATCTCATCAATTTCCTGCCGCTTCGAATTATTTTGTTATTCTGACAGCCTTCAATGAGTATCAGTGCAGTGACACTGCGGTGCGGTTAGTAATACCGGATTATTTTGAAAGTCTATTTATTCCCAATGCTTTCATGCCCGGGAATCCACATGGTGGAGAATCCCGTTTATTTCTACCAAAAGGTAAATCCATTAAGGAGTATAAACTTGAAATTTATAACACATATGGAATCAAGATTTTTGAAACCACCAAACTAGATGAGAGCGGCTGCCCATCTGAAGGCTGGGATGGAACCCATAACGGCACACTTTGTCAGCAAGATGTTTATGTTTGGAAGATTTCTGCAATATTTTTGAGTGGTAAAATATGGGAAGGAGTCGAAACGAAGAACGGAAAACTAAAAAATGCCGGAACAGTCACCTTAATCAAGTAAAATGAAGAGAGTCGCATTATTATTTTTGATTTTTGCTCTTTCCAGATACGGATTTGGTCAGGATCCTGTCTCTTCACAATTTTTCTTCAATGAACTTTACATGAACCCTGCATTTTGCGGTCTAAAACGTGATGCACGGATTGGATTAGACTACAGAAGGCAATGGTTGGGTGTTCCCGGTAAACTTGAAACCTATGATTGCTGGGGAGATATCTATAGCAACATTTTTAATGGCGGTTTAGGATTTATGGCATCTCAGGACGTTTCAGGAGATGGATTATTAAAAACAACCTCAGCCGGGATTATACAGTCGTTCGAGTATACAATTCCGAAAGTGATTCGTATCCGTGCCGGGTTTAATGTTAACGGAGTTCAGAAACGCATCGATTGGAGCAGATTGATTTTCAGCGACCAATTAGATCCTAGCCTTGGTAACATTTACGAATCCAACGTTGACCGGCTTTACAACAAAGTAAGAACCTACGCAGACTTTGGAGCTGGAACCATGTTAGATTTCAAAATGATCAAGACACATCATTTAAACATAATGAATACGGCAGGATATTCTTGTGCCCACCTTACTCAACCGAATGAGGCACTGAGCGGAGCCGAAAACAAAAACCTTCCGAGAAGGCATACGTTTCATCTGACAACAACGCTTGAATTTGTTGGAAATGGAACAAACGAACACAAATGGTATATTTCACCTAACATTGTTTATGACCGGCAAGGAAATGGATCCGGGAAAGGAGTTTTTCCTTTCGCTAAACAAGCACAATTTTCAGCGTTTAACATTGGTTCTTACGTAATGTATTCCCCTACAATTGTTGGATTTTTTTACCGCAAAAAAAGTGCATTAAATTTTGTTGACAACGATTGTTTCATCCTTTTCCTTGGACTGAGACAGGAGATCGCCGAAAAAACAATTTTAAAGTTCGGATACAGCTACGACTTCACAATCAGTGGAATTTCAGCTAACACTTTAGGTTCCCACGAAATTAGTTTATCCATTGAATTTAAAGGTAAAACTCTCAAACTAAAGGCAAAACACCATATTTTCAGAAATAATATTGATTGTGAAGATTTTGGACAGCGTTCCTTTATTTTTTAGAACTTAATTTCTGAAGCAATAATTTTTCGGTTTCCACACATTATCCAAAAACTAAAATTTTCATTTCGGTTTGAACTTAAAATCGTTCAACTTGATAGTATTGCTCAATTAAGTAGTGATTTAGTTATTGCCAAAAAATTTTCCAATTCAGCTCTTTTGTAAAAGGATTACTTCTTGAAAATAATTAAGTTGAAAAAAGATAATTCACAATTTCATATGCTTTCAAATTAAAAATTCGAAAATTTATTCAATTTCTACTATCTTAGCTTTATTTTTTAATCATTAAAAAAATGTTACTTAAATGTGTTTAATAACATTTAAAAGGCCATAAAAAATGTTTTGTCTCAATAACTTTTAAAATTACATTAGCGTTTTAATGATTACTATTTTTCGTACAAGATTTTTTTTTAACGCAATACTTATTTTTGCGAGTTTCTTCTCAGTAATTAAATCTCAGACGCTCGTCACCTTTAATTTTACCGGATCTGTTCAAAGTTTTACGGTTCCCCCATGTGTAACCACCTTAACGGTTAACGCCAGAGGTGCGCAAGGTGGAGGAACGAATGGCGGCTTGGGAGCAATTGTTACGGCAACGATGGCTGTAACACCGGGCCAAATTATCCAAATTCGGGTTGGCGGACAAGGAAATTGCCCCGCAGGTGGATATAACGGAGGAGGAAACGGGGCTAATGGAAGTGCAGCTTCTTGCGGAGGCGGCGGAGCTTCTGATGTCCGTATTGCACCATACGGTTTAGCCAACAGGGTTATTGTGGCAGGAGGCGGTGGCGGAAAAGGCGGAGGTTCTCAAAATGTAGGCGGAGGCGGAGGCGGTTGTTTAACTGGTGTTGCCGGTGTTGCATCTTTTGGTGGTGGTGGTACCGGTGGAAGTCAAGCAGCCGGCGGAGTCGGAGGAATCGCTTGGGGGGGTGGATCAGCCGGACAAGCAGGAAGTTCAGGTCAAGGTGGCAATGGCGCAGCTGATCCATGTTATGGAACTTGCCCGGGTGGTGGCGGTGGCGGTGGATATTTCGGCGGTGGTGGCGGCGGAAGTGATTGTTTTGCCTCTCCGCCTAACGGCGGCGGGGGGGGGGGGGGGGGGGCAAAGTTTTTTTCCAATTGGGGGGGCCTCCCCCCAAGCCCCCAAACTTGGAAAGGGAAAACGGGAAAGCCCCAC
>OMJH01000149.1 GCA_900299295.1 Bacteroidota bacterium
AACCGCCGTCTAACTTAAGAACACTGACACTGAGCGTTCCCTGAGTTCGTTGAGCGTTGTCGAAACGACGAAGGGCGATGGAAAAAGTAAAAACCCTCAAACAAGTTGAGGGTTTAAGATTAAATGATTAAAAAGTTTACTGGCATTTTGATAATCTACGCATGTAGACGATGACCCCGATATTTTAAAGTTTTTGCGTTATCACTTAACGAAGGAGGGGTTTGAAGTAGACGTTGTCAATAGCGGTAAAGAGGCGCTTGAGAAAGTGAAAACCTATCGGCCGAATTTAATTTTATTGGACGTAATGATGCCGGAAATGGACGGAATTGAAACGTGCCGTGAATTAAAAGCCTTGCCGGAAATAAAAGACACTGTAATTGCTTTCCTAACCGCCCGCAACGAAGATTATTCTCAGATTGCGGGATTTGAAACCGGCGCCGACGATTATATAACAAAGCCGGTGAAGCCGAGGGTGTTGAGTAGTCGGATTCGGGCATTGCTCAAACGGGTGAATCCGGAAATTAAACTTGTGGAGAAAATGGAGCTTGGTGGATTAAAAATAGATCTTGAACGTTTTGTGGTTGTAAAAAATGAGGTTGAAATTACTCTCCCGAAAAAAGAATTTAAACTGCTTGCTTTACTGGCCACCAAGCCCGGTAAGGTTTTTACACGTGAAATCATTCTTCAGCAAATTTGGGGAGAGGAAGTAATTGTCGGTGATAGAACGATTGATGTTCACATCAGAAAAATACGAGAAAAACTGGGCAATGATTATATCAAAACAATTAAGGGCATTGGGTATAAACTGGAATTTTAGTCGACCGGTTTATGATGTATTGTATGTGGTTTTAGAAAATGCAGGTAGTTGAGATAAAATTAACTTTCAAAGTATAATTTAAAAATCTCCCCGTTAAATTTTCATTTCCTGTTTCGCTTCTCTCCTGTTAACTTGAATAAGTAAAAGGATTAAGATTTTAGTTTCCATCCGGTAAGAACCGGTAATCACTAAATAAGGCCATCCAACAAAATTTAATCTTAAATTTATATCGCAGATGGCGCGAAAATCATCCCTTGCGATTTTTATCCTTTTTCTGAATTTACTTTCCGTAACACAAAGTGAAGCACAATTTTATTACGGCTCACGACAGGAGTTTGGGAAAAACCGCATTCAACGGCAGCCCTTTGCCTGGACGTATTTTCCCTTTGAACGCTTTCAGATTTATTTATTCGAAGGAGGTCAGGATGTAGCGCGCTATGTTGCGATCTCGATGGATAAATACCTCGGAGAAATGGAACGTAGTCTCGACTACCAGTGTGAAGAAAAAATCAAAGTATTAGTTTACAACAACTACGATGATTTTTCGCAAAGCAACCTGGGACTATCCTCCGAAGAGCAAGCTAACCTAGGCGGAACAACCCGTATCGCGGGCACAAAAATGAGTGTTTATTTTGATGGAAATCACACTGAACTCGACCGACAACTTCGTGCAGGTCTGGCAGAATTACTGATGAATCAATTATTGTACGGAGGTAAAGCACGCGAAATGGTGAAAAACTCAACACTGCTTACGCTGCCCGACTGGTTTCAAAAAGGGCTCATTGCTTATTTATCAGAGAAATGGAATACAACGATTGACAGTCGTGTTTTAGACGCTGTTGAACATGATAGGTTTCTTCATTTCAATCGTCTGGAAGGCGAGGAGGCAGTAACTGCAGGTCACGCGCTATGGAATTATATTGCAGAAACCTATGGTGAGGCTGTAATTCCTAATTTGCTTTACATGACCAAGGTTAGCCGCAGTGTTGATAATGCTTTCATTTTTGTATTGGCAACCTCAGTTAATCAAATTATTTCAGAGTGGATGAGTTCATACATTAAAAACGAATCTTACAATGATACCACCCGAATGATGCCCGGAGGCAACGAACTCCTAAAAAATTTCAAAAGCAATGTACAGTATTTAAGGCCGAAAGTAAACACCGGAGGAACTCATCTTGCTTATGTAAGCAGTGAACAAAATCAGAACAAAGTATGGTTAATGGAAATTGCGAGCGGAAAGAAAAAAAGAATTTTTCGTTCCGGCCCGAAACTAGAACGTTTAATTGATTATTCTTATCCGCTTATTGCCTGGCATCCCTCCGGAAGGTATTGCGGAATGGTTACAGAAATAAAAAATCAAATCGTTTTAATTACCTATGATACCGAAGAAAAAAAACGAATTCAACGTAACATAACCGGGTTCGAAAAAATTTCCGATTTTTCGTATTCTCCGGACGGAAAAAAATTAATCTTTGCCGGAGTAGAAAAAGGTAAAGGTCAAAGCGACGTATTTGTATTCACAATTGCAACCGCCGGCCTAGAAAAAATTACCAACGATATTTACGACGACTTTTACCCACGTTTTATCAATAAAGGAAAGCAAATTGTATTTGTTTCTAATCGCATCAGCGATACCCTCAAAAATTCTGATGATGGAAAATACAACTATGAACAGCCCGAACAAACAGATATTTTCATGCTCGACTATCCCAAACGAAAAAATTTATTGTATCGGGTAACAAAAACTCCGGATGTTTCCGAAACACAGCCTGTGGATATTGGCAATGGAAATTTTTGTTACCTCAGTAACGCAAACGGAATAAATAATTTGGTACGCGGAAAACTTGATAGTGTTTTATCTTATGTTGATACTACAGAACATTACCGATATGATTTTCACACAAAAATCATTTCGAATTACAAGCGTAATCCCGAATGGCTTTATGTTAGCCTAGACAATGAGTATCTGACCGAAACATTTTTCATTAATGGTAAACAGAGAATCTATGGCCGTAAAATTTCTGCAAGTGATACGGCCCGAAAAATACTTTCACCCACCTATTTCAGATATCAATCCGAAAAAAATGAACTTTTTAAAAAATCCTTCTCAAATGTTGGAATAAAAAGCGCTGATACCGCAAGGGTAAATCAAAAAAATTTATCTACTTACAAAAACATATCCTACACCCCAAAAAACTTTCCTTCCTCGATCCAGCAAAATTATTATGTCAGTTTTTATATGGATTATGTGGTTAGTCAACTCGACAATTCTTTTTTAAGTGTTCAATATCAGCCATTCGGCGGCGGTACAAATCCTGTTTACCTCAACCCCGGACTTAATGCCATGTTAAAGGCGGGTTTGAGTGATTTATTTGAAGACTATCGGATTGTCGGAGCCGTACGTTTTTCCAACGACCTTGAAAATGAATATTTCCTGAGCTGGGAAAACAGAAAAAAATTAGTCGACAAACAAATCATTGGTCACCGACAAGTTTTTTTAAATTACGGGAATGGTCTTCAAAACGTTCATGTTCACGACTTGCAATACAAATTAAAATTCCCGGTAACCGAGGTGTTTGGTTTACGTGTCTCAACACTTTTACGCAACGACACTCGAAAATTTCTAGCCGCCGATGATGCAAGCCTTCAACTAAAAGATGAGAGAAGTAATTTAGCAGGACTAAAAGCAGAACTTGTTCTTGACAACACATTGTCAAAAGGGTTGAATCTTTTTCATGGTTTTCGTGGAAAAATTTTTTCCGAGTATTACCGATTTATTACAAAAAACAGAAACGATTTAATTACTTATGGTTTTGATTTCCGTTACTATCACAAGCTGCACCGTGAAATTATTTGGGCAAACCGTTTAGCAGGGGCCGGCTCACTTGGGACAAGCCGTTTAATTTATTACCTCGGCGGGATAGACAGCTGGTTTCGCCCGCGCTTTGATAATACCATAAATATTATTCACCCCGAACAATATGCCTTTCAAACAATAGCAACCAATTTACGCGGCTTCCGGCAGAACATCAGAAACGGAAATAATTTCATTGTTTTCAATTCTGAAATTCGCATTCCTTTGTTCCGATACCTGATTAGTCAACCTTTAAAAAGTGATTTTTTTCACCATTTCCAACTCGTTGTTTTTGGCGATGCGGGTAGTGCCTGGTATGGTTGGAATCCTTATTCAGACGAAAATACATTAAACGTAAACACCTATGGATCCCCAGGAAGTCCAGTAAAAGTTACCTTATTTCAACAGAAGGAACCGATTGTAGGCGGAATGGGCTTAGGCGTGCGTAGCCGTATTTTTGGTTACTTTGTACGGCTTGATTACGCGTGGGGAATCGATGACCACACGCTGAAAAAAGGAATGCCAATGTTAAGTTTTTGTACTGATTTTTAATGCCGGGAAAATGAATGTAACAGCAATAATTATTTTATTAAGTGTTGGGCTTGCTGCGGGGTACCTCAGCGGTCTGGTTGGAATTGGAGGGGGCCTTGTAATTGTACCCGTTTTAGTTTTGGCATTATCGTATTCGCAGCAGCTTGCACAGGGAACTACTTTATTTATGTTCCTTTTTCCCATAGGTATTTTAGGTGTAATGCAATACTATAAAAATGGAAACGTAGACTGGAAAGCCGCAGTTCTCATCGGTTCGACGTTTATTATCGGAAGTTATTACGGAAGTAAGGCGGCAGTTGAAATCGACGAGGCTTTACTGAAAAAAATATTCGGGAGTTTTATAATTCTCATCGGCCTAAAACTGATCTTTTTTAAATAAAATTGAATTTATGAAAACAAAAAGTTTACTTCCCGCCTTTATTTTATTTTGCCTTTCCTTATCCGCGCAGTTAAAACAATTAACGATTGAAGATGCTGTGATGGGTGCGCGCAGCTATTTACGAGCACAATCACTTGGCGGGATTCAATTTATTCCGGAGACAGATACTGTAGTATATGTTCGTCCTGATAACACGATTGAGATTTATGATCCTGAAATTGGTACTACACAAAGTCTTAAAAATTTAACTGAGATTACTGCCTTGCTCGAAAATAAAAATGAAAAAGGACGTTTCAATCTGGGAAACATGAAGTGGACCTCCGCCACAACATTTCGACTTCCTGTTGGCGGTACGTGGTACGAAATTGATCCGTTTAAAGGTGAAGTCATTGGTTCTGAAAAAAACTTCGGTTACGGACTTGACAATGCAGACCGCTGTGAAAAAAA
>OMJH01000150.1 GCA_900299295.1 Bacteroidota bacterium
AAGCCGTTTTGCAGAGCGCTCCCAAAAGTAATACCAACGAAGCCAAGATGAAATAAAAGTAACTTAAAACGAAACATGGATTCAGAAAATACGCATCGCAAATTTATTTAATCCTTTCTTTAATTCTTGAATTAATTTCTCATTTTCACTTCATTTATCATTGAAAAAAATTAATTTAGTACTGCTTTTTTAATATGTTCACAAAGGGAAGGTTATTGTTTATCGGTTTTTTTGTAATTGCTTTTATTTTTTTGCTTATTTGGTCTTATCGAAAAGACAGAAATGTCAATAGGATTCATTTTAAAAAGCCTTACCTGGTTCTGCTCACGATTCTTTTAATTTTTTCTGTTCTTTTCCTCATCGTTAAATTTAGACATTGAAAAATTTTCAATTATAAGTTTTTTCCAGGTTCAGTAAAGGTTTCAATAAGCACTTTTAGTTCACTCAGCATCATTGCGGTAGCACCCCAAATTATTTCATTATTCAGTTTTATGCCCGGACTTTCAAACTGTATTCCCGGCCTCGTGGTAACTGTTTTTAAACAATATGATTTTTCATCGAAAAGGGATTTCAAGGGCATTTCATGAATTTTATTTATTTCTCTTTCGTTTCGTAGGAAATGAGGCTGTTGCGGATGCCAAGCGACTAAGGGGTGAACCATAAAATTACTTGGGGGGATATATAATTTTGTCAATTGCCCTATAATTCTTTCATCCGATACTAAAACTCCAATTTCCTCATGGGTTTCGCGTAATGCACATGTCTCAATGTTTTTATCGTTAATATCCAATTTTCCTCCCGGTAAGGCTAGTTGACCACTATGTACTCCATCATAGTTTGTTCTTTCTATTATTGGAATATGTAATGAACCCTCTTTTTCATACAAAAGAATGCAAACGGCTCCTGTTAAATATCCACCGGTTTTTTCAAGATCTGGATATGATTTTCCTCTTCCAGGCGGCGCCATTAAAAATTGTGCTTTTATTCCAGGTAATCCATTCGATATAGCATGCCCTAGATTTGCGATAAATGATTGGAAAGATTCACTCATTTCTTTAATTGCTCGTCTAAAATGGCTAATCCTTCCTCGAAGGAATGAGGTGAATATCCTAATTCAGATTTTGCTTTCTCAATAATGAAACCAGTACGTGGAGGTCTTTTTGCCGGTTGTTTAATGCTTTCAGATTTGGATGGTTTAATCAGTCCATGATCAAGTTTCCAAAAATCTGCAACACGTTGTACCAGTTCAAGAATGCTCATAAAATCCTTACCTGAAATATTGAAAATTCCTTTCGCTTTTTTGAGTGCAATTCGAATGCATCCTTCCGCGAGGTCTTCGGCAAGTGTAGGTGTCCTGAACTGGTCGTCCACAACATTAATAATTTTACCTTGTTCAAGTGCTGATTTTGCCCACAATACAATGTTGCTTCTGCTCATATTATCGGTTATGCCATAAACAAGAACCGTACGCGCAATGGCCCAGGATAAAGTGGAAGACTTGAGTAATTCCTCAGCGGCTAATTTCGATTCAGCATAATAGGAAAGTGGGTTGGGAATAGCATCTTCTGTTAACGGTCCATGCGTTCCATCGAAAATGAAGTCAGTAGATAAATGAATGAAGTGTGGAGAATAGTTTGGGATTTCAAGAATTACTTCAATAAAATTTTTAACTGAATTAACATTTAGGTTCCAGCATTCATCACGTTGTGTCTCACATGCGTCCACATTTGTCATTGCTGCTGTGTTAATGATTACTTCAGGTTGTAATGTGGTAAGGAGGGTTTGAATTTCTGTTTTATTGGTAATATCTAATTCATAATAAGTATAACCGGTTTTCTCAGAAAGCCGGTTTAGCCCTTTTGAAGCGGCAATTACCTCGATATTCGCTCGATTTCTTAATGAGTATACCAGTTTTTGACCTAATAGCCCGTTTGATCCTGTGATTAAAATTTTTTCCATCTTTTACTAATTTGTAAATTGGCAGTTTCAAAGATACTAAACCTTCCCATGCTCGATGCCTCATTACATGATTCTCCTGTTTTACGATATGAAGTGGAAATCATCGATAAGCCATTTCGTAATTTTTTACAAACGGCAAAAGTTGTTTTTTATGACGAAAACAGAAAAAAAATTGATGAGATTAAATATGGATGCATAGAACCGCAGGAAATTTTTGCCTGGATTGATGAGGGAAAGGAAATTAATCTATCCGGTGCATACGTTAAAAATTTTTCATTAACTGATTTCAGAGTTGAGAAGGGGTGGGATGACAGTGTATTTATAAAATTAAATCAGTTTAATGCGAAAAAGGCATTTTTTGATGCCGATGTAAAGTCTGATTTTTCGTTTGCAGAATTTTTGGGTTCGAAAACAATTTTTGAATCAGCAATATTTGGCAACGCCGGCGCGGATTTTAATAATTCGAATTTCGGTGAAGGCGATGCTGTTTTCAAGAAGGCAAAATTCGGAAACGGTACAATAAACTTTCAGTTTGCCAATTTTGGGCAAGGAGCCATTAATTTTAATAATGTTTGCTTTGGAAATGGAAATGTTTCTTTTGTGAGTACCGGTTTTGGTGAGGGCGATGTTGATTTTAAAAATACAATATGGGGAGATGGTACAGTAGATTTTAAGTTTGCCAAGTTTTCTGACGGTGCTATCAGTTTTGAAAGAGCACGTTTTGGAAAAGGGAAGAAAGATTTTAAAAATCTTGAGTTCGGCGGCGGTAAAATTGATTTCAGGAGGGTAGATTTTAATGACGGAGATGTGTCTTTTAATGGAGTAGAGTTCGGAACAGGAAAAGTAAGTTTTAAGAGTGCAGTTTTTGGTCATGGTGAAGTTACTTTTGAAGAAACTGATTTTGGAAACGGTGAAGTTTTATTTGATCAGGTTTATTTTGGAAGTGGAAAAGTGAGCTTCAAAAACGCAGTTGGTGAAGTAATGTCTTTTCGGGAATGTCCATTAAACGCATTTATCGATTTCCGGTTTTCCAAATGCAAAAAACTGGATTTAAGTAATACGATAGTTAGAGATATTATTGATTTAATTCCGCAGGATGATAAGGCCCACATTGCAGAACTTATTTTAGTTGGAATGCGTATTCTCGGTCGTATTTTTATTGACTGGAGAATCAATAATGTTTTTGGAATAATTTATATTCAATCGGATACAACACCTTGGCAAAAAGCGGAACAATTCAGAATTTTAAAGGAGAATTTCCGAAACAATGGCCAGTACGATGATGAGGATCTGTCTTATATCGAATTTAAACGATGTCAGGCTAAAGCTCAATTATTGGATGCTTATCAAGGGTCGCTAAAATCAAAAGTATATGGATATTTACGTTTTTCGTTCCAACGATTTATTTTTGATTCAATTGGGCATTATGCAACGAATCCGACACGTGTAATATATCATATGGGTTTCACTTTTTCCTTATTCAGTTTGTTGTACTATTTTATTACAGAATATTTTCCTGCATTCGGAACAGTTGCCACTACATTGCCTGCTGAGTATTTTCATCTGCATGATTTTTGGAATTGTTTTTATTACAGTGCAATTACTTTTTTTACAGTCGGATATGGTGATTATTTTGCTGAAGGTTACCTGAAATTTTTCGCTGCCCTTGAAGGATTTACCGGCGTTTTTTTAATGAGTTATTTTACAGTTGCATTCGTGCGGAAAATTTTGCGTTAAAAGTTGAATTAAAAAATTATTAAAATTTCATTTTATGAATCCAGAAGATCCTACAGCTAAAAGAAATGTACCCCTAGCGGGTTTAAATGATTCGCATTCAAACCACCATACCCATTCGCACAAAGAAGAAAAATTCGAAAAGAAGACTTTTATTAAGGATACCATTTCAATCTTAGTAGGGATAGCCTTTGCCACTATCGGACTTGAGTTATTTGTGGTGCCAAATCAGTTATTAGACGGAGGTGTTACCGGTATCTCCTTGTTGTTGGCTTTTATACTTAAGCTGGATGTATCCATTTTTATTTTTGTTATTAATATGCCTTTTGTTTACATGGGATATAAACAAGTGGGTAAATTATTTGCTGCTAAAACTTTTTTAGCCATCATTACTTTGTCGGTTGTTCTATGGTTCCTGCATTCAATTCACTTAAGAGCTGTAACTGAGGACAAAGTGTTGATTGCGGTTTTTGGGGGCATTTGTTTAGGCGCTGGAATTGGTTTTGCCATGCGGGGCGGTAGTGTGCTGGATGGAACAGAGGTTCTTGCGCTATTTCTGACGCGTAAGTTTAGTATGCAGGTAGGGGAAATTATTTTGATTATTAATATTTTAATTTTTTCCGTGGCCGCTGCTATTCATGGAATAGAGTCCGCATTATATTCAATTTTAACCTTTATGGCTGCAGGAAAAATGGTAGATTTTTTAACGAATGGTATTGAAGAATATACAGGAGTTACCATTATAAGTGAAGAAAGTGATAAAATTCGAAAAATGGTAATCGCTCAATTAGGTCGTGGGGTGACTATTTACAGCGGAAAACGCGGATTAAGGGGCAAAAGAGCGCAGGAAAGTGGATTGAATAACCGTGATATTTTGTATACGGTAGTGACCAAGCTGGAGTTAACAAAAGTAAAGGCAATAACTGAAGAAATTGATCCTACTTGTTTTATGACAACCCATAGTATAAGCAGTGTAAGGGGAGGGATGGTTAAAGAAAGGAAATTACACTAATTTTTTTGGACGGAAGGTTGACGTTAGTTACAAGTTCGTCCGTCAGTAAAATGTAATTTTTTAATTGTGATGAAAACTTTGGTAGCTTTATCAACCCAGTTGGTTTCTAAATCCTTAGCTGTTTCACCGGGTTTAATGGGTTGAATAAAATTTCCTGAGCTCCAGTTACCATCGCGTTCGCCTTTTAAAACTCCAAAGTTGTCGTAAAATTTTGCCTTCCATTCGATGGCATCAATTGCAACTGCTGCGTTATTTTTAAACTCTACATAATAACCAATGTTTTTCCCGAAGGCTTCCTGTGTATAGGCCTTTACGATTTCAAGTCCGCATTTTCCCTTATGGTTTTGAGCTTCTAAAAAATGCATTGAACTGAATGCTATTACTACTGCATAAATAATATTTTTCATACTAAAATTTTTTGGTTGAAAATTAATAACCGAAAATCTATATTTTAAGTTACAAAATTCGTTTTAACAAACGCAAATGGTGCGAATATTTTTTTTCGTCCTCGTTCCAAATTCCTTCTAAATCAAGCTTGTCAATTCGCACCCAGCCGCTGGCATGAATTATTGTGCTTGAGTTGATTAATATTCCAACATGTATTATTTTGCCTTCCTTGTTATCAAAAAATGCAAGATCGCCGGGTTTTGATTGTTCAAGGAATTCGAGAGTGGTACCATATTCTGCTTGCTGATAAGCGTCTCTTGGCAGTGAAATTCCATTTACACTAAAAACTAACTGGGTAAACCCACTGCAGTCAATTCCGTATTCACTTTTTCCTCCCCATTGGTAAGGGCTTCCAAGAAAATGAATTGCATCTTGAATTAACTTTTGTACCTTAACTTTTAGGGGAGGCTTATCCATTTTCCCGGTGTAAATAAATTTCCTGCCCTCAACTGAAAACTTTCCTTTTTGTAGGCTTGGTAAAATCGAACCAAACGGAATAGGATAAACAAATCCATTGGATTCCGATTTGATGGCTCCTTGCATAACACTTACCATCCTTCGATTAGATGAGTTTTTTATTCCGTCAAAGGTTTTTCTGCTAATGGGTAAAAATTGTTTTTTATGAATCCAGCCTATGTAGTTATCGGCTTCGTTAACGATTTTTACCCAGGTATCTGTGAATTCGGAAATCCTAAAAATTTCACCAAATAGCAGTTGTGAAACCATTTCAGAATTGTGCGCAGGAGAGTGCCTTAACGGAACTATACTCAATTGGCAGAATCCAAAACGACTAGATGGCACAACGACATTAATTTAAATTCTCAACGACCATAGCACTTGCGCCACCTCCACCATTACAAATTCCGCAAACACCGAATTTTCCGTTGTTTTGTTTCAATACATGAAGCAAGGTCACTAAAATACGTGCGCCGCTTGCACCCAGTGGATGGCCTAATGATACTGCTCCGCCATTTACATTCACCTTATCAGATTTTAAATTCAGCAGTTGGTTGTTTGCAAGCGATACAACAGAAAAGGCTTCGTTTATTTCAAAAAAATCAACTTGCTCCATTTTTAATCCTGCTTTTGAAACCGCCAGCGGAATTGCTTTTGCGGGACAAGTGGTAAACCATTCCGGTGCCTGTTCGGCATCGGCATAGGAAATAATTTTTGCAATTGGTTTCAGACCTAATTTTTCAGCCTTTTCTTTGCTCATCAATATTACTGCGGCAGCGCCGTCGTTTAATGTAGAGGCATTGGCTGCCGTAACAGTTCCATCTTTTTGAAAAACTGGACGCAGTTCAGGTATCTTTTCAAATTTCACAAGTTTATACTCTTCGTCCTGCATAACTTTTACGGAATCCCCTTTTTTCTGAGGAACTTCAACAGGTACAATTTCATCTGTAAATTTCCCCTCTGCCCAGGCCGCTGCAGAACGTTTATAGGATTCTATTGCATAGGCGTCCTGCTGTTCTCTGGTTATTTTCATTTCCCTGGCGCATAGCTCAGCAGAGTTTCCCATATGGTTCTGATGATAAACATCTGTTAAACCGTCTTTTACTAATCCGTCAATAATAGTTCCGTTACCCAAGCGATAGCCATTCCTTGCCTGATCAAGGTAGTAGGGTACCTGACTCATGTTCTCCATTCCGCCGGCAACAACGACTTCCGCGTCTCCCAACATAATTGACTGAGCGCCGTACATTACACTTTTTAAACCTGACGAACAAACCTTATTAATTGTTGAACATCGAACGTTGTCGGGAAGGCCGGCGAACTTTGCGGCTTGACGTGCAGGTGCTTGACCAAGATTTGCTTGCATCACGCATCCCATAATTACTTCTTCCACTTCAGTAGGGTTTAGTTTTATTTTATCAATTGCGCCCTTAATTGCAGTTGCGCCCAATTTTCCTGCAGTTACTCCTGATAATGCACCATTGAAGGTTCCTATGGCGGTACGTACTGCGGAAATGATATAAACTTCTTTCATATGAAATTCATTAATTAACTTGTTATTTCTCAAAAGTAATGTTTTGAAGGCTTTTAAACTTTGATGGGTTTAATGATAATAGGTAAATTATCAGAAATACAGGTAATATTTTATAGTTCGAAAAAATAAATTATTGAGATTCAAACCTTTATATTGTTTAAAAAAAATAATTTTTTTAAGTCAAAATCAATTGCCTTATTGTTAATAAAAAGGCTCCTCAAGTTTAAAACAAAATTTATTTCTCCTTTCATTTGTGAAAGCAATGGGCATCATTATTAACTTCATTCGAGATAAACACGCACTTTGGTATAAGTTTATACTTTTTCTCTTCAGCTCGCTTTTTATTGTTTGGTTATTACCCGATTCTAATTCATTCCAGCAAAAAATTCAGTTTAAATCAGGTAAACCCTGGAACCAGGAAAAATTGGTTGCTCCCTTTGATTTTCCAATTCAAAAAACAAAAATTGAAATTCAAAATGAAAAAGATGAAATTTTGAAAAACAGGAAGTACTTTTTTTTACGCAATGCTTCAATACTGAATACATCCATTTATCAGGAATTTTTAAAAAGGCTTAATAACAGGCAACAGGTTTTTATTTCGCGTCTGATTTTAGACAGCGTTTTTCACAAAGGAATAATAGAAACATCGGAAATTACGGTTGGGAAAACCTCTGATTTTCCAATTTTTCTAATTGAAAACAATGTACAGAATGAATATAAGTTGGGAGATTTTTTCAATCTCCAGTCCGCCGATCAGTTTATGACTGAAAAATTATCGGTTTTGCCACTTGCTGAAGCGGCTATTTTAAGGGATTCACTTATGAATTTCTTTTCGGTATCCGTTTTTTACAACCGAGAGTTCAGCGAAAGGGTGCTGCAAGATCAATTATCAGATATACTTCCTAATCGTGGTTTGGTTCTGAAGGGGCAAACAATTGTGGATAATGGAGAAATACTTACCGATGACAAGTTAATTTTATTGAACTCTTTTCAGCAAGAATTAAAAGAAACTGCTGGTGATTCAGGTGTAAATTCTTGGTTGTGGTTTTTGGGTCAATTTCTTGTAGCAATATTGTCATTATCAATGGTGATGTTTTATTTGTATTTTTTCAGAAAACCGATTTTCGCGCAAAATGCTGAAGTAACATTTATTTTTATTGTTATACTAGTTTTTGTATTTGTTTCATCACGGGTTTCAGTAAATGCTTCGAATTACATGCTTTATATTCCGTTTTCAATTGCACCCATACTAATCCGTACCTTCTTTGATACTCGCACTTCACTTTTTACCCACTTAAACCTTACAATTGTCTCCTCTTTTTTTGCACAAGACCAATTTGGATTTGTATTCTTGCAATTATTTGCAGGAATTGCGGCGATTTTTTCTGTTGCTGCGCTTAGCCGACGATCACAACTCTTTGCATCTATTGTTGCAGTTTTTTTATCCTATACCGTAGCTTTTTTTGCTTTAAAACTACTGCAGAGTTATTATGATTTTAAATTTGATTTCAATGAACTTTTGCCATATCTTTTTAGTTCCTCGCTGGTAATTTTCGCTTATCCGCTAATTTACGTGAGTGAAAAGACTTTTGGATTTATTTCTGATTTTACCTTGTTGGAACTTTCTGGTTCAAATTCAAAACTTTTACGCGAATTAGCAACGGTTGCACCAGGAACTTTTCAGCACTCACTTCAGGTAGCAACTTTGGCTGAGGATGCCATTTTTAAAGTAGGAGGAAATGCCCTGCTGGTACGCGCTGGAGCTTTATATCATGACATTGGTAAAATGAAAAATCCACGTTATTTTATTGAAAACAGAGTCGGTGGAACTAACCCTCATGAAGAAATCGCCTTTGAAGAAAGTGCTGCCATAATTATCCGACACGTAATCGACGGAATTGAGTTGGCAAAAGCAAATAATTTACCCGATCAGATCATAGATTTTATCCGGACACACCATGGTACAACGCTCACACGTTTCTTTTACCGCAGTCATCAGTTACTTCATCAAAATGAACCTGTTGAAGAAAGTAAATTTCGTTATCCGGGACCAATACCTTTTTCAAAAGAAACAGCCGTTTTAATGATGGCCGACAGTGTAGAAGCTGCGTCCAGAAGCTTAAAAGTTTATGATGCTGCTTCAATCGATCAACTTGTTAATCGAATTATCGACACGCAAATTTCTGAAAATCAATTTCTGAATTCGGACTTAACATTTCGGGATATTCATTCAATCAAAAAGATATTTAAACGGCGGCTAATGAATATCTATCACGTACGCATTGAATATCCTCGCTGAGTGTTTATTTTGTTTTGTTATAAACAATTTTGATGTTCCAATCAAAATAAAAATATAAACCAGAACTCGGGGAATTAAGTTTTTTTTAGGTTAGCACAACCACTGTTATTTATCACTCATCCAACATAACCCACTTTTATTTATTTTCCATGAATTTTACGAAAAGATTTTGCGGTGAATTTTTAAAATATAAATTCAGAGCCGGACACAGCCATAATTCATTTTTTCCAAATCTGTTTTTAAATCCTTGCAGGTTTGTAGTATAAACACTGCCCATATCCTTGAATTCAACAAAATCAATTCGGGCATCATGCTCCGGAAAGGGTAGGGTGGCGAACAGTGCATTAAATCCGGTTTTTGCCGATTCAAGAAAACCTAATTTTTGAAGCAAAAACTCAATAAATAATTCAGTCCCGGCTATGAAGGGCTCTTCAATTAGTCCGGTTCGATTATCATTAAATACCCACATTCCGTTTTTGTTGAAGGGATTTATCAATAAAATTGAGTTAGATGAGTTTAACATTTTTCTTCCCCGGATGTTTTCATTGAATTGATTGAGCAAGGCATTTGTTGTCTCCATTGTTTTATTTTTTTGCAAATTTCAAATCAAAAATTAGCATAATAAATTTTTCACAAGCTTGTAAAAATTCCAGATTGCTGTTATCTCCGGCTGAAATTTGCGTATTCAATTTTCTATGATAAACACAATTACCGCCGAATGGTCTGAGACCATAAAAAAGGAAAACGGATATTTCGTTTTTCGCTATTTGCTCAAGGGAGAAGAATTCAGGATTAGGGTTTTATCTAAAGGGAAAAAGCATAATCAGATTATTGTTCTGGATGAAAAATTATATTTCGAGTCCTGGATTTATTACGGACAAGAGGGAGTTTTAAGTTATGATGGAGAAGCAGACCGGTATTTTATTACAGCCGATTTTTTTAAGAAGGTTCAGGTTTTCAAAAAGCGATTCGGTGGGAGATTACTATCAGATTTAAGCATACTCACCAAGGATATGAATTGGTTATTTTCATTTAAGAATGAACAAAAACATTTTAGAATAATTTCTGAAAACAATGAAATAAATGAGCTGGAAGGAGCATCTGAAGTTCAGTTGAAAATCAAAAAACGCTTGAATCGCGTGTTTAGTAAAATGATTTTTGAAAATTACCGAAAAATCAAATTACCTGAAACTTCATTAAACACCTGGCATTTGGTTTCATTTCTTCAAAAATCGGGTCAAAAAAATCAGCCGGTGTTTTTCAATATCCTTAAACCGCTTTCCACAGAATTTTCGGAGCCTTTTACGGGATATGTTTTTAATTTCAAGGGTGAGATTTTCGAAATTGAATCTCAAGAATTAAAACTGTTTTCCTTGACCTTGTCACAACACTTAAATCTAAATTTCAAGACAGACTGGGAACGCGAACGACTTGTGTTTTATAGCGAGGAGGGATTTTGAAACAGCCATGATTTATATAAATCTTCTTACTTTCGATTAAAATTAGCAAATGAAAAACTTCTACCTTATTTGTATTGTTTTAATTACCTTTTTTCTTTTCTTGTCATGTGATTTTAACGGGGAAAAAACATTAACAAAAAATACATTATCTGAAATCAATAGCATAACGGAAAACGATTCCATTAAAAAATCAAATGGGAGTTTTACGGAGAAACGTAAAATTGGAATTTCAGAAGATTTTACTGAATTTAATCCTGTTCGCATTGGGCATCATGTTAATACGTTCTCACATGAATACCTTCCGATTTTTGATTCCGCATCTAAAACTTTATTTTTTACCGGCATGGACAGAACGGGTTTTTTTGATTTCAAGCTAGATTTTACAAAACAATCTTCCAGTGGTGGTGAAGATATTTTTTCAGCTGAATTAAAAGATGGTTTATGGATGGATGCACGTCCGTTATCACAACTAAATACCAACGGGCATGAAGCGATAACCGATTATTTCGGTGACAACCATTTTATAGCATGTGCAAATTATCCTGAAAAGTTAGGCCCTAACGGTTCAACAGCCGGAACTGAGACTACCGACCTTTTTGAATTAATTCGTAATGGAAAAAACTGGCAAATTAAGCATTTCCCGGAACCCATTAACTCTATTTTTACTGAAGCAGATGGTGTTATGCTGGAAAATGGCAAGACATTGCTTTTTGTTTCTGATCGGCCTGGTCATGTGGGTGAATATCATAAAAAAGGTTGGGGATGGAGAGAAAACACCTGGGGCAATACAGATGTTTATGTGGCTTTTCAAAAGCAAGGGTATTGGCAGGCCCCCGTTTCATTAGGGAACGTAGTGAATAGTGCCGGCGCCGAACGCAGTCCATGGCTTTCACCCGATGGATTGACGTTATATATTAGTTCAAATGGGTATGAACCTGAAAATCCGGATTTAGATGTCTATGCTTTTAAAAGAAAATCTATCGATGATTGGGAAAATTGGGAAGGACCTTATAAACTGAAAAATTTCTGTACTGAAAAGGATGACTGGGGATTTAAGTATTATCCAGGTACAGGTATATTTTTAAGCCAGTCACATGCCCTAGGATTTAAGCCAACCCAGGGAGGAAAAGATGGCGACGGTGGTATTCGCGAAACAAATTTTCGTACAGGGTACATTGTAACAGGAGCCCAGGTTGCCGCATTAAAAGCGGATCAAGGGACCGATATTATGTGGTATTTGGGGAAGAATCAACCTTTTTTTACAATGAGAGATGTGCTTTTTGCTACGAATTCAGCAGTTATAAAAAATGGATTTTCCCCTTTATTGGAACGTCTGAAAGATTGGTGTATTCAGAATGAAAATCGTTTATTGATGATTGTTGGACATTGTGACAATACAGGTTCTAATGAATTGAATGAAAAATTATCTCAGCAACGTGCTGAGAGTATAATGAATTATCTAATCTCAAAGGGTGTAAAAAATAAAATACATTGTTTTGGAAAAGGAGCTCGAGAGCCGCTGAATTCAAACGTAACAGAAAAAGATAAACAAGCAAATCGCAGAGTTGAATGTTATTTCAATTAATCATTTCAATCTCAATACCTGTTATATACTACTAAATTGAAACGATAAAATTGTTAACTAAACCGCAAGATTAATTAACATCATTAAAAATCTGTTCCTGTACAATTCGATAATTTTTTATCGTTACTAAAAACCTTAAATCCTAAAAAGTAAAACAAATAAATTACTTTTTCTTTTTCGGATCATCAATTTGTTGCGGCGCTGTTTCGTTTTTATTCTGAGATCCGTTAGGTATTGGAAAGGGTTGATTACTTACCTTGACTTCACA
>OMJH01000151.1 GCA_900299295.1 Bacteroidota bacterium
CGGTAAAGCCATAAAACCAAAAATTTTACAAGGTGTACCGGCTTGCAACGAAGAATTAATTAGGGTGAGTAAATTAATGGCTTCATGGAATCCGGCAATTCATAACGGAAAACCTTTTGGTAAGCGAATCTCTTTTACTTTGAGTTTTTAAATTGCATTTATCCGTGTAACTTTGTGTGTATAATTTACATGTCAAAGGCTTCACTACCCAAAGGTACACGTGATTTTACGCCACATGAAATGGCGCAGAGGAATTATGTTTTTTCCGTTATCAGAAAATATTTTCATTTATTCGGATTTGAACAAATTGAAACTCCTGCAATGGAACACGTTTCTACATTAATGGGAAAATACGGAGAGGAAGGAGATAAGCTGATATTTAAAATTTTAAATTCCGGATTACACGAATCAAAAGAAAAATCAAAAATTCAATCAGAATTCGAACAGATTTTGCAATCTGCCAGAACCTCTGATTTTGTTACCGACAAGGCTCTTCGATACGATTTAACTGTTCCTTTTGCACGTTATGTCGTACAACATCAGCATGAAATTTCATTTCCATTTAAACGATATCAAATTCAAACTGTATGGCGAGCTGACCGACCCCAAAAGGGTCGCTACAGGGAATTTTGCCAATGCGATGCGGATGTAATTGGAAGTGATGCATTACTGAATGAAATTGAACTGATTCGTCTGATGCAATTTGTTTATGATGAATTGCAACTACCGGTTACTGTAAAAATGAACAATCGAAAAATTTTGTCAGGTATAGCAGAGGTAGTAGGAGAAGCTGAAAAAATTATAGAAATTACCGTTGCGCTGGATAAGTTGGATAAAATCGGACCGGCAGAAGTTGAACGTGAATTAGTGGAAAGAGGAATTCGCGAAGTTGCCATTCAAAAATTAAAACCTTTATTTTCTTTATCCGGTGATTCCAACGCAAAAATAGTTTCCATGTCAAATTACCTTCAGTCCTCTGAAATCGGGCAAAAAGGAATTCAAGAAATTCTTGCAATTACGTCATCCATTTCAGCTTCATCTTTTGCGGATTTTGAAATAGATTTTACGCTGGCACGTGGATTGAATTACTATACCGGAAGCATTTTCGAAGTAAAAACCAGGGTAGGAGAGTTTAAAAGCAGTATTCTAGGGGGCGGACGTTACGATGATTTGACGGGAATTTTTGGTTTAAAAGGCATGTCAGGTGTAGGAATTTCATTTGGTATAGATAGAATGATTGATGTGATGAATGAATTGAGTTTATTTAAAAAGGAAAATATTTCGGTTGAAAAAACAAAAGTACTGTTTGCAAATTTTGGACAGGTAGAAGAAAAAAAATGTATTGAACTAGCAGATTTATTGCGAAAAAATGGAATTTCCTGCGAGATTTATCCTTCCGTTACTAAAAAAATGCAGAAGCAATTCGAATATGCAGAGAAAAAGGGAATACGATACATGATTTTCATCGGCAGCGAAGAACTGAAGAAAAATACTTTCCCGATGAAAGATATTCAAGAAGGTATTCAATCCGAACTTGAAATCGAAAAGATTATTGATAAATTAAAACAGCTTTAAAAAGCACGATTGATTCCTAACATCCATCGGAATTGTACGAAATTATTTTCAGCAAAGGGTAATCGGTTGATGAACAAAGGTGCATCAAAACGAATGGTGAGCGGTTTTGCAGTTTGTAGTTTCCACCATTTCTTAATCGTTAACGCGCAACCGATTCCGGCATCTGCCATAATTGGTGAGAATAGCATTTTTTCAAACGAATAATTTACATTTATTGTTCCTGCATCAGCAAACAAGTAAGGTGTAAAAGCAAAAATATTTCTGAGAAGCGATTTTTTAAATGACAAAAGTTCACCGAATTCAAGTTCAGCATTGAAACTTGCTCCAGAAGTACCCCGGAACATGTATCGTTGATTTCCTCCTTTATCGGTGTAAGGCAATAAATAACCTCCGTATCCGCGAAGGTTCAGACCTCCAGCGGCTAGTAAATGATTGGTTGTTATGCCAAATCCTCCCCACTGCGAAGGAAGAATTCCTGCTGAACGAGTGTATTTGTTTTCCATCATTTCTTCCGGATTCGCGCCATATGCATAAAGCATACTTTCCAAGGGTAACGAATTTCCGGTTCCTATTTGTGCGAAAAAGCGCGTATTGAAATTCAGTTTGCCAAGATCATTTTTATTTACGCAACTTAAATTCAGTGCTGAAAAATCATAATCACTGAAAACAAAAGGCGTTCTCATGTTCAGTTGCAGTAAGCCGTTGCCACGCTTATAGGTGTACGGATGTTCAAGACCAAACGTAAGCTGATTATTAAGTTTTTCCAGCAGCCAGGCATTTCTATGAAGCAGATAATAGTAATCTGTTCTGTAATCACGGAACATACTTTTTAATTGCAGAAAATAACGGTATCGATCGTTATTGCTTCTTTTCTCGAAGCGCAAAGCAGCGCTGTAAAGTCCCTCAGAAATTTTTACATCAGCTGAAAAGTTTGACTTGCGTATGAATTCATCCAGAGAAGTTTTGTAATTAAATAAAATTGAGAAATCATCGAAGGTATTCCTTATATCACTGGAATCAAGTCCGCTTTGCAAAATACCGGTGTTCGTGAAAATGGTAAGATCAAATATATTTTTCGTATTCAGGTAATTACCGTTAA
>OMJH01000152.1 GCA_900299295.1 Bacteroidota bacterium
CAGAACAATATCGAAATCGACCTTAAGGTGTATGCCTATTAAACTTTAATATTAATTTTTTATTTAAAAGAATACGGAGTACAGATTTTCAATGAATTGAATTTCTGTATTCCGTTAGTTTATTTATCCAGCCTCCATCAACAATAAAATTCTCTCCGCTAATAGCCTTTGATTCATCGGATAATAAATAAACTAATGTTTCCCACAGGTCTTTGGGCTTTAGCATGGGTGCAAATGATTCGTAACGGCGAACAAATTCCTCGGGTTGGTTATTGAAAATTCCACCCGGACTTATTGCGTTGAACCGAATGTTGTTTAGTTTATGGTATTCAGCGTAGTATTTCGTAAGATGGATAATTGCAGATTTAATGGCAGCGTATTCAACCGGCATTGTCATTGGTGTTGAATCGTAAATTTCGAAATGAGGTGCAACAACTCCATAAATACTTCCCATACTCACTACATTTCCGTAACCCTGCTTTCTGAAGTGCGAAGAAAATTCCTGAAAGCAATTAAAATATCCGCCTAAATGGAGAGTTAAATTTTCATTAAATGATGTAGAGGTAACCTCTTCCAGTTTTTTTCCGTATTGTGCGTTTCGCGGGTAAGCGTTGTTGACAATCGCGTCAATCTTGTTCCAGAGTTTTTCAGTTGTTTCGATTAATGAACGAACTGATGCGGTTGAAGTGATATCGGTTTGTACAAACCGAACATTTTCAGAGTTAAAGAACGCTTCAAATTTTTTACCGGATTCCTGATGTATATCTGCGAGAATAATTTTTGCACCCGCATCAAAACAACTTTTGGTAAATTCTTTTCCAAGTAATCCGCATGCGCCGGTAATTACTATGACTTTCCCTTCAAGCGCTCTCATTCGGCCGATTTAATTATACTTTCTGAAAACCGGTTTAATACTTTTTCCTTTCAGGAATTTACCAGTTCCTTCTTCCAGGGCTTTCTTATAAACAGCCAATGCTTTATCTGCAGCATTCAATGTGAAATTAATTTCGGCATCCTGATGCGCATAGCTCATGGAAATCCATGGAATTAATACTCCTTCTTTAATCATCTCCTGAGAAAAAAGAGTTCGGAAATCAAGTGAAATGTTTTTCTTTTTGTCGCGTGTAAAATAATAAGGTGAGCAGGCAAATCCACTAACCGAAAAATAATCTGAAATACCATGTTGTTTTGCGAGTTCATTCATTCCGGTAATCAATTTTTTGCCGGAAGTCCATAATTGGTTGGTAACATCAAGTTTTTTATAAACTTCAATCGTTTTGATGAAGGCGCCAAAACTACTCATTTCCGATCCGTGTGTCGTTGAAATTAAAAATACGCGTTCAGAACCTTCTTTTCTAATTCCACCAAGTTCCATTATCTCGCGTTTCCCGACGAGCGCGGAGAGCGCAAATCCGTTTGCCATTGCTTTTCCAAACGTAGCCAGGTCCGGCTCGACATCGTAGGTTTTCATCGCTCCCTGTAAGTCCCAGCGAAATCCAGTAATCATTTCATCTAAGATAAAAACAGCACCATGTTGTTTACATAATGCCTTAACCTGATGTAAAAAATTTGTTTGTTTGAATGGACATGATTTGCAATCCGGTTTCTCCAATAAATTATTTGCGCACGATGTAGAACAAGGGGATTGAAATGTTGCGGGTTCGAGAATTACACAAGCAATTTCATTCGGGTATTTTTCAAAAAGTTCTTGCAGCGATTGTAGGTTGTTGTATTTGAAAGTAAGCGAAGATGATTTATTTTCTTCGGGAATTCCTTTATCCATGGGCGTTGTACCTATAAACCAATCGTCGTAAGTGAAAAACGGATGGTCGGAACAAATGGCAACACGTTTTTTTCCGGTATAAGCACGAGAGAGTTTTACCGCTGCTGTCGTAACTGTACTTCCGTTTTTTGCGAATTTTACCATATCCGCCCACGGGAACAAGGACACCATTTCTTCGGCAGCTTTTAATTCAGTAAGTGATGGTCGCGTTAAATTATTTCCTTTTCTAATTTCTTCAATGGCAGCCTCTGAAATTTCATCATAATGATAACCCAGGGTTATGGCACGCAGCCCCATTCCGTAATCCAGAAACTTATTTCCGAAGGCATCCCAAACCCAGGCGCCTTTTCCATGTGAAAGAATTTTTGGTGCGTTGGAAGGATACTGATCATCACCACGGCTATAGGTGTGAGCCCCACCGGGAATCACATGATGCAGACGGTCGCTAAAGTGCTGATTTACTTCAAAGTGATAGTTCGAATCTCCTAGTATTGCGGAGTTTTTGTTCTCTTGAATTGCCATAAAAAATAAAATTCAAAGATACAAAATTAGAACTAGTGTCTTTGATTTGTTGCTTAATTAAGATTTAAGGTAATCAGGAGTTTGAATCGGTTATTTATTTAGGATTATTTTCTCACGGTATAAAAATTTTTCCTGGGTTGACTCATATGGCCGATAAACGTAATAAATATAGTTATCCTTAATTTTTATTTTTTCTGCAGAATAATGTATGATTTTGTAGGTTCCGTTCTCTTTTCCATTGTGAGTGTCAATTTTTTTTAAGTATTGGTGTCCGTCTTTACTGAATAAGGCGTAAATATTTTCCTGCGTATTATCTTTTAATAAACGGTTTTTCCATTCTTTCCATTTTTTTGGATGATGATAGCGAATTTCAGCGCTGTCGATTTTGATTCCATTTTTATTGAATCGAAACATGTAATTTTTATAATGATCGAATACATTAAGCGTATCACCAATGATGAACAACGGAGCGTAAAGCGGAGTGTAGAACATGGAATTGGTAAATCCGGTCATCATTGCCGCTGCTATATGTTTGTCAATGTTATACTCTTGCGCGATTTGCCGAGCCATGAGTTTTTCGTTCGGTTTCAGGAAATAGTATTCGTAGCGGTATAAATCCATAAGTTCTTTGTTTTCAATTGTTGCAAATTTTTTATCAATTGAATCAAGACGATTGTAGTCGAAATAGGAGAACAAAGGAAAATCGGAGGAATAGTTGCTGAAGTAAAGGTTTTCGTTTATCGTGTCAATTACCGGCTTTACCAATGCGTTAAAGTCATTATAATTCAATTCCGCAAGGAATAATTTTTCATTACGAATGATAATCCGATAGATTTTATTTTTACAAAGCAGGTTTGAGTAGCCCATGAAGTCATAGAATATTTCTTTTGCTTCGCCCGCTTCTTCGGGTACATCAATTACGTCCACTTCTTTTCCGGAATCTTCACAGTAACGTATGCACGTTTTTTCCAGACTTTTTTTGAAGGTCAGTAGAATATAATTATTTCCATAAAAATTGAAATCAGCTATGCTGTATTTCGCTGAACTTAATACTGTATCCGGTTGAACATTTGCAGAAACGTTGATGGTTTCAAGGGAAAAACTGTCTGTAATTAATCTTACAATTACCATTAGTGAGTCTTGATTTTTTTCACGTTCAATTTCCAGCACTTCCTTCTTATAACCCAATGAAAAAAATACTAGGGTGTAGTGATGAAGTGCGGGAAGAGATAATTTAAAATTTCCGTTTTTATCTGAACGTGTTCCGAGCGTTGAATTGTTGAGTTTCACTGAAACATTGTACAGCGCTTGATTACTGTTTTTGTCGCTTACTTTTCCTGTTAAGTGAACTGATACGGTTTGAGCAACTAAAAACGTTTGAACGGAAAAAAGAATCCCGATTAAAATGAAGAAATTAATTTTTAAAGGATAATTTTCTCGCATACGCTGACGGAAAGACGCAGGGATATAAACTTTCCATATAAAATTCGAGGAATTGGAATTTCTATCCGCCGATTTTATACATCCAGCCGAATTTATCCGTTGCTTTTCCCTTACGGATGTCACGTAAGTATGCATCAACTTTCGGTGAAAATTTACGCATTGAAACATCCGGAAGTGCAAATAATTGATTTTCTATTCCAATGTGACTAATGTGAGCGATAGTAGCAGCCGTTCCTGTTCCGAAAGCTTCCTGTAAAGTACCTTTATTTTGGGCCTCCACAATTTCCTGAATAGAAACCTTTCGCTCTTCAACTTTCATTCCCCAGTCGCGCGCAATGGCCAAAACTGATTTACGCGTAATACCGTCAAGAATGGTATCACCAAGCGCGGGGGTGAGCAAAGTGTCATCGATTACAAACATAAGATTCATTGTACCGGATTCTTCAACGTACTTATGAGTTTCTGCGTCGGTCCATATAACTTGTTGAAATCCTTTTTCCTGAGCAAGCCGGGTGGGGTAAAGTGAACGTCCGTAATTTCCAGCAGCCTTAACATAACCCACCCCGCCATGAACAGCACGG
>OMJH01000153.1 GCA_900299295.1 Bacteroidota bacterium
GTACATCGGGAGGACATATATGCTGCAAGCAGAAGACTATCGCATATTCCGTTTGCCATTTTTGCAAGCGTCTTCGCCGTTGCTGGCGCAATTAATAGGAGATCGGGCCATAAACCAAGTTCAACATGATTATTCCATTTTTCCTGTTCATTGAAAAAATCCAGAAGGACTTCATTTTTGGACAGCACCGATAAGGTTTTACGAGTAACAAATTGTTCGGCGCCCGAAGTCATAATTATTCTGACTTCGGCACCCGATTTCACCAGCAAACGAATAAGCATCGGAATTTTATATGCAGCTATTCCTCCGCTTACCCCGACAAGTATTTTTTTACCTTTCACTGTTGCTAAAAAAAAGAAAGGCAGAAAGCTGATGCTTTCTGCCATTTAATAATATAAACGAAGTATTAATCGTTGTTTTCCTTGGTAGGATTCCTAAAGTAAATTTTATCATCAAGATATTCCTGTAAAGCAATGCTTGTGGGTTTAGGAAGTTTCTCGTAGAATTTAGAAATTTCAATTTGTTCACGATTTTCAAATATCTCTTCCAAATTATCCGTATGCGAAGCAAATTCCTGCAATTTATTTTGCAATTCTTCTTTCAATTCAAGGCTAACCTGATTTGCTCTTCTTGAAACAACGGCTATCGCCTCGTAAACGTTACCGGTTTTCTGGTCCAGTTTGTTTACATCACGCGTGATGGTGCTTTGTTCTGCATTTGTCTTTTTGAAATCCATTTTACTCTGCGTTTAAAATAGTTGTTTTTAATTTCCTGCAAGATTCATAAATAATTTCTGCATCTTTTACGTACTTGCTGCGGGGGTACAAATCTACGAATTTTTGGTAAGTTTCAATCGCTGCATTTAATCTTTCTAACTTCTTCTTTTCTATGCTGTTAACTGCCAAAAGGTAATTGGCTCGGATACAGATGTAGTTAATTTCTTCTACAAACGGTGAGTCAGGATAATCTTTCACGTATAAATTACAAGCTGTTATTGAAGCTTTGTAATCATTCATGTGGTAGTATTGTTTGGCAATTTCGTAATATTTCAATTCCAGTTTCCCCCTTAATTTAGAAACAAGAACATTCGCGGAGTCGAGGCGATTGCTAAACGGATAATCATTCATAAAACCCTGAAGTTCGATGATTGCATTTTTTGTGTCGCTTTGGTCGAGTGAGTAGGTAGGTGAATTAAGATAATAGCAATAAGCACTCATAAAAGCGCATTCTTCTGCGTGTTTGCTTTGTGGAAAACTACGGACATAATTACGAAAATGATATCCGGCAAGCGCATAGTCGCCCATATTGTAATTGCTGTAGGTGTAATAGAAATAAACTTTTTCGTCGAGAGAATCTCCTTTTACCAGTGGTACAAGCTCCTCGAATAATGTCAAGGCATGAAAATAATCTTCCTTATCATAATATTCTCTTGCTTTTAGATACTTCTGATAGGGATCTTTAAGTTTTGTAACTTTTCTGAAACTCCCGCCGCAATTGAGAAAAAATACTGCGAGCAACAGATATAAAAAAAACCGATTCAGTTTATTCACTAGCACAATTGTCAAAGGTAACTATTTCAGTAAACTATTTCAATGACATTTTATTGTGAAGTTTAAATTTTAAAATCCAAAATAATTTTATTTGGATTTCAGGTGTATTTTTCCAAAAATTATTGCGGCAAATAAAGTGCCTCCCACCGGAGCAATCAGGTAAATCCATAAGGAAGTAAATTCCTTACTTACCAGCGCAGGGCCAAGAGAACGGACTGGATTCATTGAAGCGCCGCATACTGGTCCTGCAAACAACGCTTCTAACCAAATAACCATTCCAATAATCAAACCTGTAAATGATTTTATTATTCCTGTGGCTTTTGTAAGGGATAAGATGGCCATCATTAATAACATGGAGAGAAAAAACTCGAGGGCAAAGGATTCTAATGCTGACCCTGAAGGATAAGTTCCTCCAAGTAATTTATTTCGCGGAAAAATAAAACTAAGGGATAGACTCGCTAAAATTGCACCTGCAGATTGGCCTAATAAATAATGGGGAAAAAATTTTAGAGGAAATTCTCTGTTTACGGCTAAGGCAATAGTTACTGCCGGATTCATGTGTGCACCGGATATTTTTCCGAATAAATAAATCATCAGTGTGACGGAAACTCCAAATGTTACTGCGATCCCGGGGTGGGTAATTATTCCGTTAAATTCCTGATTAATAACGATAGATCCGGTTCCTAAAAAAACCATTATAAAGGTGGCGATACCTTCAGCTATGATTTTTTTTTTCAAGTCATTCATAAATGAATATCCTTTGTTTCACATTCGAAAAAAGAAAGAATGATTCTGTGGCGATTTGAAGGCAACGTTCGTCGTATTTTGAGTCCTGTAACTCCGTTCCATCAAATTTCTTAGGATCTTCATAGTTAATGGAAAATCTTGCTAAAGCACCTGGAATTAAGGGGCAATTATGTTCGGCTTCTCCGCAGGTCATTAGGGCAAAAATTAGTTCTGAAGGATTTTCTGCATTGTCGAAGCGTTTGGAAAAACACTTCAGTTCCGGAATATTTTCACCAAAATTAAAAGTGACAGCGGGGTTTTCTTTTTTTTTGATTTCTGTAATTTCATGTCCGGCACGTAAAAGTGTATCAATGGCGTATTGATGAAATGCGGTTATTTCTGTGCCCCCTGAGAAAAAATGAATATTCTTTATTCCTAAATAATGAGCCGCATAATGTGCCCAAACTTGCCCAAATTGACTTCTTCTAGAGTTGTGCGTACATACGTACATCAGATTCAATAGCTGATTTTTTTTTAAGGCGATTGTGATCGCATCTGCAATTTGAATTAAAAGTTCTTTTCGTTGACCTGAAATTGAGGAATAATTTTGCTGCAGGAATTCGGTATATTTTTTTAATTCGGGTCGCACCTTAAACGAAAATCTTATTTTTAATTTATTCAGCTAATTTTTTTAAAACTGCAAAATAAAAAATTTTGTTGGGTTTTGAAAGGAGTTTGATGATCGACTGTAAAGCATTTTAATTTTTGAAATGTGGCTGAAAACAATTTTGATAAAGTATTTTCTGAGTATTGTTGAATAGTAATTCCGCTACATTTTTCAGGACCTGATTCAGAAAAAGTTCCTAAAATTAGCAGTCCGCTTTCATTAAGATGTTTATTTACTGTAGTCACATAGGCTTCAATATCGGAAGGCGATGTAAAAAAGTGAAAAGCAGCGCGGTCGTGCCACACATCATATTTTTCATTCGAATGATATGTTGAAGCATCATCAACTATCCAGTTTACCAACCTTGCTCGGTCACCAAGCCTAGATTTTGCTCTTTCAATGGCTGTTGTTGAAACATCAAGAACGGAAATAGAAGTGAATCCATTATCCAACAGAAAGTCTACCAACAAACTATCACCGCCGCCAACATCAATTATTTTTGAATTTTTTTGGGTTTGGTTTCCCAGGATAAGGTCAATTGAAGTGGAGGGAATAGGCTGATACCAGCTAACCTCTTGCTGCGTTTTTGTTTTATAAATTGTTTCCCAATGATTTATTCTTTCAACACTATTCATCGTTAACTAATTTTCAGAAAATCAGTTTTAACAACATGTGCTTCCGGGCGAACAACAAGCGGTTGGGTTCGAGGTAAGAGAAGCCAATGAAATTTTTCTTTTTTCCTGCGGAATACCGCAGCTGTCCGGAGCAAGGCAATTGGTAAATTTTTCAGTGAGCCAAAAAGAATTCTCACGGAATTCAAGCCCGAATTTACCAATTGTGTCTGTTTGATATTCAACTTCAATTTCAACATCCTGTAGATTAAGTAGGATCTCGCTTTTCTCTATTATCGTTTTTAATTTATTCGGATGAAGTCTGTGTTCGAAATCTAAGGCGTTCCAAAGCTGAAAGTTTATTGTTTTATCAAGCCTTTCTATTCCGGCACAATCAATGTAGTGACGCGTCAGTTGTCCGACTTCAGTGATATGAAAATGAGAGGGTACATCTTTTCCGTTCGGTAATTTGAAACGTAACTCATCCATTTTTTCAAGGATTAATTTAAACTCAGAAAGTTTCATAAGAAATATTTATCGTAAAAATACGATAAAATAAAATTAATTACACTTTTTTGTTGTCGGAACGGATGTAAAAAAATAGTTAAAAGATTTTTTTGCCACGTTCCAGGCAGTATAATTAATACAATAACATGTTTTTGCTCCGCTTATTTTTCCTTGTATTAGGCCTGCCTTTTTTAATTCCTTCAAATGTTGTGAAACGGTGCTTTGCGAGAGCGGCAGCTCGTTAACGATATTTCCGCAAAAGCACGATTTTTTTTTAATCAGTAATTTCAATATGGCAATACGGGCCGGATGGGCCAATGATTTCGCGTAGTTAGCGATTTTATTTTCTTTTGCTGAAAAGCGATCAATCTTATGCCGAGCCATCTGTTTTGCCTGAAGTCAATTCGAAAAATTAATTACTCTTTACTTGGTTCAAAAAAGGAATGTTTCAATTCAAATCGAAATTCCTTAGGTTGTATTATGGAATAAAACGAGGTTGCTATAATTTCACTTTAACTTCAACCAAATCGTATCCTTCAATAATGTCACCCACTTCAATGTCATTAAATTTTTCAATGTTTAATCCGCATTCGTAACCGGCGCTAACTTCTTTTACATCGTCCTTGAATCTCTTCAAGGAGCCCAGAGAACCGGAGTGAACAACGATACCGTTTCTGATAACTCGAACCTTAGTGTTTCGATTTACTTTTCCATCCAGGACATAGCAACCTGCAATAGTACCTACCTTACTTATTTTGAATACCTCGCGTATTTCAATATTGCAAGTAATTTTCTCCTGGAATTCCGGAGCAAGCATTCCCTCCATTGCCGCCTTAATTTCGTTGATTGCATCGTAAATTATAGAGTACAGTCGAATATCAATTTGCTCCAACTCAGCAATTTTCTTGGCTTGTGCCGTCGGACGTACCTGGAATCCAATGATAATTGCGTTAGAAGCAGATGCAAGCATTACATCACTTTCACTAATTGCACCCACGGATTTATGAATGATATTTACCTGAATTTTCTGTGTCGATAATTTCAACAATGAATCCGCAATCGCTTCAATTGATCCGTCAACGTCACCTTTAACAATGATGTTTAATTCTTTGAAATCACCGATTGCAAGTCGACGTCCGATTTCGTCAAGCGTAATGTGCTTTTGTGTACGGATCCCTTGTTCACGCTGTAATTGAAGACGTTTATTTGCAATTTCTTTCGCTTCGCGTTCATCCCGCATAACATGAAATTTATCCCCTGCCTGAGGAGCGCCGCTTAAACCAAGTATAACAACTGGGACAGCCGGTCCGGCATTTTCGGCTGCCTGACCCCGCTCATTTTGCATTGCTTTCACGCGACCAAAGTAGCTTCCGGCCAAAACCATATCACCCACTTTTAATGTTCCGGCTTCAACAAGAATGGTTGATTCGTAGCCACGTCCTTTATCAAGGCGAGATTCAATAATGGTACCGCTCGCCAATTTTTCAGGGTTTGCTTTTAAATCGAGCAGTTCAGCTTCGAGTAAAACTTTTTCAAGCAATTGATCAACATTTTTCCCGAATTTGGCAGCTACTTCCTGGCATTGATATTTTCCGCCCCATTCTTCAACAAGAATGTTCATTTGCGACAAGCCCTCCCGAATTTTATCCGGGTTTGCACCTGGTTTGTCAATTTTATTAATGGCGAAGACCATTGGAACTCCGGCTGCTTGGGCATGATTGATAGCTTCAGTTGTTTGCGGCATTATAGCGTCATCTGCTGCAACAACAATAATTGCAACATCTGTTACCTTGGCACCGCGTGCACGCATTGCAGTAAAGGCCTCATGTCCCGGCGTGTCAAGAAAGGTTATCGATTTACCATTGGGCATTTTCACGTTGTATGCTCCGATGTGTTGTGTAATTCCCCCTGCTTCACCTGCGGTTACATTTGTTTTACGGATGAAATCCAAAAGTGAAGTTTTACCATGGTCAACGTGACCCATCACAGTTACAATAGGCGGACGTGTCTGTAGTTCTTCCGGTTTATCTTCAACCTCCTGTATTGCTTCCTGAACTTCAATGGCAACAAATTCAACCTGGTAGCCAAATTCTGATGCAACTATACTTATTGTTTCTGCATCCAGCCGTTGATTAATTGACACGAAAAGTCCCAATTGCATACAGGTAGCGATCACCTGATTTACAGGAACGTTCATCATTTGAG
Source organism: Bacteroidota bacterium (assembly GCA_900299295.1). Taxonomy (GTDB): domain Bacteria; phylum Bacteroidota; class Bacteroidia; order B-17B0; family Aurantibacillaceae; genus AM-1111. The sequence continues at coordinate 6,267 of OMJH01000153.1, forward strand.
CCAGCTCGTTTGCGGAAACGAATTCAGTAACTTTAATTGTGCTTTTGCTTGCCTCTTCCTGTTCCTGCTCTTGCTCAATACGTTCACGTATTTCTTCTCTTTTTTCGCGACGGTATTTTGACGCTTTGCTTTTTGCACCTTGTGAACTTAAGCGGGCAAGCGTTTCCTTAATTTGCTTTTGGATCTCTTCCTCAGTTAATTCAACCTTACCTGCAGGTTTATGACGGTCTCGTTCACGGATTTTATCCTTATGTATTTTCTGTTGCTGTTGCCCGACATTTTTTATTTCTTCTTCACTGATTCCTTTCTTGATTCGCTTGCGTTTTTTCTTACCAGCTCCAACATCTCCTGTTGAAGAGGCAACAGGTTTTTTCTTTTCTTCAAATTTTGCGAGATCAATTTTACCCATTATTTTTGGGCCTTCCAGTTTCTCGTATTTAGTTTCCAAAAACTCTTCCTTAGGTTCTGCAGGTGGTGTTTCCACAGGAGTTTCGACGGTCGTTTCCGGTGATTTTACCTCTTTTACCGTTTTCGGTTTTTTTTGCGATGGCTCTTCAGTTTTTTCTTTCGAAGATTTTTTTCCGCCTTTGGTTTTTGGACTTACACTTTCAAGAACAATTTTCGTGACTACTTTTAAATTAAGATTAGCTTCACTTTTGGAACGAATATGTTCAGGTTCGGGAGGTGCAGGTTTCGGACTTTCTTTTTGTTCCTGTGCCTTTTCAATTTGATTTGGATCCTTTATCAGAATTTCAGGCTCTTCTTTTTTTGGAACAGGCGCTCCAATTTTTATTTGTGAAATCTCAATGGATTCTTTTTTCTGTTTAATGATTTGGGATACTTGCTGTGCCTCTTGCTTTGCATTTTTTTCACCGGAAAATTCATTAAGAAGAATCTTGTACTGATCTTCATCAATCTTTGCATTTGGATTCGCGTCAACCTTAAATCCCTTCGTTGCGAGAAAGTCTGTAATTGTACCAAGGGCAAGGTTGAATTCCTTTGCAACTTTGCTTAATCTTAATTGTTTTGCTTCTGACATTTTTCTTTTCCTTATTTTATCTACTGATCCATTAAACAACTAACCATTTTGTCCTATTAATCTTCGAATTCCGACTGTAATATGGATCGAACTTCCTCTATTACCTCTTCGGAAAGCTTGGTACGACGTGCAAGTTCCTCAGTCTTTAGTTCAAGTACACTTTTCGCGGTATCGCATCCGATTGCTTTTAATTCGTCTATAATATCACTTTTAATTTCATCTGCAAATTCACTCAAAAGATTCCAATCAAGCTTTTCATTAACCCATTTCAATAATGCTTTTTCATTTTGTAATAATGGGTTTTTAGCA
>OMJH01000154.1 GCA_900299295.1 Bacteroidota bacterium
AGAATTTGCGGGTCACAGCTCATTGCCATTGCAATCATAACCCTTTGTTTTTGGCCTCCGGACAATTGGTGCGGATAGGCATCAAACATTTCGTTCGGACGGGGCAATTTCACTTTTTTGAAAAGTTCGATGACCATATTTTTCGCCTGAGCTTTTGAGATTTTTTCATGCAGCAATATGGCTTCAACAATTTGCTCACCGCATGTAATAACCGGGTTAAGTGAGGTCATCGGCTCCTGAAAAATCATTGCAATTTCATTTCCGCGAAACTTTCGCATCTCCCTATTATCCGTTTTCAGTAAATCATTAATTTCTCCATTTTTAGATCGATACAAGATTTCACCTGAACTGATTTTACCGGGAGGGGTTGGAATTAAACGCATGGCAGAAAGAGCCGTTACTGATTTCCCGGAACCGGATTCGCCAACGATGCCTATTGTTTCACCTTTTCGTAATGATAAACTGATACCATCAACTGCTTTAGTTAAATGCCCCTCCTCGGTAATAAATTCCGTAGTTAGATTTTTAATCTCAAGTAATACCTCACGCTCCATTTTAGACTGAAAGAAGGATGTTCCGAATTTAATCAGAAAATTGTTTAAAAACTTATTTTTAGAATTAAAATATTTATTTAATCAAGTTAAAATTCAAACGAGAATTCAGGTTTTTCCCGGGTTAAAAAAACTGCAAAATAAAACTTAAGGAAAATTGTAAAAAAAATTCTAAAGAAGATAATTGTGTAATTTTACGGGTAATACAAATGCGGGGGTTTTATATTTTTTTTATCTTATTTTTTCACCTGCTAATTTCAGCACAAGATTCAGCTTTCTATTTTTCGTCAAAAGTTTGCGACCAATCAACAGGAAAAGGAATCCCATATGCATGTATAAATCTTAAAAGCAGTTTCAGAAAAACGTTTTCGGATAGCAAGGGCGTCTTCTCAATTCTTATCAATAAAAAAAATAGCATCCTTGAAATATGCGCAGATGGCTATGAAACCTGTTTTTTAACCTTTCCACGCTGCTTGAGCCCTGAAAATAAAATCAACATTATTCCTTTGAACCGACCAAGAAAAATGGTTTCAAACGCCTGGCAAAAGGTTTACAGAAACGGAAAATGGATTGTGTTGAATTATGCTTTTTGTAACACGGATATACTTTTGATTGCATTAAATAAAAGTACCGAAACCCATTCGCTCATTTTAATTGATTCGACCGGTACTGTTAAGCATATAAAATGTTTTCAGGAATCCATAAGTTCATTCTACAATGGTCAAAACGGGGAATTTTTTTTATTTGGAATTGAAAATGTGTATTCGCTTTTAATTGAAAACAACGAAATAAAAATTATAAATTCTATAAATTTTCTGGATTTTCAGAAAAATAATTTTGGTAAACCTTATGCGGATTCTTCTGGTGCTTATGTCTGTTACGAATCTGAACCTGAATTCTTTTTAAACGACGAAGTCGGTTTCATGGCGCGAAAAAAATACAGCACCTGGTATGTTCGACTGAAAAAAAATGATCGCTTATCCCTCTTTAAAAACTTTACTGACGACAAATTTTTAAAATCACCGGGTAATTGGAAACGCGCTGCTGATCTTGGCATGCCTGAACTGGCTCATTCGCTGGGTTATGTTAATTATCCTGGTTCACCTCTAGAATTTTTAAAATGGAAGGATCAATTAATAGTTGTTGATCTTTTTAACTACCATATCGAAAATTTTGATAACATGGGAAAATTTCTCAATGGGTATGACTTTTACAGATCAAAAGATACGTTCAACTTCAAGAAAATACTTATGGATATTTTTTATCAGGAACTGTATTTTCTCGGAATTTCAGAAACAAATTTTGCAAACTATGGCTCGAATGAATATTTCAAAAAAATTCAACCTTTGACAGGTCAGGTTACTACCGTGGAACTTCCTGACAAAGATCATTTTCAAAGCATGAAAATCTACAAAGGATATCAGTATTTTCTATTACAGGAGGGAAACGAGCAATTTCTGGTACGCACCAAACTTTGAATGCAATACGATACGATCAGAATAAAAACACCACCACTTCAGGAATGGAAAAATGAAGTATTCGACATCCATCAGCTATCAGTATATATTCTGCGGCTGGATTTAATTCACCCGGAAATTAACGGTAATAAATATTTTAAGCTTAAGTATAACCTAAACGAATTTTTTAATTCTGAAAAAGAAGCAATTCTGACGTTTGGTGGAGCTTATTCAAACCACATCCGCGCAACAGCCTTTGCCGGTAAGTTATACGGTATTCGTACAATAGGTTTAATTCGAGGAGAAGAATTACGTACTGATTCAAATGAAATTTTACAAAGTGCAAGTGCGAGTGGAATGGAATTGAAATTCATTTCCCGCAGTGAGTACAGAAAAATAGACAATTCCGGTTTTTTAACCCAACTTGAAAGTGAATTTGGAAAAATTTTGATTTTACCGGAAGGAGGAAGTAATGAAAATGCCATTTTAGGTGCAGAAGAAATTTACAATTTTATTCCCGACAACATTAATTGGATTTGTGTATCATGCGGCACAGGCGGTACACTTGCAGGCATCGGGAGGCGTATAAAGGCCCACCAAAAAATACTTGGAGTGAATGTGCTCAACGCAGATAATTACATCGCGAAACAATGGATGAAGTTCAACTCCGGGGAAATACTTCCTGGAAATGTTTCAATATTTGATGAGTTTCATTTTGGCGGTTACGCAAAAGACTCACGAGAACTAACTAACTTTTGTGATGGTTTTGAGTATGAAAATAATTTCCGTCCGGATGAAATTTACAACGCAAAATTATTTTTTGCCGTCCAAACGCTTGCAGTGAGAAAAAAATTTGAGCCGAAATCAAAAATTTTGTGCATCAATACCGGCGGGTTTCCAAAAGAAAGAAAAATCATCTGAACCATTTCTGGTTCAATATCATTAACGCTTCCTGTACAGTAATTCGTTTTCCTGAATTATACACAGTTACAAATGCTCCGTTAATTCCTTTTGCGCGAATGGTCTCACGATAATCACGTGCACTTTTATACTCATTAAATTTACCAACCATATACTTATTTAATCCGTTGTGTATATCTGTAATAATTGCTTCATCTATTGTGTATTTTTTCCTGAAATATTCAACTGAAGGTTGATTTTTATATGCCCCTATCTGAACATGGAAAGTAACATTTTTATTGGTTGTTCCATCTGTTTTTTCAGTAGTGACCGTTATATTTTCATTGGTTTGTGCCTGTTCGTCTTTGCCGGAATTTGATGAAACAACTTTTTCTTCCTTTTCTTTATCCGGCTGAACTACTGAAACAGTTTCTGTAGTTGTTTCTTTCACACCCGAATCATTGGAAACAATATTTTCTTCAACTGATTTTTGCGTAACATCTAAATATACATCACTGGCCTCAGCCTTACGTGTTGTTTCATTTTCAACATACGAAAAAGAGCCTTTAATAAGTGGTTTCTCATTAAATTCAATTATCGGTTTAATAAAATATGTGGCCTGAATTTCTTCATCGGACGGCAGTGTGGCCCAAATAACCGACGCCTTGTTGTCCACAAACTTAAAAGTTCCGTTGCCTGAAACAGTACCTTTGGTGGCTGTCAAACCGGCAGGTAATGCATCCATATATTTTGCAAAACCTTTCACATGACCTTTCTTGATTTTTACAGTGACAAGAAAGGCGTTTTTGTTTACATCCTTTTCAATTATTCTTTCAACAGACACCACCTGTTCCGGTTCATCTGACGAAGCGAAAGAGCTGTCTTTCTTTGCTTCAACCTCCGTTCCTGATGATGCATTTACAACGGAAATTTGATGGGGTGCAATTTCAGTTGATTTTTTTTCATTATTGGTTACATATTGAAACTTAGCGTTTATGGTTTTATTCCCATTCATTTCATTTGAGAACTTCAACTTGAAGCTTATTTTAGTTTCTTCTTCAGAGGGAAATTGCATCCAAATTACTTTCGCAACAGAACCGGAAAATGAAAACTGTCCGCCTTTGAGTTCAACGGCAGAGGCAACAACACCTGAAGGCAAATCAAGCTGAAACTTTCCGAATTGAATTCCGATGGTCTTTTTTACTATGAATTCAGCGGTTACCTCCTCACCTGCCGAAACAGATCCTGGTAAATTATGCTGTAAGGTAACTTCATCGTCCGGAAAAAAAGTAAACGCCAGTAACAATAGTGCAGCAACAATCAGTAAAACAAATTTATTCATAAAATAAAAAAAACCGTTTTATTTCTTTTCCAACAAAGCGAATAAAGCCCTTACTGTTCAAAGAAATAATCAATGAGTTTATTTATAATTTCTACACTGAAGGCGTTGCTGCCTTCAAAAAATGCATCAATCGATGCAGAAATTTCCTGTACCGAAATGTATCCATCTTTATTTGTGTCGGCTATTCTGAGTGACTCAGGAATTTTTGATGTAGCGCCGTTTGAAGCCGGTTGATTTTTCGAGTCAGAATTTTCAGTTTTTATATTCTCTGTTTTAGAATTTTTCGCAAAATCACCCCATTGCGCTTCCAGCGAATCCCGCATCAGTTCTCTTTTTGCCAACTCTTCAAGGTTTATTGTTTCACCAAACTGATTAACATCAGCTCCTTTTTTAGTGTTAGGTTCCAAGTCTAAATAATCAGCAACACCATCCCCATCCGTATCCGGCGGACAGCCGCTTGAGTTCACCTTTACCCCTTTTGGAGTTCCTAAACATTTATCCTCATTATCTATTACTCCATCTTCGTCTGCGTCGATATTATCAACTGCTTTAAAATCAACTTCTGAAGCAGGGGTTTTTTGCTTGGGTGCAAATGTGTATTTTATTCCCGCATGCATCATCCAATATGAATCATTCGATCCTGATTTTACATTATCAACATAATCACTTAGCAGAAAATTATAATTAAAGCCAAATTGTACATCCCAGCGGTGAAATTTGCCTAGTTGCCAATCGAAACCTGCTCCAATCGGAATAGTAAGTGTGTTCCGTTGGTAATTAACAAGGGAATCCTTTAATTGAGTCTCGTAGTTATAATCACGCTTTATAGGAATAGCCGAATTTAAATTTGAAGGAGTCTCAGGCAAATTTTTGATTGAACCATCTGACCAATAGAAATACGTATCGTTTCCGCTTTTTAAATCACCATACGGATCAAAGGTCATGTAGCCAATGCCAGCATTCAAATAAGGTGACAATTCCGGATCGTTATCAAACAAATGATCGAAATAGGTAACTAAATTCAAATCAACCTGAAGTGTTTTTGATTCAAAATTCAAATGATTATACTTTTCGTTATTTGTTCCGGCAAGTTTACCGTAAATACCACCGGCCATTATTCCCAAATGTTTTCCTAACCTGTATTCAGCTTTTAGATAATAACCAAAACGCGAATCCAGCAAAGGACTCACATCATTCAACTTACCAACATCTCCCGTAAATTTCATATAACCTGCGCCAAATAAAATAGAGGGGTAATGCTTTTCAGACTGGTCTATTGATTGCGATCGTGCATTTTCTATCAAAAAAAGAGTAAAGAGAAATAAAACTAAGAGTGCACGCATTAATATACTTTTTGCCTATTATTTTTTAATCAAGGCAAAACTAGATGAATAAAATCCGAAGACATTTCAGGATAATCAATTTTTTAAACACCCGAGTGTTAATACACTTAAAAAATTGATTTATAAACAAGCGGTCCTTCCTCCGTCAACCGGAAGATTAATTCCATTGATGTAAGCTGCTTGAGCCGAAGCTAAAAAAACAACCGCATGTGCAATTTCTTGAGGACTTGCGAAACGACCTGCTGGAATCTCGTTCAACATTTCCAGTTCAATTGTTTCGCGGCTATTCGCTGATTTTTCTGCTTTATTTTTTATTATTTCATTTAGCCGCTGTGTGCTGGTAGCTCCAGGCAAAACGTTGTTCACGGTTATTCCAAAGGGTGCCAATTCAACTGATAAGGTTTTTGCCCAATTGGCGACCGCTGCGCGAATGGTATTGGAAACTCCCAATCCTTTTAAGGGTTGCTTCACAGAAGTGGAAATGATATTAATAATCCTGCCCATTTTCTGATTCTTCATTCCTTCTAAACATTCCTGCATTAAAACCTGATTGCAAACTAAATGATTAGAAAACGCGATTTCAAATTCCTCAACTGAAGCAGTTGATGCCGGGCCCGCCTTAGGTCCCCCGGTGTTGTTTACCAAAATGGAAATTGAACCCACCTGTTTAATAAATTCTGCCAGTTTATTCTTGAGCTGATCAGGTTTATTAAAATCAGCCTGCAGGTAGCTGTGAATTTGATTATGCCGACTTGGAAGTTGGGCTACAACCTCTTTCAGTTTTTCTTCGTTCCTTGCCAATAAAACAACACGAGCGCCTGCAGCTGCCATCATTTCTGCAACAGCACGACCAATTCCTTGAGTACTTCCGCAAACCAAAGCGGTTTGTTTACTTAAATCAATTACCATTTTTTTGAAGTAAAATTAATGCAATAAAAACTTTATTTCGAAATTGTTTTTATTTTCGTGAAAACTTTTACCATGTCTATTACTCGTCCTTTTAATTTTAAAAAATGGATTGATGAAAACAGGCACTTGCTTAAACCACCGGTAAACAATAAGGTAGTTTACAAGGATGCAGAGTTCATAATAATGGTTGTGGGTGGTCCTAATTCAAGAAAAGATTTTCACTACAACGAAGGAGAAGAGTTTTTTTATCAGCTGGAAGGCGATATTATCGTTCGTATCCAGGAAGACGGAAAATGTGTTGATGTTCCCATTCGCGAAGGAGAAATTTTTCTATTACCGCCAATGGTTCCCCATAATCCAAAACGCTTTGCCAATACTGTTGGATTGGTGATAGAGCGCAAGCGGAGACCGGGAGAAAAAGACGGATTATTATGGTTTTGCGAGAATTGTAACCATAAACTTTTTGAAGAATACTTCCCGCTGCACGATATTACCACCCAATTTCAAGGGGTTTTCAGTAGGTTTTACGGCAATATTGACCTAAGAACTTGTAAAAATTGCGGACATGTGCTTGAACCGCCTGCTTCAGTCGGCTGATTTTTTAACAATCTACTTTCATCAACAATCTGGTGATAATATTTTCCTTGGCTAGATTTTTTGTTACCAATTAGTTTTGTACTTTTAACCAAATTGAATTTCCGCTATATACGGCTAGTCGATTTAATTCACTAAGTATGAAAAAAAATTTTACAGTTTTTCTTTTATTTTCATCCATTTTCCTCCTCGCTCAGCAACAGCAATCTTTACCGGGCAACCACCCGAAAAGTCCATTTCCTGCGTTAAGTTCGGAGCAGAAAAAACTTCTGGAAGGTTTCGATGCGCCAACCGTTATGAGGCAAGCTAAAAGCATCAGCAACAAACCTGCAGAACAGCAAGAATACTTTGAGGCCGCACAACGTCGTTATATCGCAAGCAAGGCTGCTTCTCAAATTAATATATCCTCACGCGGAAACCAGCAATATTCTTTTGACTATGATCCCGCCAGCAAAACAGGTTTCGTTAATCTTACTCCACAAAATGCATTCTGTCCAAATGCCGGATTTGAAAATATGGATTTTTCAAACTGGACAGGCGGTACATACACAAACTCTGCCGCAACAAACTGGAACACATTTACCCCGGCATGGGTAAACGGAATTGTCACAATGGGCCCAAATCAATTGCCACAGGCGCTTTGGCCCGGATTTGTAAATCCCTACCCGAATCGCCATACCATCATGACGATTCCTCCAACTGTAAATAATCCACCAACCAGCTGCATCGGTTGGGACTCTATCGCCATTTTGCCCGCCACTCATAAATCTGACATTGAATTTGTTCCGGCTACAGCCAACGGAGTAACTGCTCGCCTGGGAAATGCCAACAACAACTACAACGAAACAGAGCGTTTGGTTTACTCAATGTTTGTAACTCCAAACAATTCACAATTTAATTTTTCCTACGCAGTCGTGTTATATGACGGAGGGCACCTTGTAGGAGAACAGCCGTTTTTCAAAATTACCACTCGCGATCAGAGTGGAAACCCCATTACAGGTTGTGGGCAATATCAAATTGATGCGACACAGGTTGCAACTGACCCTACCTTCATTGCAGCTTCATATTGGTCTGGAGCATCCTGGATTGATCCAACGCCAGGCGGATTCAACTCCTACTACTATAAAAAATGGACGAACGTGGCCATTGACCTGACACCTTATCTGAATACAACTGTTACGCTTGAATTTCAAACCGGAGACTGTATTTTTGGAGGTCATTGGGGTTACGCATACATTGATGCAACATGTCAGCCTGCACAGGCAGTTGTAAACATGTGTACGGGCTCAACTTCAGCTGTGTTGGTAGCTCCTCCTGGTTATTCTCAATACCAATGGTATGGACCAAACGGTCAAATATTAATTCCGGGCGCAACAAACGATTCCCTGATTATTTCAAATGCCGTGGTAGGAAATGTTTATACGGTTAATTTGATTACCGCTGCCGGTTGCACCTCACAAGTTCAGACCACCCTGGTTACTACAAACATTTCCATTCAAAACACCTACTCCACTCCAAGCTGCCAAACCGGATTCAGCGGTACAGCTTCCGTTGTTCCAATAGGATCCAACTTTGGTTATAATTATGCTTGGACTAATACAGCTAACGGGGCATCAGTAGGAGGAAATACCTCAAGCGTAAGTGGCCTCGCTCCCGGTACTTATAGCGTTGTCGTTAGTTCACCAGGTTGTGGTTCCGCAGATACCACAATTACAGTTGGAATTTCACCGCCTATTTATTATACGGATGTTCAGAACTTCTGTCTCTCTCCTGCACTCGTAACAGCACCCGCAGGTTCGAATTATGTGTGGTACAACCCCGCCGGAACAATAATCAATGGTGCGAATTCAGGATCTATCACCTTGAATAATCCTGTAAATAATTCAAACTACACAGTGGTTTTCACCAACCCCAGCGGTTGCAAAGACTCTGTTAAAATAACATTGACTCAAACTGTCAACCAGCTTAACCAAAACACAACTTTTTGCGGAACAACAGCAAATTTATGCGCTCCCAACGGAGCAACGAATGTAGTTTGGTACGATGCAAATTGGCCTTACGCTAGCTTGGGAACCGCCAATTGTATTTCAATAGCAAGTCCCGTTACAAGCGCGTGGTCACCTTATTACTTGTCATACACCAATCCAACTACCGGGTGTAAAGATTCAGTTTCAATTTACTTAACCAATACTCCAAGTTCAGTTTATGCTTCGAACATTGTACCAACCTGTCTTGGTTTAAGTACAGGGTCGGCCACCATAAATATGATTTCCGGTGCCCCGCCAACCTACACGCTAACGATTACCGGACCCCAAAATTATTCTAACAACGCAGCCGGTGCTACCCAAAACCTTACATCACTGCCTTCAGGTACCTACAATATGACGTTTACAGATGGCCAGTGTACCGCAACAGGTTCATTTATCATCGATACTATTTTTGTGAACGTAACCACATCTGTGGCGCCTGATACAATTTGCGGCGGCCAATCAGCTGTCGTAACGTTCAATTATGGAGGTGGGGCTCCAACCCAATGTGCGTTAGCTGCTACCGGTTGCGGGGCAACGACAACGCAAACAATTGGAACAGGAACAGCGCAAAATACGAGCACAACATGGCCCTCCGTTTATGGAAATTGGTACTCCAACGAAAAATACCAGATTTTATATACCGCCGCTGATCTACTTGCAGCAGGTATGACTCCCGGAAAAATCAGCAGCATCTCTTTTGATGTTGCCAGCCTTCCCGCGGGAATGAATACTACTTTCCTCAACTATACTATAAAAATAGGATGTACAAACGTTGCAGATTTAGACCCAACCGGAACAGGTTTTAATGTTCCTTTCGTTACGGGTGTAAATCAAATCATTTGGGGACCACAAAATTATGTGGTAACGGCCGGATGGAATACACACAATTTTATTTCAGCATATGAATGGGATGGTGTATCGAATATTGTTGTAGAAATATGTTATACATGGGTTGGAACAAGCACTTATACAACCAACGCCATTCAAAATTCAACTGCTACTCCTTACCGTTCTTATATTGTGTATTACAGCGACGTCACGGTTGCTTGCCCTCAAACCCTGGCAAATGCAAGCTATCAGCAACGACCAAATACGCGATTCACAACTTGTCAGTCTGTGGCAGTTCCAAGCGATTTTACTTATAGCTGGGCTCCCAGCATAGGCGTTTCCGGAACACCACCCACGGTTAACCTTAATCCTTCCGTCACAACCACGTACACAGTCTCTATCACAAGTAATTTTGGAAGCTGTGTAAAGCAAGATACAATTCCAATTACAGTAGTTAATCCATTCACTTTAAGTATGCCGGCATCGGTTACTTATTGCGTGAATCAGGCTGCGGATACATTATCTGCAATTACGAATCCATTGGGCGCAACGGGAAGTTGGTCAGGACCGGGAATGACAAATGCAGGTAATAATGCAGATGGTTATTTTAATCCTGCAACTGCCGGCGTAGGTAACTGGTATGTCTATTACACTGCGGGCGGGGGCGGTTGTACAATAACAGACTCCGTACAGCTGACTGTTAATGCGGGAGCAAATGCAACCATCAATTCAGCTGGTCCATTTTGTATTACTGACAATTCCGTAAACCTGACTACAGCAACATCCGGTGGTGTTTTTAGTGGTCCTGGAATTACAAATACGACAACCGGAACTTTCAGTCCGTCAACTGCAGGAGCGGGGACATTCACGGTTCAATACGCAATAGGAGGTCAATGTCCGGACACCAGCACACTTTCAATTATTGTTTATCCTCAACCGGTAATTTCAATTGCTTCCAATTTAACTGAAGGTTGTGATCCCGCGTTAATATCCTTTTCATCCGTCGTACCCGCGCCCGGTAATGGAAATGCTCAATGGAATTTTGGAGACGGATTCACTGGTAACTCCCTCAACATGAATCATATTTATTCAGACACAGGAACATTTAATATCACATTCATTTACACTGATGCAAATGGTTGTTCTGACACAATTACGAATAACAATATGATTTGGATTCACCCGACCGTTGTAGCCGGGTTTTATGCGAATCCTAATGAAACAACAATTATAGATCCTACAGTTCAGTTTGTAAATCAATCCGTAAATGCAACTTCTTACTACTGGCAATTAACTCTAGACAGCTCTTCGACTTTAACAAATCCTGTCTGGAATTATACCGACCCGGGAACCTATACCATCATGTTAGCCGCGACTAATCAATGGGGTTGTGCTGATACTGCATATAATACTGTAATCGTTGAACCTGATATAGCTTTATATGTTCCGAATGCATTTACTCCGGGCGATGAAAATGGTTTGAATGATTTGTTACTTCCGTTTATTTCCGGAATTGATATTACAACCTACCGTTTCGAGGTTTATAACCGCTGGGGAGAACGCATTTACCAAACAACAGATGTGGCTAAGGGTTGGAATGGAAGAAAAAATAATGTTGGTGAATTAGTTCAAATTGATGTTTACGTTTGGAAAGTTTACTTTAAAAACGATAAAAACAAAGAGATCACCAAAGTTGGTCATGTAACAGTTATACGGTAGTTTATTTACAAGTAGTTTAAAAAAAGTCCGTTAATAAATTATTACCGGACTTTTTTCTTTTCAAGATAATTTTTAACGATTGCGTTTGTGGCAATCACCATTAAAATTATACAAGTAGCACTATAAAATAATACGTTTAGCTGCTTATGTTCACTAAACAGCAATGCTGCTAATAAAATTCCATAAACCGTTTCCAGGTTATTGGTGAGCGTAATTGTATACGGTGAGATTTGTTTAAGCAAATTAGTACTGGCAATAAAAGGGAAGGCCGTTCCAACAATGGCAAGTATTGATAGATAAATATAATCCCAACCTGAAATACTAAAAAACTTCCCGGGATTATTTAAGTTTCCATTTAAAAGCAAAAATAAAGTTAGAAAAAGCAAACCACCCCCGAGTTCATAAATCGTAATTATCGATGAGTTTGTTTTTTTAATGAGCATTCCGTTCCAGACCGTAAACAGCGAGGCCGTAAAAGCCGCACCTGCCCCATAAACTATCCCTAAAGTAAAATTTACATGTTTATCAACTACCTGTATCTGACTTTTACTCAAATCGTCGTACATAATCATTCCAATTGCAAGAAAAATTATTCCTCCGAATAGTAATTCGTATACAATAATCTTTCGTTTGTAAAAAAAAGGTTCAATCAAGGAAGTAAAAATAGTTGCCGTTGAAAATCCCACCAGCGTAACAGATATATTGCTCACTTTAATTCCATTATAGAACAAATACCAGTGAAAAGCAACCATGCAACCAACTCCGATTAATTTAGCCATCGTTTTTTTATCTGTTACCAACGATTTGCGGATAAAGGCGGAATAAATTAGTAAGGCAATTATTGTGATGGCAATCCGAAACCAAACTAATTGGAGCGCTTGCGCTTCAATTGCACGTCCCAAAATAGGCGACCAACCCCAAATAAATACGATCAAATGCAAAAGGCCATGCGATCGAGTTAACCTTCCAAACATGCCTGCGAAGATAACAAGACTTTAATGGAGTTTGCGATTTAAATTACTTTGTACTCGAGCCCAAGAATCGTTGGCACAGAAAAAATAAAAATCAAAAAAATTCGAAAGAAAAATCTAGCGAAAAAGTGTCACACTACCCGCTATTTCCTTTTTATTTGTTCCGAATACAGCTTTAACTCGGTAGGCATAAACGCCTTGCTGTACATCGGCGCCTTCGAACTTTCCGTCCCAACCCTTTGTTTTATCGTTAGTGGAAAATATTTTTTGTCCCCATCGATTGAAAACTTCGAATTCGAATTTTGAAACATCTAAAGTACCATACGCATAAAGCAAATCATTCGTTCCGTCTCCGTTTGGTGAAAAACCGGTTGGTACTAATATTTCACCACTGATTTCGTAGGGTTCAAGTTGACACGCACGCAGAATTTTTGAGACAAAAATATCTTTAGAACCCTGAGCGGTTATCATTTCGATTCCGAAAGCAGCGGTTAATTCGTAGTATCCGCAGGTATATAAATTGCATTGTTCATCGATGGTTAGCGAATTTCCACGGTCTTCGTTTGGAGAGCCTCCGTTTAGCACCCATTTCCAATTACCATCTTTATCCACACAAGCCACAAATACTTCGATGTTATTTGTGATAAGCGTAATCTGAGAACCAAATTTAGCAGTGTCCTGATATTCTCCGGTGAAAAAAACATCCCCCGTTGAATTAGTAATCACACGATTTCCCCGTTCCGAACCTTCGTCCGATCCTGCGCGCTTGGCCCATAACCAATTGCCTCCGGTAGTTAACTTGGCAAGAAAAATATCACGACCGTTTGGGCCTCCATGATTTTTTAATGTGTCACCGTCGAACGAAACCTCATCACGAAATTCTCCTGTTACATAAATCTGATTTTCCGGACCAACAGTAATTGAATTCGCACGGTCATCCAATATACCTCCTGTTGTTTTCACCCATTTTTGTGTACCTGAGCTGTCAAATTTCACTACGAAAATATCCATTCCGCCTCGCGTTTGATACGTTGCGTTTCCAAAGCGAGCCGTATCTCCCCAGAATCCACCACAAACATATACATTGGCAGAGTCATCAATGGCAATTCGGTTGTCACGTTCTCCGTCCGTGGCTTTAAACGTTTTCACCCACTTGAAACTTCCGTTAGGATCCATTTTTGCAACAAAACCAAGGGAGTCCTCGCCAATAGGAACGGGTATACTCAATCCACCGAAGGTACAACTCGCGGGTTGACCCACATTGTATTCATTCGACATCAAACCCGTCAAATAAATATTCCCCAATTTATCGGTTATCAAATCATATCCATGGTCATCCGAAGAACCTCCGGCACCGACAAGCCACTGACAATTCCCGGAATAATCAAACTTACCGACAAAAATATTATCACTAGACCCGGGAAAGGTGGTTGAAGTACAAGCACCAAAATCTGTAGTATTCCAGCAAGTACCCGTAACGTAAACAAATTGATTGATTTTATCAACGCACATTCCTAATACGCGTTCATCCCAACCCCCCTGTGCAATTTTAACCCATTGCCAGTTTCCATCCTTATCAATTTTTGCAAGAAAACCCTCTTTACCAAAACCTGTTTGACTGGTTCCCAACGGTCCAAAATTAGCACCACCATTTGTAGATGTGTTGTAATATCCGCAAACATATACGTTTCCGCCTTCATCCGTATCCATATCAATTCCTTTATCTGACTTATCGGCTCCTGCAGTAACAGCCCAATCCCAACTTTGCGCATTAAGTTGCAGAGAAATGAAAAAAATGAAAATGAAATGATTAATTCTCATTGCGATTTCGAACCACTAAAGTAATAAAACCTCAGTCATTGAAACTGATTGAAGTTAAAAAATTTCAAACGTTTTCAGCCGTAGATACACCCTCCGCAACTATCTGCAATTGCTCCTGTGACCGAGGAAAGTGAATTATTTCGTTTCAAAATCCGATTTGCACCCAGAAAAGCAAAAATAAGTGCTTCTTTAAATTCAATTATTTCATTTTTAGGCAGAACAATTTCTTTTCCGGACAGCAATCGAATCCGTTCCATTAAAAAGTCATTGTAGGCTCCGCCTCCTGTTATTAATATCCGATTGAGCTGATTCTCCTTAACAACACGGCTTATTTGAAAAGCTATATGCTCTGCCATTGTTCTTAACTTATCATGAAGTGAACCTTGATGACCCCTGATTTTTTTTATGACATTCTCTTCCACCCATTCCCTGCCCAATGATTTTTTTTCTGACTTTTCATAATACGCATCTGCGTTTAATTCCTCCAACAACGCTGAAATCAAACGTCCATTTCGCGCTAACTCACCTCCTCTGTCCATTTTCAATCCCAACTCCGCCGCCAATTCATTCAAAACAATATTGGCTGCGCAGATATCAAATGCCACCCGCTGATTTTTTTTTTGAAATGAAATGTTTGCAATTCCACCAATATTTAAACACGCCTCAAAATCAGGAAAAAGAAATTTGTCTCCTATTGGAACTAAAGGGGCGCC
The DNA here is from genome assembly GCA_900299295.1 of Bacteroidota bacterium. Classification (GTDB taxonomy): domain Bacteria; phylum Bacteroidota; class Bacteroidia; order B-17B0; family Aurantibacillaceae; genus AM-1111. Next base: position 15,179 of record OMJH01000154.1, read on the forward strand.
TTGTCCTCCCAAGGCAACATCAATACTCCTGAAATCACACACTGTGGTTATTCCTGTTTGTGCAAAAATTACCGCACCACTTCCGATTTGCGTCGAAAACCCATCCTGCGGCTGATGAAATACAGTATGTCCGTGTGAAGAAATAAAATCAACCCGAAGCGAATGTTTTTTTAAAAATTGATCAGTGGCTTTTCCACAAAACACACCGAAATCATGATTCAGTTGCATTAAATCTCTACCGCTTGTGTTCATGGATGTGGATAGCCGCTGCCGCCATTCCTCTGTGTAAGATAATGTTTCTGCGCAATGTAAAATGAAATTTATTTTTTCATATCGAAAATTAAATTCGCAGCAGGCAATATCCAACCCATCCAGCGAAGTTCCCGACATCAATCCAATTCCGGTCAAGCGTTTCTCCATACGCTTTAAAGGTAGGAAAAAGTGGATTTTACCGACCCTATTTTAAACTCAAAATACTTTTTCATTTGAATCATTTTTAATTATTTTTGAGAAGTTAAAAAACACCATTATGAAATTCGAATTAACAGAAGAACATCTCATGATTCAAAAAGCCGCCCGCGATTTTGCTCAGGATGTATTGAAGCCCGGAGTAATTGAGCGCGATGAGCATCAAAAGTTTCCCGCTGAATTTATTAAGCAAATGGGAGAACTTGGTTTCATGGGCATGATGGTAGATCCTAAATATGGAGGAGGCGGAATGGATACCATTTCCTACGTTCTGGCCATGGAAGAAATTTCTAAGGTGGATGCCTCCTGCTCTGTGGTAATGAGCGTAAATAACTCCCTGGTATGCTGGGGACTTGAAACATTTGGCACCGAAGAACAAAAACAAAAATATCTAGTTCCGCTTGCAAAAGGAGAAATCATTGGTGCATTTTGTTTATCAGAGCCTGAAGCAGGTTCCGACGCCACCTCTCAAAAAACAACAGCCATTGACATGGGCGATCATTATCTTTTGAATGGAACAAAAAACTGGATTACCAACGGCAACAGCGCATCAGTTTATTTAGTGATTGCACAAACCGATGTGTCCAAAGGCCATAAAGGAATAAATGCCTTGATTGTTGAACGGGGCATGCCCGGTTTCGTTGTTGGACCAAAAGAGAATAAAATGGGCATTCGTGCGAGTGATACACATTCATTGATGTTTACGGATGTAAAAGTTCCGAAGGCCAATCGTATTGGGGAGGATGGATTCGGATTTAAGTTTGCGATGAAAACCCTTGCCGGCGGAAGAATCGGAATTGCTGCCCAGGCTTTAGGTATTGCCTCAGGAGCTTACGAACTGGCACTCGCCTACTCCAAAGAACGTAAAGCCTTTGGTAAAGAGATTTCAAAGCATCAGGCTATTCAGTTTAAGCTTGCCGATATGGCCACCCGAATTGAAGCTTCACGGCTTTTATGTCTGAAAGCTGCCTGGCTGAAGGACCACCATTTAGATTACGGGCAAGCGGGCGCAATGGCAAAAGTATATTCATCCGAAACTGCAATGTGGACAACGACTGAGGCCGTGCAGGTTCATGGTGGTTACGGCTATGTAAAAGAATATCATGTGGAACGGTTAATGCGCGATGCAAAAATTACTCAAATCTACGAAGGAACAAGTGAGGTGCAGCGGATTGTTATCTCCAGATCCTTATTGAGTTAGTACGTATCGCATAACATAAACTCTTAATTAAGTTTTTTTACTTAATTCCGTAAATAGAAAACATTTTCAAAGAGAAAGCTGTTTTTATTTTTTTTTTGATTTAAATTAGCTTAGATTTTTATGAAAGTAAATATGATTCGGTTTCTGTATTGTTTATTTTCCATATTTATAATTGCCCCATTCGTCTATACTCAAAATGGAAATTTTCAAAATCCCCCTGAAATTATGTCAATCTTTACCAGTTCGCCGCCCGGCGGAAATTGGAATTCAAGTTTAACATGGGGAGGCTTTATACCGGCATATTTTTTTTCTGACAATATACAAATTGCCTCCAATTCAACAGTAACGGTTACCGGTAACTTAGCAGTTAATGGCTCAGGTTTAACCACCGTTTACGGGGAATTACAAGATCCTGCCGGCGGACCAAAATTCAATTATAACTCCTCCACCTCATCTTCACTAGATATTTATAATTTATTTTCTATTGAAGGCACATTCATAGTTAATAATACTGCTAGGGTATATGTACATAATTGTGGCTTGTTGAAAACCGGGTCCATGACATTTATGAATAACACATCGCTAATGGTAGATTCTTGCGCAACAGTAAACATAACAGGAAATTTAACTTTGACCAACAATTTAAGCTCAATAGTTCACGGAACCATAAATGTCACCGGAGATGTATTGGTAGACAACAACGCAACAGTTATAGGAACTGGAACTGTTACTGCAGGCGGATCAATTACCATCAATAACTCAGGTATGTTGTTTGATTGGTCAGTTTCAAATTGTCCGGACAATCCTACTCCATGTATAGCCACAATGAGCGGCTTTGGATTACTGCCCATTGAGTTAATTGATTTTAATGCCAACCTGGAAGACAAGAAAATCCATTTACAATGGACAACTGCAAGTGAAACTGACAATAATTTTTTTACAGTAGAGAGAAGTTTTGACGCTGTCAATTTTGACGAAATCTCAACAATTGATTCAAAAGCAGAGAATGGTAATTCGATATACAATCTTGAATATTATTTTGATGACCTCAATATTCCTAATGCTGAGGTGGTGTATTACCGACTAAAACAA
>OMJH01000155.1 GCA_900299295.1 Bacteroidota bacterium
AAGCCTCACAATCGTGAGGCTTTTTTTAATCCCTATCTCTAAGTCAAATATGAAAACCTTCTGCTTTAAGTAATTCTATGAGCCCTTGCGGTCCCGCAAGGTGGGCAGAGCCAACGGCTATAAAACAATATTTTTGAGATAATAAAACGCGTAAGGTTTGCACCCAGGTACGATTTCGGTTAAAAAGTAAAGCTTGGTTGAGACTATCCGGCATAAAACGTGTACTGTAATTATAAAGTGCATTTAAATCTTCTTTTTGATACATACTCAAAAGATTGTTGTAGTCGGATTGAACCAATGAAAATGTTTTAGGAAACTCTTTAAATTGTAAAGTAACGGGAAGCGAGGTGAGCAGCAGCATTTGTTCCTGCGGAGTTTCTAATCCATAACAGGCTTTGCCCTTTTTTTTAAAATAGTTATAAAAATAGGTTTCTGGAACCAAGGGTTTTTTTACACAATGCTGCAACAGCAGAGACTCAAGTATTAGGGGGTGCAGTTGCTGCAAAGCATTCCATTTAAACGCGCTGTATTTTAATTCGTTTTTAAAAATAAATGCCATTGCCTGATATACCGAATCGGGCAAAACATCCCTAAGTACTTTACCCTGGGGCAAACGCGTAAGTTTTGCCAATTCAAGTTTTTTGGAACCCTCAAGGGCATCCAAGTTTAGTTCCTCTACTAAAAGATCACTGGAATCTAAATACCGCTTGAAATTTGTTGAAACTTTAAATTGGTTTTTTGGTAACAAATGCATGGTTCCAAAGAGGTATGAGCGCGGGTAACCTTCACGATATAATTCTATAAACAACTGTGCATCAATACTTTGAATACAAAAGACTAGAATAAAGTACAACAAGCTTTTGGGTTTCATTGCTACCATTTTATAGATGTAAAAATAAATTATATGATTTTAAAAAGATTTTTTTTAACGTTTCATTGAAATTTAAAACAGTATCTTTAAGGTCCCGAAATTCAGGGTTTCGGTAACAGGTTTAACCCCTCTGGTGTCCCTGAAACCAGATACAAAAAACAAGTATATGGCAGAAACATTGCCTCAGGTGGGTAATCCCGATTTTGACTGGACCACCATTGGAAAAAAACAAGTACAATATTCCTCAGATGAAAAGACCAAACTCGATTCATTGTACGGAGAAAAATTAAGTTCGGTAAACGATTTACAAATTGTAGAAGGAACCGTTGTAGCAAAAAACAACCGAGAAGTGGTTGTTAATATTGGATCTAAATCCGATGGCGTAATTGCACTTTCCGAATTTCGTTACAATCCCGAATTAAAAATCGGAGATAAAATAGAAGTTTTTATTGATAAAACAGAAGATGCCAGCGGTCAACTGGTATTGTCTCATAAAAAAGCCCGTGCCGGAAAAAGCTGGGATCGAGTTAACGAAGCCCTTAATTCGGATGAGGTGGTTAAAGGACTGGTAAAATGCCGTACCAAAGGAGGATTGATTGTGGATGTATACGGTATAGAAGCTTTTTTACCCGGTTCTCAAATTGATGTTAAGCCCATTCGCGATTACGATGTTTATGTTGGAAAAACCATGGAGTTTAAAGTGGTAAAAATCAACAACGAATTTAAAAATGTGGTGGTTTCTCATAAAGCCCTAATTGAAGCAGAAATTGAAACTCAGAAACGCGACATCATCTCTAAACTTGAAAAAGGCCAGGTACTGGAAGGTACCGTTAAAAACATTACTTCCTACGGTGTATTTATAGATTTGGGAGGCATCGACGGATTGATACACATTACCGATTTATCCTGGGGCCGCATTACGCATCCTGAGGAAATTGTGAAACTGGATGAAAAAATTCAGGTGGTTATTCTTGAATTTGACGATGATAAAAAACGCATTGCACTGGGCTTAAAACAATTAAGTGCGCATCCTTGGGAAAGTTTAAACCAGGAATGGAAAGTTGGCGACCGCATTAAAGGAAAAGTGGTTGTAATTAACGATTACGGGGCTTTTGTAGAAGTAGCTCCCGGGGTAGAAGGCTTGGTGCATGTGAGCGAAATGAGCTGGAGTCAGCACCTGCGCAGTGCACAAGAGTTTGTAAAAGTTGGACAGGAAATAGAAGTTCAGATTTTAACCATGGACCGTGAAGAGCGTAAAATGAGTCTGGGAATGAAGCAACTCACCACCGATCCGTGGAACATGATCATGATCAAATACGCCAAGGGTACTAAACACACCGGCCAGGTTCGTAATTTTACCAACTTTGGTGTATTTGTAGAACTGGAAGAAGGTATCGACGGCTTAGTCCATATTTCAGATTTGTCTTGGAGTAAAAAAGTTAAGCATCCCAGCGAATTTTGTAAAGTAGGGGATCGTATGGAGGTTGTAGTTCTGGAAATTGACGGTGAAAACCGACGTTTGAGTTTAGGACACAAACAGGTAGAAGAAAATCCTTGGGATGTGTTTGAAACAGTATTTACACTGGACTCCGTTCATAACGGAACCGTGTTAAACGTAAACGATAAAGGAGCCATGATTGGGTTGCCCTATGGCGTCGAAGGTTTTTGTCCCGCCCGTCATTTAATGAAAGCCGAAGGTGTAGCCGCTAAGGCAGAAGAGGTTTTAGAATTTAAAGTTATTGAATTCAGTAAAGAGGCCAAACGAATTGTGGTCTCACATGCCCGTCTGCACGAAGAGGTTAAAGAAGAAGCTCGTAAAAAAGATAAAGCTTCTAAAAAGGCCGAATCCGATGAGCAAAAAAAGGCGGTTAAAAAAGTAAAGGACAGTCAGGAGAAAACAACCCTGGGCGATATTTCAGCCTTATCCAATTTAAAAGATAAGATGGAAGGAAAGTCCTAACCTATACCAGAAACCATTGCCGGTTTTTGGTTTTTTGAGAGAAAAAGCCCCGATTTTTTAATTGGGGCTTTTTTTATTTCTAGTAAATCAATTTAATTGCTTTTTTTTGTTTTTTAATCATTTTTTTATAATTTTAATTTATTAAATGATACGCTTTGCGAAAAATACTACCATTAAAATTAACTTAAAAATGGTTGAACTGCTTGCTGTATCAAAAACCCACACAACCCACCAACCGAATTTAAAACAACCAAATGATTTAGCTATTTAATTACTAATTCATTTATTGTTTTCAGTTTCGGAGTTTAATTATGTTGTATGCTCTATGGGTAATTGTATTTATATTTTTTACATATCAACCACCCCTCAATACGTGTATTTTTTAAAACAAATCGATCTATGAAAAACATCTACAATCTAATTATTTCAGCAATTGTATTTTTCAATTCTGTTAATCTGTTTTCTCAGTGCAATAACGCCTCCGCTTTTGGTTCGGCCGTTGCTCCTGCACAGGGATTGTCTGTTCAAGTAAGCTCATGCAATTATGGCGGAGAGTATGCAACCCTCAATACCATCGTTGCAGGAAGAACCTATTCCTGTACTTCAAACATAGCTACCGATTTTATTACCATTCGATCCGGAACACCTTCGGGTCCTGTAATAGCTTTTGGAATTACGCCTTTGATTTGGACTGCACCCACTTCGGCCACCTATTACATGCACATTAATACCAACAATGTTTGTGGCACAGCGGCAGCCTGTAGGGATACCCGAATTGGTTGTTTTGGAGCAAACGGTGCTGGTACATGCACCAATACATCGGCTTTTGGAACCATGGCAGCACC
>OMJH01000156.1 GCA_900299295.1 Bacteroidota bacterium
CTGGCCTCAGAGGATCATGATTACAAGGAAATACAATCGGTTCATTTAAACCAAAAGCAGTATCAATGGTCTGTAACTTCTGAGGGTCCTGTGGGCTGTATAAAACCAAATTCTGCCTTACACGATCTGAGTCAAAACTTATTTGATTCCATAAAGGAATTTCCGCATGCCGCATCATTTTGTTCTTTAATTAAATTGTTTGAAGAATCCAATAACCTGTCTGAGGCCATTCAAAAAGTCCTCTATGCTTTATTTGGATCGGAGGGATTAATTTGCCTGGATGCAAATTGTAAAGAACTAAAAACCTCCTTTCAAAACATTCTTAAGGGCGATGTTTTACATTCTGAAACACTTACTGCTGCAGCAACCACGATGAGGTCTTGGACTGAAAACCAATGGAAGCCGGTCATTGGGTTTAGGGCCTGTAATATGTTTTACCTCCACGAGGGTACGCGCAAACGGTTGGATGTTTGTACAAATGGACTATGCTTGTCAGACCAATCTGAGGTGTGGAAACTCGAGGAGATGGAACAACTTATCGAGGATGCCCCCGAACGTTTTAGTCCAAATGCGCTGCTGCGACCGGTATACCAGCAATACGTATTACCCAATTTGGTGTATGTTGCCGGTCCTCAGGAAAAAGCCTATTGGCTGCAACTGCCCTCGGTTATGAAGCATTACCAGGTTTTTTTTCCTTTATTGCCCATTCGTTATATGATTGTTCCAATACGGAGTAAAGACGAACGCATCACTCAAAAACTGGGATTAAATTTTACAGATTGGTTTAAACCCGAATCCGAACTTGTTCAGGATATTTTTAAATCCCAATCGCAAGCTCTTAATACCCAAGAAATCCTTAACCGGTTTAAAAGTCAAATTTTACCTTTGGGGGCTCCGCTATATGAAATAGAGGGCAGTTTAAAATCGGCTTTTGAAGCCGAAACCCAAAAGTATTTAAATCGTATTGAACATTTGGCCGAAAAGTCCAATTCGCATCGTAAAAACAAAAACACCGAACTTAAAGAACGGGTTTTTGAAGTTTTAAACAGTATTATGCCGCAACATAGGGTAAACGAACGCACCGAACACGGCGGAACCTGGTATTTGCATTACGGTCCGGAATTTATAAAATTACTTATTGAAACCTGCGAACATTTTAACGGAGAAATCGTTTTTAAAACGTTTAATACTCTAAAATCCTGATTTATGAAACGAAAATGGATTGTGGCACTAATTATTATTTTTCCATCCTTGTTTTGGGTAATTCTTGAAAGCTCTACCATAAACTCCAAAAAACTACCGATATACGGTTCAAAAACATTGAGTAAGCAAGGAGACAGCGTTTTTTACAAGGTTCCGCTTAATTTTAAAGGTCTTGATTCTATTAAAAAACTCCCCAACCAGGGTTCGTTTATAACAGTTTTTATTAAAGAAGCCTACCGCAAAGACAGTTACCGATTGGACGGATTATGGGAGTATTTTAAGTACAATTACGAAAAAATTAAATCTATACCCTTTGTTTTTGTGTATGAAAATATAAGCCGCGCAAACGAACTAAACGAATTTAGTGCAAAGCCTAACATGTACTTTACTCGATCATCGGCCTTTCCCACCCTACATGCAGCCTACTACAAAAATAAACCTTATTATGTGGATTCCAGTTACTTTGTATTAATTGATGCCGCATCCCGAATACGGGGTTATTACGATGCCCGCTATATTGCCGAAGTAAAACGATTAATTGAGGAATATCAACATTTGCGTTTAAAAGAAGAAAAACAACTCTTACTGGAATCCAATGAAATTATTCAAAAACATTAGCCTGCTGGCTTTGATTTTTAGCCTTAGCTGTACCAAAACATCCCCATCTCGTTTGCCATTTTTCGGACCTAAAAAACTGGCTGTAAATGGAGATACCCTATACCATCAAATAGGTTCCTTTAATTTGATTAATCAATATAAAGACACCTTGAGTGAAACGATTTTTAATCATAAAGTTACGGTGGTAAACTTTTTTTTTGCTACCTGTAAAACCATTTGCCCGGTCATGAGCAAGCATCTCATGCACCTACAAGACAGTTGTATCCATAAAAATCAAACGCTTGATCTCCTGCACCGTATTTCGTCAGATAATGCATCCAAAAAATTGGATGTAACACTCGCATCTCAACCCAAAATTCAGTTTATATCGATTACCGTTAATCCAGCTTATGACCAGCCGGAGGTTCTGTTGAATTATGCCAATACGTATAAAGCAAAAAAAGGATTTTGGAATTTTTTAACCGGTTCGAAAGAACAGATTTATGATTTGGCAAAAAATGACTTTTTGGTTAATGCCCTAGAAAACACTTCAAAATCTGAAAACACGGCCTATACCCCCAGTTCTGAAGAATTTATTCACAGCGAACTTATGATGCTTATAGATTCTAATCGCCGTATAAGAGGATTGTATAATGGCACCGATGCTTCCAGCATGTTACTGTTGTGGAACGATTTAAAACAACTGCAAATAGAACCTTAACGGGTATTTGCTTTTTCTAATTGCTCTAAAGTTTCCAACATTTGAGGTACCTGATCGGCTCCCAGACGCTTTGCTTTAATTCGTTTATCTGAATCGAGAATATATATTACCGGAGTGGAATAAATGTCAAATTTTTCTTTTAAATTATTAATATGAATTGGATCAAATACATGAATAAAATCGGTTAATTTTTTATCCAAAATAAATTTTTTCCAGTCTTTGTACAATTCGTCTTTAGTTTGAACTGCTACCACTTTGAAATCTATTTTAGATTTTATTTTCATAAGTTCTTCATGAAGTTTGGGAACCTCGGTTTGACAATGTCCGCAATCGGCTGCCCAAAACACCAGTACCGTGTACTTAGCTTTAACATTGTACAGGTTTTTAAACAGCGGAGTAATTTTATCAATGTTTTTGTAGTATAAATCGGTAATGGACTTACTGGAGGATGCCGTATCAAAACCCATTTTACGGATCAATCCTCCATAAGTTGTGTCAATAGCTAGTAAATCCGGTACTTTCGACTCTAAAAGTAAATTTCTTAAAACATCTACCCGCTCTTTAATTTTGGCTACCGTTTCGTCGCTGTATACCTTTTCAGCACGACCGCTGATAATAAATTTATCGGCTAAATGAACAAATATTTTATCAAATCCCATGATTTTACTTTGTTCGTATTTATAGGTAAAATGGCCAATTAATAAATTATATATCAATTCATTTTCTGGACATTTGGCCATAAGCCGGTTAATTTCCTGAATAATGGTATCCGGATGTTGTAGAATTACCTGGTCAAAATACCGAACAATACGGTCATCGAAAAAAGGCGTTCTTATGATTCGCTCATCTTTAAAATCCATACCGTCGAAAAAATGAGATTTATAATAATAATATGCGTAAATACTGTCGGGACGATTGTTTTTTGCTAAAGGCAACTCTTTGGCTTCTTTTTCTGTTTTTAAATTCATAACGTCGTAAAC
>OMJH01000157.1 GCA_900299295.1 Bacteroidota bacterium
CGCGAGCCCCTGGGCAGTGGTATAATTCGTAAAGCTTTTGCCATCATACTTACTCGCTCCACCTCCAGAAGTTCCGAACCAAAGATTCCCGTTTTTATCCATAAAGGAACAAAGTATGGCATCCAAGGCAAGGCCGTTGTCGGTAGTATAGTTAGTAAACATACCCATGCCTGCCGCGCTCTGGTCGGGCAAGGGTTCGCCTTTATCGGAGAAGCTTACAACCGGCATGGCATTTATTGTGGGTGGCAAAAGGTCTATTTTTACTTCGGAGCCATCCTTATTGTTTTTTGCGTAAAAGCCGCCGGGTTTAGTTGGGATGCTTATGGTGGTGGGTTGTTTGGTAATGGCAATGGTATCCGGGAATTTAAAGGTGTCTTGCCCGGGTGTGAATACCAAAGGCGCAACATAGGTTGCAGCAGTGTTTTGTTTATTGTTTTCTTCTGTAGTTTTATTATTACAGGAAAAAATAAAAAATAAAGTAAGTATAATTAGAAAATACTGTTTCATGGAAAATAAAAATAGAAAATATAAGTGAAACTTACGATCTAAAATTTAAGATTTTAGAAGTAGAGCCAATGAGTCAATTCTGGTTAAATAAAATATGAACGAGTTCATAAAAAAATGAGTAGAATCCACAAAAATCGCGGAAAAGATCCCGGGCTTTTTTTATTTTCATTAAACACGAATTCCAATTACGCAAATATCATCCACCTGCTCTAAATCTCCTTTCCAGCTTTCGAAATAATTGTTTAATTGTGCGGATTGCAATGATACCGGAATTGCATTGATTGAAACTAAAAATTCATTTAATTTTTTTTGCTTCAGTTTTTTCCCTTTCGCCCCACCGAACTGATCGGCATACCCGTCAGTGCATAAATAAATAATGTCACCCGGCTTTGCATCCATGCTAAAAAGCGTAAAAGATGCTTTACGATCCCCGGCGCCCACCGGCATGTTGTTGTATTGATTTTCAATTTGCGCTGAAATTACACCATCTCTTATTAATAGCGGCGAATTGTTGGCTGCAGCATACGTTATCGATTTATTTTCTTCATCAAAACAAAGTAAAATACCATCGAAACCATCTTTTTGATCGTCTTTAGAAATGGTATTTATTAGTTTTAATCTGACATAATCAAATACTTCATTAGGCTTTTCGATCGCCTTTTCATTAATTGCTTCGTTTAAAAAACCGATATTCAGCAGACTCATAAAAGCGCCGGGAACTCCATGTCCGGTACTATCACAAACAGCAAGATAAAATTTTTTATTTTGCTTTGTTGCCCAATAAAAATCTCCGCTAACAATATCTTTAGGCACAAAAAATACAAACAATTCATTTAAATTATCACGTAGAAAATCATCCTGAGCAAGTAGCGTTTGCTGAATCCGCTTTGCATAATTAATTGAATCTCGTATTTCTGTTAGAAGCGTAGTAACTTTTTTAGCAGAATTCTCTGCTACTTTTATCTCATTAAAACGTGCGTAAGTTAAACCAATAACTTCGGTAAACCGTTTCAATAACTCAATCGTATAGTTTTCATATGGTTTGTTACTAAAGGCAAATAAACCTCCCTCTTTAAAATAAATCCCAACGTAATATTGCCTTTTAATCGCCGTTTCTTCAGCAGTTTGATTTTGACTTGATAAATTGAAATTCACCTTATTGAGTGCCGCATAATACGCTTTCAATTCATCCGGTTCTATTGTATAAAAATATACATCATCCAAGCCTTTTGCCCATTTATCAAAGGCATTGGCAAGCACCTTATGAATGTCAACAGAATATTCGCCGGATAATTTTACTCTGCGTTTTTCGTCAGAAAGAAAAGAGGACCAAGTTTTAGTTGTTCGCAGGTTTTTATTCAAAATGGCAATACCAACGCGTAACAAACCCAAATTTAAACCTTCAAGTTCTACTAATAAGGTTTCCACAACCGTAGCAAGCTCGTCGGTGGTATTCATTTTTAAAGCACAAACCCTTACCCTGTCAAGTGATTTCTCCAGTGCAATTGTTTTTTGGGCAAGTTCCAGTCTTATCATTAAATTATTTTCCACTTGCTCTGAATAAGTTGTTTGTTGTTCAGCGGGAATTTTATTTTGTGTAAATAAACTTTTTATTTTATCGAAAATGATCATTTTTTACCTGCATTGATGTAGTGAACCTGCAACCTTACAAATTTACTCTTTTTACCTGCAAAAGCTTCTAAGTAAATTAAACAGTTTCAGATGGTCCTCCCTCCCGGTGAATCTAATTTCATCCCATTAGGCAATGATTTATATACCTCTTTATTTTTAATTCTTTGCATTTCTTCAAAAGGTAAAAAAACCAGGAGAAGCAAAACCATTTAAACTTAATACACGTTGAAATAGGTTACACGTTTTATTTCAAGCAATGCGAATGGTCTTAGCAAAATTGTTATAAGTTTTATAAACCAAAAGGGAAATTTCTTCAGAATTTGCCATTTTTCAGCACGCCTTTGAAGAAAAAGCGAAGTCATAACCGTTGAAATAATTTTACTTATTCTTTCGAAAAATTCAGGGCGTAAATAATCTATTACCAAAATAATTCTTCTGTTCTTACTTAAATTTATTGCTTCGTGCTCGTAGGCATCCATAAAAATTAACCAATTCCCTTCATGCCATTCGCGCCATTCATTCCTTACACGAAATCCAGTTTCAGGCAATCCGCTAGGAATTTCCAGACCAAAATGACAACGATAAATGGCGTTTGTATCACCACAATGGTGTTTAATCCTCCCATTTGGCTCGAGATAATTGAACGAGAGTGAAATTAGTGAAGGATATTTCCTTAATATACCTGCCGTGACAGGAAAATGTTTTTGCTTTTTGCTAAATTCAATATCCCACCGCTTCAGCGATATGGTTTTCCAACTATTTTGTTCGTTAACCATGGATTGATTGAAATAAGATTCAGGATTCATCGCTTTCATGTAAACATCCAACTCCGCTTTAATTTGACCAAAATGAATCTGAAAATCGTTTGACCATTCAAATTCTTCATCAATAAACCCGGGTTCATCACCTTTGTAAACAAATGAAAAGTCGAAAATACTAAACCATAAGTTCTTCATAAAATCCTGCTGAAAGCCAAAGTTACATTTAAAGTCTGAGAAAATATTCGGCCCGGTTTATTGCAAACATTAACCTTAACCGATCAAGGATGGAAAGGAAATAAAAAACAAGTGTTTTTCGTATTGAAAAAAAAAA
>OMJH01000158.1 GCA_900299295.1 Bacteroidota bacterium
AGTTTGAGGCTGAGGTAAAGAAAATAACAGGTGCAAAATTTGCTCACGCTGTTTCCAGCGGATCAACCGCGATTGCCGCTGCACTTGCTGCCAGTGGAATAGGAACGGGTGACGAAGTTATTGTTCCGCCTTTTACCTATATCGCTACCATTGAAGCTGTTTTGTTTTTGGGTGCCATTCCAATTTTTGCGGAAATTGATGAAACACTTTGCCTGAGTGAAGCAGGTATAAGAGCTGCCTTAACAGCAAAAACAAAGGCGGTTTGTCTTGTACATATGTGCGGGGGTATGGCAGATATGGATTCCATTATGCGTGTTGTGAAGGAAAAAAATCTGATTTTGGTGGAAGATGCTGGTCAGGCATTTGCCGCATCTTTCCGTGGAATTTCCACCGGGCTTTGGGGTAGAGCAGGAGCCTATTCTTTCGATTTTTTCAAAATCGCCACCGCTGGTGAAGGCGGTGTTCTGGTGACGAATGACGAGACGTTATATAAGAAAGCAGATAATTACTGCGACCACGGTCACGATCATATCGGAAATAATCGCGGCATGGAAAATCATCCGTATATCGGGTTTAATTACCGTATTTCTGAATTACATGCCGCTGTTGGATTGGCCCAAACCCGAAAAGTTCCTGCCATTCGCGAAGCAAATCGAAAGAACAAACAATTTTTAATTGATAAGTTGTCTTCCGTACCCGGGATTTCATTTTCAACCTTAGCCGATCCGGAAGGTGATTCAGCTACCTTCCTGAATATGTTGCTTCCCGATACGGAATCCGCAAAACGCACTGTGGAAGAATTTAATAAGGCAGGTATTGGCGGATTTAATTACTGGTTTACCAACATGTATCACTTTATCAATCAGTGGGAGCATGTAAAAGAACTGAAAACCGTTTCTAAGTTACCTGTGCAGTTACTGGGATCCCCTCAGGATTATAAAAATCTTTCCCTACCAAAATCACAAGAAGTAATTGGTAGGCTTATTTCATTTGGTATCCGCTGTACCTGGACAGAAGCTGAATTAAATTTATTGTGCGAAAAAATAGCTGCCTGTGTTGGAAAAGCACTGAATAAATCACTTGCATAATGTTTAAAAATTTCAAGAACATCGATAAAGTAGTATACGGGCGTGGTGCTTTCTCCCTTATCGGTGAGATTCTTGCATCAAAAAGAAACTCAAACGATCAATTTTTTGTTTTTATTGTCGACGAATACTTTAGAAACAAAGCATTGATTTCACGCATTCCACTAACTGAAAAAGATGTATTGCTTTTTGAAAATGTAGACCGTCATGAACCAACCACAGAACAAATCGATTTTTTAAGGGATGAAATTTTGCAAAAACATGGTTTACCCGCCGGCGTAGTGGGAATTGGAGGAGGTAGTATCATGGACATTGCCAAGGCAGTTTCACTTATGCTTACTAATGAAGGTTCAAGTACACTTTATCAAGGCTTGAATCTTATTAAAAAGCCTGGTGTATACCATTTAGGCGTACCTACTATTTCGGGAACAGGTGCAGAATGTTCAAGTACAGCTGTATTGACCGGTCCGGTAAAAAAGCTTGGACTAAAATGTGAGTGGACTGTATTTAATCAGGTTATTCTGGATCCTGAGTTGATTGCCAGTGTCCCCGATAATTGGTGGTTTAATACGGGAATGGACACTTTTATTCATTGTATTGAATCAGAAACAGGGACCTTGAACAATGCTTTTTCTCATGCTTATGCAGAACAAGCTTTGAAATTGTGTTATGATGTTTTTTTATTTGAAAAAAGCGGAAGATCGGCTGAGAATGATGATAAACTAATGGTAGCATCGTTAATGGGAGGATTGAGTTTAAGTTATTCAGAAGTGGGAGTTTGTCATGCCTTATCCTATGGTTTATCAAAAATTCTGGATTACCGGCATTGTTATGCTAACTGTGTGGTATTTCAGCACCTTGGAGATATTTATCAGAAAGGGGTTCATGAATTTGAGCAAATGGTAGTAAAGAATAAAATTTCGCTTCCTAAAAATTTGTCGGCTGATTGGAACGATGAAACAATAACCAAAATGGCCAACGTTGCTTTCAATCTCCCGCATATGTGGGATCATGCCTTAGGTGAAAACTGGCAATCAACTGTTACCATTGACTGGATAAAATCATTGTATAAAAGAATGTAAAATTGCCCTTGTCAATTCTAGGCGTCATACCCGCGCGTTTCGCTTCTTCTCGTTTTCCCGGAAAACCACTTGCTGAAATTTTGGGCAAGAGCATGATACATCGTGTTTATGAACAAGTGAAGAAATCTAACCTTTTAAAAGATGTAATTATTGCCACAGATGATGAACGCATTGCAGATCATGTCGAACAATTTAATGGAAAGTATGTTTTAACTTCAGCTCATCATCCGAGTGGTACTGACAGATGCTTTGAAGCATTTAAGAAAAGTGGGGTCACGGCAAGCTATGTAATAAATATTCAGGGCGACGAGCCATTTATTGATCCTTCTCAAATCGATTTGCTGGCTCAGTTGTGTGACGGGAAAACAGAATTAGCAACATTAATGATTCGTTGCGATTCAAAAGAGGTATTATTTGATAAGGGAGAAGTGAAAATTGTCCGAAACGCACAAAACGAAGCATTATATTTCAGTCGTGAGGTAATTCCACATCTTAAGAAATTTCCACCGGCAGAATGGCACAAACATTTTGATTATTTCCGCCACGTAGGTATGTATGCCTACCGTGCAGACGTACTTGAGCAAATTACCGCTTTGCATCCTTCTTCACTTGAAAATGCTGAATCGCTAGAACAGTTGCGCTGGCTGGAAAATGGATTTAAAATAAAATTAGCTGAAACCAATTTCGATTCACATTGCGTGGATAGTCCTGAAGATATTCTAAAAGTGATTCGCCTAATGGGAATGCATCAGAAATAAGGCAGCTCACCACACTTTTCATATACATAAGATCCGGGAGCGTTTTCAATTGGAGGATTGTTTTCACTACCCGGCTTACCTGGGGCCTGAACCTTTTTTCCGGAATGAATCATTAAAAATTCAGCATATGCATTCCACCAGCTATCATTAACAAAAACAGCACTGTTTTTCCAATTTTTTAAAGAACTTTTATCTTTACCATCAATGTAGTAGCCATACTTTCCGATTCCGGGTGGATTAACTACCCCATCACATGTCTTGACATTCCAAGTAGAAATTGGTTTTCTCCGCCAAACAATTTTAATGTTTCAAAAACGGTTTTGGCAGGCGAAATGTGGTCTTCACAAAATCCTACAATAAAAGGCGGTGCGGAAATTAAACTAACATCAATAGGAACTTTATTCAAGGTTAGTTCGTTTTTCTTTGATAATTTGTTTTCAAGAATCATTTTTTTCATGTAGTAAACATACATTCCGGCAGGTAAATTAGTGTTGTCGTTAGTCCAGTATAATACATCAAAGGGTTTTGGGTTTTTTCCTTCGAGATAATTATTTACTACATAATACCAAATCAAATCGTTGGCGCGAATGAGGTTGAATGCTGTTTCCATATATCTGCCGTGCAGGATACCATGATTAATCAGCAATTCTCCCCGTTCGATTTTTTTTATCAGCGCCTGATCTATAGCCGAGCCCATGGGGCCGATGTCCGAAAAATCGACCATTGCAGCAAGCATACAAATGGAATTAACCGAAATTTTTTTTCCTGTTTAGCAAGCCAGGCTGCTGTAATGCCTAGCAAGGTTCCTCCTAAACAATATCCAAGTGTGTTTATTAAAGGAACTCCACAGATTTCTTTTACAATTTCAATAACCTTTAAGGAACCATGACTTAAATATTCATCAAAAGAAATATCGGCTTGCTCATGCATAGGGTTTTTCCAGGAAACCATGAATACACGATGACCTGATTTAAGTAAAAATCCAACCAAGGAGTTTTGAGATTGTAAATCCAGAATATAAAATTTGTTTATCCAAGGCGGAATGATGAGCAAAGGAATTTCATAACATTCGTTTGATTGGGCAGTATATTCAATTAATTGCATTAATTTATTTTGAAAAACTACTTTACCTTGAGTACAAGCAAGATTTTTGCCCGGTTCAAAAGCTTGTTCATCGGTTTGAGTAATGTCCCGAAGTTTTATATCGATTAATAAATTAGCCATTCCGTTAATCAGACTGGCACCACCAGACTCAACAGCCATTCGGATTCCCTCCGGGTTAGTCAGGAAAAAATTCGAAGGAGCAATGGCATCAAGATAAAACTTTCCGTAAAATTCAATTTTCTTTCTATGTTTTTCAGGAATTGATGAGGATTTTATTATCTGAAAAAAAGTTTCTTCAAACAGCCAATGATGGCGGTAAAGAAAATAGTAATACGGATTCGAATTTCAATCCGCCGATTTGAAACGCTTATCCGGTTTTTTTTCAAGATCAATTTTCTCTAGTGATTCATCATTTGTGTTTTGGAAAGCTTGAATAAATAAAAGGTTATTTTTTTTCCAAAAGTTTATCACTGCGGAGAAATGATGCAGTTCATCACCTGGGTGCAACATTTCCCACCAGAGGTGACGAAAAACTGTATTATTCACATCACGAAAATCGTTAAGGTAACCAGACAGGCTTTGACAGCTTCGTTGAAATTCTATCGCCAGAAGATGCATCCAGCGAACACCATAATACAATCCTGGATTTATTATCCTAATCATAAATCAAAAAAATAAAAAAACGAAGCCAACGGAACGGAACTAATCAATCTACCTGTTTTAAACTACTAAACCAAATTGTTCCGCCAGCCCCGTTTTTAAATTAGAATCATTATGCAGGAACTAATTCCTCTTTCTTTTTCTTAATCGTTTTTTCAGCGAATTCGGTTTTCTCGGTTGCGGGTATGACTGAGTTCCATTCCTCTATTATCTTTTTATTTTGTTGATTCAGCATTTCCTGTTGTTTCATAATCGCCGCAATGGTTTTTTTACCGATTTCTGACTGAAATGATATTCTATTATTAAATGCTGTGTTTAAAGCATCCATTACTTGTTTTGATAATTGCAGCTGATCATTTATGAATTTTTCAACTAGCTGTCGATACTGATGGATATCTTTCTCATCCTTTTGTAATTGATTTTGAAACACGTTAAAAACTTCCTGATTGAATCTCGTAAATTGTTCCATCGCTACTGAATATGAATTATTCATTTGCTCAAAAACATTCGGCCCAAACGGAAAGGTTGTCCTGGATTTATTCATTAGTTTTATATAACCATTCATGAAATTATTCCATTCAAAAGGACTTCCATCTGTCATTGAATGTGTACTTTTTATCGGATCTACCATCTGGTAGAAGCCTGCAATTGTATTGGCCATCGTTTTTAATTGACGAGCATAATAATCAAATAATAGTCCTGAATTATCTGTAAACCATTTGCCGTTAACCCAGGAGTTGAGAGGTGCAATATTACCTTTGCTAAAGAAATTTTCCATTTTTTAGGCCAAAACTATAAATACATAGGCCGAGTATCAATGAGATACTATACAATTGCAAATGACAAGTATCAGCAAAAAAAAATCCCATTTCTGGGATTTTTCAGGGAGCGTGATGGGATTCGAACCCACGACCCTCAGAACCACAATCTGATGCTCTAACCAACTGAGCTACACACTCCGTAATATTTTCTTTAACGAAAAGTGTGCGCAAAAGTAAAAAATATTTTCTTTTGGCCTTTATTCATTGATAAAAAAAAGGTGCTTACGCGTTATTCTTTTTAATTGCGTACTTCTGTTTCTCAGATAAAGTTGAAGGATGAGGATATTACCTTTTTCTAATTTAGAAAGTTCCTGAAGTGATTTTTCAGTGAAAACCGGTCCGATGTTTTTAGTTTCTAATTGAACCGAATCTTCTTTTTTTATTGTATAATCAATTTCTTCAATTAAATAACCTTCTAATTCGGGGGCAAGTCGTATTATTTTATCCTGAGTTAAAAAATCGGCAGATTTTACTTTTGCTTTTTCCTTTTTATTGAATAAAAGAAATTCACTTTCAGGCTCTTTGATTTCTATTCCTAAATAGTTAAAAACAGTATCTTTCTTCTGAGCTTGAGAGATTGCAATAGAAATAACAATTGAAAAGGTAAGTAGAAATATTTTCATTCAGACACGAAAGTAGTAAATGTTTTATGGCTCATAAAAGTAAAACACTTAAATTTAGTTGATTTTTAAAGATGGAAAAATATGATTTGATTGTTATTGGTTGTGGTCCGGCAGGATTTGCAGGTGCCATGCGTGCGTTGGATTTTCGAAAAAAGGTATTGCTCATTGAAAAGAATAAAATTGGGGGCGCTGGAGTTCATGATGGTGTATTGAGTTCAAAAACAATGTGGGAACATTCGATGAAAGTGAACACCATACGTGAATCAGTCCCAAACTACAATCCTGCTTTTGCTGAAGTGAAACAAGTTGTTGAAGACGCCATGCAAGAGCGTAAACATCAGATGGAACAACATCTTCATTTGCTTGAAACAGCAATTGAGAAAGGAATTTTTCATTTTGAATTTGGAACTGCCAGGTTTCTGGATAAAAACCATATTGAAATTCAAAAACCGGATGGTACTGTTACACAAGTTTATGGAACTTACATTTTAATTGCTACCGGAAGTCGCCCGCGTTATATTCCGGAAATTTCCATCGATGAGGAGATTATTGTAACATCAAATGGCATTAGGAATTTTAAGGATTTTCCGGAAAGCATGGTCGTATTAGGTGCCGGAGTAATTGGATGTGAATTCGCGACAATTTTTTCAAATTACGGAAGCACTAAGGTTTTTTTGATTGACAAGGCAGAACGCATACTTCCATTCGAAGATGAAGATATTGCTGAAACGGTAACTGAGAATTTACTTGCTAACGGTGCTCTTGTACATCATGGTGCTTCACTGGTGCGGATGGAAATTAAAAACGGAAAAGTTGAATACGAATTGAAATTTAAAAATAATTCCAATGAAATTTATGTAGTTGAAAAAGCATTGATTTCAATAGGACGTATTCCAAACATTGAATCACTTGCGTTGGAAAATGCCGGGATAAAATTGAATGAGAAAGGAGCAATTTGGGATGATGATACACAAACCAATGTATCAAATATTTTTGCTGCAGGCGACGTTTCGCTTGACATTGCACTCGTTAATGTAGGGGAGCGGGAAGCACGTCATGCTGTTGTTCGGATGTTTGGTGAAGCGATAAAACCAATTTCCTATAATAACATTTCAACTATTATGTTTTTAAATCCTGAAGTAGCTTCAGTTGGTTTAAGCGAGCAGGAGGCAATTGCTAAGGGCATTGCATTTAAAATGGTGAAATTGGATTACAGCACGAATGCAAGAGCAATTGCAATGCGAAAAACAAAAGGTTTTTTTAAAATCATTGTAACTTGTGACCACGGCATGCGCATTTTAGGAATGCGGGCAGTAGGCGAGCATGCCAGCAGTGCAATTCAGGCAGTTGCTTATTTGGTGCATACCAATCAGGGAATACGCGAACTTGCCGATATGATGCATCCTCATCCAAGCATTATTGAAGGAATTCAGGAATGTTTGCGAATGTTGTTGGGAAAATCAATATATAAAGCTGCCGTTTTTAAAGATAAATTAAAGGCTTACGTTTTTGAGGATGGAAAATCTACTCCAATTGACCATCTGTAATAAGTTTAAAATTAATTATTTAGATTAAATCGACGTTTATTTTAAGTGAATAGATTATTTGCTTTTATATTCCTAATCTGCCCATAAATAATTAATTATATTTGCCGTTTAAAAATTAAGAATTTAATTACATTAAAGCATGAAGCTGGGTATTGTAAAAGAAACAAAATTCAAAGAAAACCGTGTAGCCTTAACGCCTGATGTTGTGAAAGGATTGGTTAAGAAAGGTTTTGAGATTGTGATAGAAAAAAGTGCAGGTGAAAATTCATTTTACGCCGATGAGGCGTATAGTACTGCAGGTGCCCAATTATTGGATGCTCCAACAATACTTGCGAGTGCTGATGTTTTGCTAAAAGTAAATCCTCCATCTGCTGAAGAAGTTTCAAGAATGAAAAAGGGTTCGGTTTTACTTTCCCTGATGTTTGCCGCCACCAATTCTGCGTTAGTTGACGCATGTTGTTCTGCAGGAATTTCA
Source organism: Bacteroidota bacterium (assembly GCA_900299295.1). Lineage (GTDB taxonomy): Bacteria > Bacteroidota > Bacteroidia > B-17B0 > Aurantibacillaceae > AM-1111. The sequence continues at coordinate 8,156 of OMJH01000158.1, forward strand.
GCTTTTTCGATGGATGCAATACCGCGTATTTCCAGAGCACAGAAAATGGATGTGCTTTCATCGCAGGCGAATCTCGCTGGTTATAAAGCCGTTTTGATGGCTGCCGATACTATAGGTAAAATTTTACCGATGATGACAACCGCAGCAGGAACAATTCGTCCGTGCAAGGTTGTAATTTTCGGAGCTGGTGTTGCCGGATTACAAGCGATTGCCACTGCAAAACGTTTAGGAGCTGTGGTAGAGGTTACTGATATTCGTCCTGAAACTAAAGAGCAGGTTGAATCACTTGGCGGTAAATTTATCGAAGTAAAAGGCGATGATTCCATAAAAATTGAAGGCGGATATGTTAAGGGTGTTTCGGAAGAGTTTCTGAAAAAACAACAGGAGTTGGTTTCAAAGCATGTTAAAGAAGCTGATATTGTTATCACCACCGCATTAATTCCCGGTAAAAAAGCGCCGGTTCTTGTTACCGAAGAAATGGTGAAAAGCATGCGTTTTGGAAGTGTGATTGTAGATATGGCGGTAGAGCAAGGAGGAAATGTTGTGGGAAGTGAACTGAATAAAACCGTAAATAAAAATGGGGTGACCATTATCGGGGAAGGAAATCTTCCTTCGTTGTTACCAATGAACGCAAGTGATTTATACGCAAAAAATATTGAAACATTCTTGCTGCATCTGGCAGATAAGGATCAATTTAAATGGGAAATGGATGAGGAAATCACGAAAGGCTCCTTGATTGCTCACAATGGTGTTGCTGTTCATCCTTCCGTTGCCAAAAACGTTAACGCTTAAAAATTAATCCATGGAAACAATTTTACAATTTATTGAAGAAAATAAGCAAATCATCTATTTTGTTATTCTTTCAATTTTCGTGGGAGTTGAAGTAATCGGCGGAGTACCCGCTGTATTGCATACTCCATTGATGTCAGGCGCTAATGCGATTCATGGTGTTGTGATAGTGGGTGCGATTCACGTTATGCTGATGGTTGATCCGTCCAACGTTTTAGCTTTAATTCTTGGATTCCTCGCTGTACTATTAGGAACTTTAAATGTAGTAGGTGGTTTTGTGGTTACAGATCGCATGTTGGAAATGTTTAAGAAAAAGAAATAAATTATCGCTTTATGAAGCATTCAATTTTGGAATTGTGTTATTTGTTGGGCTCTGTTACTTTCATTCTTGGTATGAAGATGATGGGAAATGCCAAGTCGGCAAGAAAGGGAAATATCATTGGTGCAATTGGAATGACCATTGCTATCCTTGGTACAATTTTTCTTACGCAAAGAAAAAATGAAACGACGGGTAGTTATGAAGATCTTACTGTTTCCGGTTTAGTTTACGGATTGATTTTTCTCGCTTTAGGATTAGGAACAATTATCGGATGGCTGACAGCTAAGAAAGTTCAGATGACCAAAATGCCCGAGCTTGTTTCCATGTTCAATGGAATGGGAGGCGCCTGCGCGGCATTAATCGGCTTGATGGAATTTGAACATTATGCGGGTGATTCCGGTGCGCTGATTGCCATTGTTTCTGGAATGGTTATCGGTTCCGTTTCTTTTTCAGGATCAATCATTGCCTATTTAAAATTGAACGGAACAATGAATAAACCAATTCGGCTTCCTTCCTACAATATTATGAATACAGTTGTGATGATTGGCGTTATCGGTTTTTCTTCATGGTTGATTTATTCTTGTTCAGCTGCCGGCTCTGCCTTATGGAGCGCCGGTGAAATGTCTGCAACGGCACAAAGTTTATTGTATGCGCTTTTTGCCTGTGCTGTAGTTTACGGTATTTTGTTTACCATTCCAATTGGAGGCGCCGATATGCCGGTTGTAATTTCTTTACTTAACTCATTTACCGGATTGGCTGCAGCCTTTGGCGGCTTTTTGTATGGGAATTATATCATGCTGACGGGTGGAATCCTAGTGGGTTCAGCCGGAACTTTATTGACACTGGAAATGTGTAAGGCAATGAATCGTCCGTTATGGAATGTGATTTTCGGGGCATTTGGCGGTGGAGCAAGTACCGCTTCAGCAACAGAAGTGAAGGGTGCAATCAAAGATATTTCAACAACCGATGTGGCTGTTTTAATGAATTACTCAAGGAAGGTTGTGATTGTTCCGGGTTACGGATTGGCTGTTGCGCAGGCGCAGCACATCATTAAAGAATTGGAAACCTTGCTTGAGGAGCGGGGCGTTGAAGTGAAATACGCGATTCATCCGGTAGCTGGTCGTATGCCCGGACACATGAACGTATTGCTTGCCGAGTCGAATGTATCGTATGATAAACTTGTGGAGATGGACGATATCAATCCCGAATTCGAACAAACTGATGTTGTGTTGGTTGTTGGTGCGAACGATGTGGTGAATCCGGCAGCGAAATCTGATCCTGCATCACCTATCTACGGAATGCCCATTTTGGAAGTTGACAAAGCAAAAAACATCATCGTGAACAAGCGTTCCATGAGCGCAGGTTATGCAGGAATCGACAACCTCCTGTTTTATGACCCGAAGTGTTCTATGTTTTTCGGTGATGCGAAAAAAGCGCTGACCGAACTTGTCGCCGAACTCAAGACAATGGATTAAAAAAATCAAAACCGGAAAACTTCCGGTTTTTTTTATTTCAAAAATCAAAAAAAATATTCCAATGAAAATCATTTGTATCGGAAGAAATTACGCTGAGCATGCCAGGGAAATGAAAAGCGAAATTCCAGCTGAACCTGTTTTTTTTATGAAGCCGGACACTGCTTTGTTGAAGGATGGAGCGCCATTTTATTTTCCTGATTTCACAAACGATCTTCACCATGAGATTGAAATTGTTTTGAAAATTTCGAAGGCAGGAAAGTGCATCGATGAAAAATTCGCACACAAATACTACGACGAATTGGGTTTAGGTATTGATTTTACTGCCCGCGATATTCAGCAACAGTGTAAGCAAAAAGGGTTGCCCTGGGAAAAGGCAAAATCCTTCGACCATTCAGCACCTGTCGGGCAGTTTATTCCAAAATCAAAATTGAAGCATGTAAATCAACTTGATTTTACACTTGAGATCAACGGTGAACTTCGTCAGAAAGGAAATACAAACGATTTACTTTTTTCCTTTGACAAAATCATTGCCTACGTATCTCAATTTGTGACCTTGAAAACCGGAGATTTGATCTTTACAGGTACTCCGGAAGGTGTTGGGCCCGTAAAGCGCGGGGATCGAGTGATTGGATTTTTATGCTCCGAAATATTACTTGACTTTGAAATAAAATAGGCTAAGTTTAGTAAAATTTTATTTCTTGAAATTTCTTGAAAAGGAAATAAAAAAAAAA
>OMJH01000159.1 GCA_900299295.1 Bacteroidota bacterium
ATTTTTAAGTACCTCCGCTTCAAATTTCTTTACTGCCAATTCAGTAACACGGGCAGCCGCCTTTTCCAGACGTACAATCTCAAGTGCATTTTGTTGTATTTCCAGGTTTTTCTCAAGGATTTCCAATTGATTGTCGAGCGCCATTAGTTCGTAGTAGGAATTAGCAATTTCTGATATCAGCTGAGTGATAAGAAAATTCCTTCCATCAATAGTACCCAGGTATTTTTCGACTGCTGAATTTTTTGCATTGCGTAATTTTTTCCAGATGTCAATTTCCCAGATAGCATTCAACGAAAGGTTGAGATCTGAAAGTGGGTCAGGCATTTCCCTACCGGGTAGAATTTCAGTATTAGCATCATTGGCTCCTTGACTTGTGTACCTACCCACTTTTTCAATTGAATTATCTGTCCCTCCTTTAAGGAAAGGAAGGTAGGCACCCTTTCGGTTCAGTATTTGATTTCTTGCCAAGTCAATTTCCTGAGATACAATTTTCAACTCCTGATTTTTTTTTAGTGCAGAGTCAATTAGGGTTAGTAAATTTTTGTCTTTAAAAAATCCGCTCCATTTTATTTTTGCAGAATTGGAAGTGTCGGTCAACCCTTTAAATGAACCGGGAGTCGTTTTATTTTCAGTTTTTGAAATAACTTTTGGTACTCCGCATGACAAGAAAGAAAATAACGTCAAAACGAAGAATAATCCTCCGATTATTTTAATTTTTTTCATGATTGAGAGTTTTTGCGTTGAATACAAAGTGTTTTTAATTAATGTTTATTATTTATTTCCTCATTGTCTCCGGTGGGCTGTGGAAATGAATCCAATTGATGTGCAATATCTTCCGTTAGCGGGTTGTCGTCTTCTTGTTTGATGAGTTTTTTCCCTTCTGAAATTTTTGCGAAGAGATAATATAAACCAGGAACTACGATAACGCCAAATAGGGTTCCGAATAACATACCTCCTAAAGCTGAGGCACCAATTGTTCTGTTTCCGATTGCGCCGGCGCCATGCGATAAAACCAAAGGTATAAGACCGGCGATAAAAGCGAAAGATGTCATTAGAATCGGACGGAAACGCACCTTGGCTCCTTCAATTGCCGCCTCCAGCACAGTAGCGCCCTGATGCTGTTTTTGAACGGCAAATTCTACAATCAACACAGCATTTTTTCCAAGCAAACCAACCAACATGACCAATCCAACCTGCGCGTAAATGTCATTTGCCAATCCCATTGTTTTAATCATTAGGAACGAGCCAAAGACACCTGCGGGTAATGATAAAACAACGGAAAGCGGAAGTATAAAACTTTCGTACTGTGCAGCTAAAACGAAATAAACGAACACGAGTACCACAAGAAAAATGTAAATGGCTTCATTTCCACGACGTGTTTCGTCGTACGATAAAGCTGCCCAATCAATATCAAATCCATGTGGTAATGTTTTTGCAGCCACTTCTTTCACCGCATTAATAGCTTCACCGCTACTGTATCCTTTTGCGGGTCCACCGCGAATTGCCGCAGTGTTATACATGTTGTAACGATTTATTTCATTGGCGCCTTGCTGCTTTTTAATTTTCATGAAAGCAGATAAAGGAACCATTTCCCCGTGGTCATTCTTCACATACAAACTCATGATGTCTGTTGGTAATTTTCTGAATACCGGATCTGCCTGCACGAAGACTTTAAAAAATCGTTGGTACTTAATAAATCCTAACTCGTAGGTGCTTCCCACAAAAATTGACAAGGTATTCATTGCGTTTCCGAGGGTTACCCCTTTTTGCATGGCAGTCTGGTTATCAAATTCAATTTCATACTGCGGATAATTTGCACTGAAGAAGGTAAACAGACCTGTTAACTCTTTACGCTTACCAAGTTCTTGCATGAAGTCATTTTTCACGCGCTCCAGTTGATTATAATCACCGCTGTTTGTTTTATCGAGGAGTTGAAGTGCGAATCCACCGGCAGCTCCAAATCCTGGCACAGCAGGAGGATCAAAAAACTCAATGGTGGCTCCGGGAAGGACCTTTGCTTTTTCTTCTAATTCATGAATGATTTCTGTAACAGTATTTTTTCTTTCTGACCACGGTTTTAAATTAATGAGACAAGTACCCGCGTTTGACCCTCGGCCTTCCGTTAAAACTTCATATCCTGCAATTGATGAAACTGATTTAACACCTTCAACGGAGTTAATGATTTTTACAAGTTTTTCAGACAAATCATTTGTTCTTTCCAACGTTGAACCGGGTGGCGTTTGAACGATGGCATACAACATTCCTTGGTCTTCACTTGGAATAAACCCGGTCGGAAGCGAAAGACTTAAACCGTAAATCCCGAGGATAAATGCAATAAACATGCTCACAGTTAACCACCTTTTGTGTGTTACCAGCCGCATCAGCCACACATATTTATTTGTGATCCGCTCAAACCAATTATTAAAACCATCCATCAAACGGTTGAATAGATTCTTTTTTTTAGGTTGTCCGTGTGTATTTTTTAAAAGCATTGCACATAACACAGGTGTCACCGTTAAAGCAACCACACCGGAAAGTATGATGGCAAATGCCATGGTAATTGAAAATTGCCGGTAAAATGTTCCAACAGGACCAGTCATGAAAGAAACCGGAACAAACACGGCAACCATCATAAGTGTAATAGCGATAATGGCTCCACTTATTTCACCAATTACTTTTAGCACTGCATTGTAAGTAGACAAATGCTCTTCAGCCATTTTTACGTGTACAGCCTCTACCACCACAATCGCGTTATCTACAACAATACCAATCGCCAACACCAAGGCGAATAAAGTAATCATGTTGATAGTGAGTCCGAAAAGTTGCATGAAGAAAAATGTTCCGATTAACGAAACCGGAACAGCAAGACTTGGAATTAGAGTAGAACGCCAATCGCCCAGGAAAATAAAAACAACAAATGCAACAAGTATGAATGCGTCTCTGAGAGTATGCATCACATTATCAATTGAGGCATCTAAAAAACTGGAAACATCATAACTGATTTCGTATTCCATTCCCGGAGGAAAAGTTTTTTTCATTTCCTCCATTTTGTTTTTCACTCGTTCTATTACCTCGCTTGCGTTACTTCCATACGTTTGCTTGATAACCATGGCTGCAGAAGGATGTCCATTCATGCTGGAGTATATGTCATAATATTCACTGCCTAGTTTTACGGTTGCAATGTCTTTCAATCGTAGTATTTCCCCATTTGCATTCGATTTAATGATTACGTCTTCGTATTGATTAGGTTCACTAAAACGGTCATCGTAAACCAAAACATATTCAAGTGCTTCAGCTCGTTCTCCGTCGCCGCGACCGATACGTCCTGCCTTACCGATAATACTTTGTTCATTCAGTGCTTCCATTACCTCATCGGGTGAAACATTGTAGGCTCTCATGCGATCTGGATTTAGCCAAATTCGCATTGCGTATTGTCTGCTACCAAGTATCCTTACTTGGCCTACTCCGTTAATCCGTTGTATTTCGGGAATCATATTTACCCCGGCGTAGTTGAACAAAAATTTCATATCAGCATTTTTGTCCTTACTATACAAGTTGACATACATCAACATACTTGGAATTACAGGTGTAATTATTACACCTTCACGTTGTACTAAAGTTGGAAGTCGATTGGTGACTTGCTGAACGCGATTAGATACCTGAACGAGTGCTTGATTGATGTCAGTTCCTGGTTCAAAAACTACCTGTATACATGCTTCACCGGCACTGGTTGCGTCTGAAGTCATGTATCGCATTCCCCACGCTCCATTAATTGATTGTTCTAATGGAATAATAACTGATTCTGCGAGGGATTTGGCGCTCGCTCCGGGGTAGGAGGCGCTCACCATTACAACAGGCGGCGCAACTTCCGGAAACTGAGAAGTTGGTAGTGTTTTAATTGCAATTACACCAATAAAAATGGTGACTAACGAAATAACGATCGAAAGTACCGGGCGCTTTATGAATTTATTGAACATGTAATACAGATTGATTATTCAACATAAACATTTAGATTTTTCAACACATTTTCAGGAGTTTCAAATTTTGTTTCGATTTTTTCGCCGTCATTCACTTTACGAATTCCTTCAAGCAAAATTTTATCATTTTCGGTCAATCCGGATTTTATAATGTATAAATCGGGTAATTCGGAAGCAACATGAATTTCTCGTGCGTGAACCACATTATTGTTGTCTACCACAAATACAAATTTCTTTTCTAAAACCTCATAGGTTGCCTTTTGGGGAATAATCAGGGCGTTTTTTACCGGAACACTCATTTCAATGTTTCCAGTTTGTCCATGCCTAAGTAATCCATCGGGATTGGGAAATGTTGCTCGAAATGGAATGTTTCCTGTTTCGTTATTAAAATCCGCTATTATGGTTTTTACTTCGCCCGGATATTGAAACAGCTGATTATTCGCCAATAACAAATTAACTTTCAATAAATTTTCTTCGGTAATATGTGCTTTGTAATTAAGATATTCAGCCTCCGGTACATTAAAATAAATCCACATTTGCGTATTATCAGATAAGGTGGTCAATAAATCCCCTTCGCTTACCAGACTCCCCTGACGAACTTGAAAACGATCCATAATCCCATCAAAAGGGGCTTTTACATCAGTTAATTGAAGATGAACTCTGGCAAGCTCAACTTCCGCATTAGCCTTATCAAGTTTGGCTTTAGCTAATGAAAGTTCGTTCTGTGATACGACATTTTTATCGAAAAGTTGTTTCGTATTCTGATATTCAATTTCGATGAAATTTGCTTCCGCTTGTGCTTTTTGCAACTCAGCTTTATACAACAATGGCATAATCTGAAACATACTTTGTCCTTTTTTTACCAACTGGCCTTCATCCACGTATATGTTGTCAAGATACCCTTGGCCGTAAGCCCGTAATTCAATGTGTTGAAAAGCACGGATTTGGCAGACGTACTCACGTGTAACAGAGGTGTCCTTTTTTAAAGGCTTTGTTGCAGTGAATATTGATTCCTTTTCACTTTCGGATTCGTTGTTGTGTTTGCAATTTGAAAAGAATAAAACGGTGGCGAATAGCCCAATTTTAACAATTGATTTCATTTTAATTTTAGTTGGAATTTTAAAAACGATTGCTTGACGCTTAATGAAAGCGTAATATCAAATACGATAGCAATGCGTTTCCGCAAAAATGGAAGACCTTTCTAACTGAAAAAGTTTACCATCTACACTTGGGGTAGGAGCCAGAGAAAATTGTGTCGAAAAAATATTTTCGGTAAAATGAGCTAAAAAATAATTATTGAGTTGCTTAACTTTATTTTCTTTTGAAAATTCATCGCTCGGGCTGCTTTCTTTTTCCTCCTGATCATTTTCAACTTCAATTTCAATATCAGTAATTAATGGTTTAGATAAAGGAGCTGATGAAAATTTTGAATTTTCAATGGAAACTGTAGTTGTATTTCTATTTAAACTGTCAAAATTAAGCAGACTGATTTTGAATAAAAAAATCAGTGTTAGTAACAAAAAAAAATTGAAAAACGAATTTTTCACTGAAAAATTATGGCGCAAATGTACAAAAGCTTTAAAATTTAAATGAAATAAATAAATTAAATCGGTAAAGTGTACGTTAATTAAAGTGAATTAGAAGATATAAGGGCAGGCGAGGCCTAAGGACTACAATTAAATTAAGTTTTATGTGATTGGTATTATTTTCATGTAAAATCCGAATTTTGTTATTCGGATCATTTTTTTTAGTTTAGATTATCAAATTTTTTTTATGAAAATGAATTTACTTTATAATTTATTTTTTGTTTTAATAATAAGCGTAACTTATGCGCAGCAAAATCAGGTGACAAACAATCATCGAACTTGTGGCACCAAAGATCATCATCAGTTTTTACTGGAAACCCGCCCCGGCTATCAAAAGGATTTTGAAAAATATAATGCAAGGATGAGTGATTTTTTAAGCAATACTTCCGCTTTAAAAATGTCATTATCTAATTCTACCATAACTATTCCGGTTGTATTTCACGTAGTTTATAATACACCGGCCGAAAATATTACTGATAGTCAGGTGATTTCCCAACTTAATGTATTGAATGCTGACTTTCAAAAATTGAATGCGGATACGGCTCTGATTCCAACACTTTTTCGTCCCGTTGCCGGAGGTGTTCCCATCAGTTTTTGTTTAGCGCAGCGCAATCCTGAAGGAAACCCAACCAACGGAATTGTTCATAAATCAACAACCATAACATCTTTCACGACAGACGATAAAGTGAAGAAAACCGTCCTGGGCGGGGATGATGCCTGGGACGTTTCACGCTATATGAATATCTGGATTTGTGATTTAGGTAATTCTCTACTTGGTTATGGCGAGTTTCCTACGGCTTCCTACAGCAATACTTATGGATTAGTTATAAATTATACATGTACAGGAACCTTCGGAACTGCTCAATCGCCTTATGACTTAGGACGCACAGGTACGCATGAATTTGGTCACTGCTTCAATTTAGAACATATCTGGGGAGATGATTTTGGAAGTTGTTTTGGGAGTGACCAGTGCAATGATACACCAAATCAAAAGGGAGAAAATTACGGAATACCTACTTTTCCGCAAGGAACTGGTGCTGCTGGTGGATGCTGCAACGCATCAGACACAAGCAGTATGTTCATGAATTACATGGATTATACGGATGATGCAGGGATGTATATGTTTACAAATGACCAATGTGTAAGAATGTTTGCTGTGGTTTCAACCGCTCCCTATAATTCACTTCAGACATCAGATGGTTGTTTACCCGTTGTTTTGATGAGTGATGATGCTGCAAGCCCTTTCGTCCTTCAGCCAATAGGTAATACGTGTGATTCTGTGATTACGCCTGTGGTGGTAATAAAAAACTGGGGAGTGAATCCGCTTTCTTCTGTGATTATTAATTACCAGATCGATAATCAACCGGTAATGACAAATCTTTTTACCGGAAATCTTCCTTCCCTGATGTCCACTGCAGTTACCATAATGCCCTCAATAACCGTCGCTCCGGGATCACACACTTTCACTTGTTACACAACATTACCAAATGGGCTTACAGATCAGAACACAATTAATGATACCTCGTATTCTGCTTTTAACATAATAGCTTCAGGTAACACTTTGCCTTTTTTTGAGGGTTTTGAAAGTTCAACTTTTGTTCCTGCCGGATGGACCTTATATAATCCTGATGGCGCTGACACCTGGACAAGAACAACTGCGGCTGCAAAAAGCGGGGTTGCCAGTGTTCGTATAGATAATTACAACAACGATTTCACGGGCGAGTATGATGAACTGATTACTCCCGCTTTGAATTTAAGTTCGGTTTCTTCACCTGTATTAACTTTTGATCTTGCTTATAAACTTTATACAAATCCTGCTGCAAACCCTAATTACTCAGATACATTAGAGGTTTTGATTTCTACAGATTGCGGTGTCACTTGGAATTCTGTTTACAAGAAATTTGGTACCCAGCTTACTACAACTACACCAACCTATCAAAATTTGGCGTTTACTCCAAGTTCTGCGCAGTGGAGGTTTGAGACCATTTCACTTTCTTCTTTTGCATCGGCTCAACGAGCGCTTATAAAATTCCGCAACATTTCACAATATGAAAATTTCCTTTATCTGGATAACATTAACATTAGTGAATTTACTGGTGTTGATGAATTGAGCCAAAATGACGGTTTTACCATTCTGCCTAATCCATCAAAAGATGTTTTCTTTATTTCACAAAAAAACCTCACTGAAGAACTAATATCAGTGTCAGTATCGAATGTTTTAGGAGAATGTGTTTATGCCGGTAGTATTAATAAAAACGACAGTAATGCAGCCGTGGATTTAACCGGGTTACCGGATGGAATTTATATCATTCATCTGCATTCAAAAAGTATGATTTTTTCTCAAAAAATAATATTGTCGAATTGATGATGGACGGGTTGGGAAGTTTTTTCTTGCTTCAAAATAATTATCATTAATTCGCTTACGCTGTAATTATTTAATTTTCTTCTCGTTTAAGCTGTAATTCTGATTTTGTATTATTATGCGATTTCTCAGGTCACTGCAAGATGTTGCTATTGTGCTTTTCATTTTAATTTTGGCGTCCTATGTTTTTCGATTTCAAATTGGGGTTATAAGCGCCATTGTTTTATTTTCCTATTCATTCGGTTTTCTGGTTGTAGTTTTACTGGGAAATTTTTTAGATAATTTTTTAAAAAACAGGATTGTTCTGCGCTCTTTAATTTTATTTGTAACCTATCTCGCGGTTAGCCGTTTGGCGATTTGGCTCCACACGAATTCTATTTTATATTTAATTAGTTTTTTTCAATTTCTTTTAAGTTTACTTTGTGTTGTTCTTTATGACATTTTCGGAATGAAAAACAAACCTACCTCATCGGATGATCATGATTCGACATCAGAAACCAATCCCTGAAATCTGAATGTTGGCGTCTTCAACTCTCACCATAAAAATTTATGGTCAATCGGTAGAATTACGTACAAGGTTTTTCGATTTGATATACTGGAATCAATTGCTTGAATTGAACCGACTTGATTACAACTTGTTTGAATCTCATATTCTGGATCCTGATTTTTTTGAAAATTATAATTTTCCGGATGAAAATACTGGCCAAAGAGCGCTGACGTTTCGCCGATTTATGCGATCTGCAAAGTACGGAACTGATTTATCTTGTATGGCTATTATAGAAATAAAATACGGAGGTAAAAAAGTATACAAAGGTTCCTTAAACAGTTTTTGCGGCATCGATACTTTTTTTCCAATAATAAAAATTAATGATGATTTCATGCAAGTTAATCCAGGTGGTAAGGGGATTGCCATGGTTTTTATTGAAAAGTCCGCAGGATTAATTTTTAGCGCAGCAATTAAAGTTCATTCATTTACAATTTCAGATATTCAGCTGCAAAGAACACAAATTGAACGGTTGGATTTTATTTCGGCGGTGTTGTTAAATCACCGACCGATTATTCACTATAAAACGGAAACGCTGGTTAGGGGAAGATCGTTTCAGCTGCTCACGAAAGGATAGGATTGCTTGGTTTAAATTCCCATTCCGACAAAAAGGCTTTTCGAAGCTGGTATTGCGGAAAGAATGACTTTATTTTAAATTTTTCATTCCATTCGTTTTCCGACATTTTGAATAAATTCAACCCGTTTAGTTTTGATTGAAAACGAACGCTTATTAAGCAATTAATGTACTGACTAAATGTCCCGTTGTAGAGAGCAATATGATGTAATAATTTTTCCGGAATGCAATATTCATATTGACATAAGTTTTGCAGCAAGGTCAAAATGTCTATGTAGCTTGGGTTACTAATTTCAATTCTAAAATGATTAAATCCGGCTGAAAAATTTACGGATCTTGTCCAATCTTTTTTAGGGTTACTGCAACCTAAAATTACTTTGCCTTCTGAATGTCTGATTTTTACCGTCAACCAATGAATGAAATCTGTCGCGGCTTTTTTTTTATTGTACCAATAATCAATGTCATCTAATATAATTAGGTTGTAGGAAAATAAGTTATCTGCCCAGATTTTACGTTCGGAGGGTTTCAATAGCGATCCCGAAATATGTCGCGCCGAATAATACAGACAGGGTAATTTACCGGTCATGTTTTTATTAATTTCTCGCAGTCGCGTGCTTATTCCATTTCCGGGTTGCGAATGAAAAACCATACAATTTACATAGCCTTTGTTTTTGATAAAATCTTCAACGTTCATGTTGGTAAAATAAATTCTTTGTCTTTTGTTTGAAGAACAAAAAAAGTGAAAACATTTTTAGGAATTCCTTTATTTGAAAAATGATTTTTGTTACGTCAAATTGTTTATTTCCTTTTTGGGCAAAACTGTAATTATTTGGTTTATAATTAATTTGACTTCGTTTTGGGATCAAAAACGAATTGTTTAAAACTTCAATGTTTAACTTTTCAACAAGACAGTAAAATTGATTTTCCTGAAATAACTTTGATTCCCCTTTTTTGAGTTTTTAAAATTAATTATTCGATTTGTTATGTCAAATGTTCAACAATCCGTCTTAGCTTACCTTATTCAGCAACCTCATGAACTGCGCTTATTTACAAGCGATACTGATGATAATCTTTTTTCTGATGCCTTATCATCAGACATTTTTCTCGCATTAAAAGTTTTATTCGCGAAAAATTTGCCCATTACTAAAGATGCAATTTGTGATTGGGCGACAATATCTTCAGAGACAAAGGTTCCACGTTCAGATTTTATGGCTTATGTTAATGAAATTTCTTTCCAGGCAATTTCACCTTCTACTTTTCAGCAGTATGTTCGTCTGTTAAAGGCCACCGAAGCAAAAAAAAAAATGAAGGCTTTGGGTCTACGATTGAATAGCGAAAATACTTATAGAGAAAGAGATATTGAGCAGGTTATTCAATCTTCCATCACGGAATTGTATCGCCTGAGAGCAAGCGTAATGGAAATTCCTTCTGTTCCTGATGCTGTGAACACGTCAGAATTATTTGTTCGGGTGATGAAACAAATATCCGGCACTAAAAAAAATCCCAATTTTTCAAATCAGGGGATACCCTCAGGTTTTGCCGAGTTTGATAAGGTAACCGGTGGCTGGCAGGAAGGAGATCTGATTATTGTAGGCGCACGTCCCGGCATGGGCAAAACTGCTTTGATGCTGAGCTGGGTAAATCAATTGGCCGCCAAGACCACAATCCCTATGTTGTATTTCAGCCTTGATACACCTCCGGAAAGACTTATGCTACGGTTAATTTCAAATTCCAGTGGATTAAGTGATACGGAATTAATGTTAAATGTCCTGGATGCGGATA
>OMJH01000160.1 GCA_900299295.1 Bacteroidota bacterium
GAGAAACACCTGAACAAGCCGCCATTCGTGAGTGTGAGGAGGAATGCGCAGTTAGCGGTTTACACCTTGTAAAAAAAATAGCCGATACCTGGCATATGTATATGATCGGAAAGGAATGGGTGATTAAAAGAACACACTGGTATTTAATGTTTACTGAATTTACCGGAAAATTAAAACCACAAAGAGAAGAAGGAATTGAAAAAGCAGAATGGATGACTATCAGTAAAACTACAGGTTTACTTAAGAAAAGTTACCCCGCTATCGCAGAATTAATGAATTCCTATTACCAATTACAAAGCAAATTAGCAAAACGTTAGAGCGCAAATTAGTTGAATTGTTTTTTTTCAAGAATTTTACCTGTTGAATCATAGGTTATCCATTCACCGGCTCGCGCATTATTTTTATAAAAACCTTCGTACATAATTTTACCGTTAGGATACCACACAATTGATTTACCTGTGCGATTTCCATTATCATATTCTATTTCACTTTGTAATGTACCGGCAGGAAAAAAAGAAGCCCATTTGCCATGTTTTTTTCCAAATCGAAAAAAGCCTCGAATACTCGTTATCCCGTTTTTATATTTTACAACGTGGTCGCCTGTATAATCATCCGAAGGCGGCAATGTTGGATCAACATAAGCTGAAAATGTATCATTTTTAGAGGTTAAGGAATCCTTTACTGATTGATCATTTTTTTCCTTATTAGTGGTACAGCTAAAAAATGTTATGATTAAGTTCAGTAAAAATATTTTAAAGACATAACTATTCGTGTTTTTCATACTTATTTTTTTCTTTCTGTGCTATAAATTACAAGTTGGCGCATTGCTTCGCGTGATTCTGTTTCAGGGAATTGATTTAAAATATTCAAGGCTTTTTCTTTATATTCATTCATAACTTTTTCGGCGTAACTTATTCCGCCTTTTTCTTTTACGAATCGAATAACGTTTTCAATACTTTCAATGTCTTCACTTTTATATTTTATTAAACGGATAATTCGTCGTTTTTCCAACCAGTTAACCTTGGAAAGTGCATAAATCAGCGGTAAGGTCATTTTTTTTTCTCGTAAATCAATTCCGGTAGGTTTCCCAATCGAATCATCGTTTCCATAATCAAAAAGGTCGTCTTTAATTTGAAAGGCCATTCCGGTTAATGTTCCAAATTCATGCATTCTTTTAATATCCATTTCGTTTCGTGTAACACTCGCTGCACCACTTGCACAGCATGCAGCAACCAAAGTAGCCGTTTTCTGACGGATTATTTCGTAATATACATTTTCAGTGATATCCAACCGTCGCGCCTTTTCAATTTGAAGCAACTCGCCTTCACTCATTTCACGAACGGCATCACTCACAATTTTTAAAAGATGAAAGTCATTATTATCAATAGATAACAATAATCCTTTTGAGAGTAGAAAGTCGCCAATTAAAACAGCAATTTTGTTTTTCCATACTGCATTTACTGAAAGAAACCCCCTACGTTCGTGACTATCATCAACAACATCGTCATGAACTAATGTTGCCGTATGCAGCAATTCAATGAGTGATGCAGCCCGATAGGTTGAATCGTTTACTTCACCGATAATTTTTGCAGAAAGAAAAACAAACATAGGACGTATTTGTTTTCCCTTACGTTTTACAATATATGCAGTAATTTTATTTAGCAGAGGAACAGAACTTTTCATAGAGGAGCTGAAACGCAATTCAAATTCCTCCATGCAATCCCGGATGGGTGCCTTAATTACTTCAGCAGCTTTTGACATTCCTGGTTTAAATATACTATTTAAAACAGGAATTTTACGAATAGAATCAATTTTAAAGTCAGGTGGATGATGTACTTAACAAGAAAGTTTTTCTTTTTAATTCATAAGATAATTTTGTTTCTTTCGCGTGCTGCTATTAGGAATTCCGCTTAATTCTCTGTATTTGACAATTGTTCTTCTGGCAACATGAATCCCTTGAGTTTTAAGCAAATTCATGATTTCACTGTCAGATAAAGGTTCATTTTTGTTTTCTTCATTTACAATTTTTTGAATTAATTCTTGTACCTGAAGAGAAGTGGTCGCCATTTGGCCATTATCCTCATGACTCACTGATCTCATAAAAAGATTTTTCAGACAGAATATACCAAATGGTGTTTGAACATGTTTGTTACTTGTTATTCTTGAAACTGCGCTGATGTCAAAACCTGTTTTTGAGGCCACATCTTGTAAAATCATGGGTTTTAAATCCTTTAAATTTCCACTTCTGAAAAAATCAGGTTGCATTTGAACTATAACTTTCATAACATTAATCATGGTGGTTTCACGATCGCGCAACACATTTACAAGCATTTGCGCATCTGAAATCATCGATTGAAAATAATTAATGGATTGTTTTTTACGTTTTTCATTTTTTTTTGCAATAATTATTTTTACATATTCTTCGTTTACTCTTACGCGTATGGGATCTTGAGAAGTTAACGAGACAAACAAAGAGTTTTCTTCAATACTTACTTCAAATTCAGGGACAATTTGTGACCTAAATAATTCATATTTATTTGTTTCTACAAAAGGTTTGGGACTAAGTTTGCTAATCAATTGAAGACATTTTTCCATTGTGCTTCTGTCCATTTTCAAATCCTGCTCAATTTTTTCGACATCATGCTGGGTAAGTTCGTTATATTTTGACTCAATTATTTCTAGAGTGGAGGCTATAATGGAGTTGTTATTTTTATTTATTCGTTTTAACTGTAATAATAAACATTCTTTTAAATTCCGTGCTCCTATGCCGGGAGGATCGCAATGTTGAACTAATTTAAGTGCTTCTTCTACTAAAGAAACGGAAGTAATTTGGCCGTTCGAAAATCCATAATTGTATGCAACATCCTCAAGCCCGCGTCTTAAATAACCGTCACCCTCGAGTTCACCTACTATGTAGATAGCGATATCTAAAATTTTAGGTGTTATAGACATCATACGTAATTGCTCCTTTATTGACTCTTGGATAGTGCCATAATGTATGACAGGAGTTTCATAAAATTCCTGAGAATTAACCGATTTAAATGAAAACCTTTCGTAATAATCATCATCAGCATGTATTATAAAATCAGTATCTGCTTCATGGTCAATTTCATTTTCTTGTTCGTTATTTTTTTCTTCTTGTGCTTTAGTAGTTCAAAACGCTTTTAACTGACAACCAGCCTTCATTACCATTGCTTAATTGAATATTAATCCATTCACCTTCCTTCTGAAGTATTTTCATACGCGTACCATCGTGTAGCGTAATTTTTTTTGAATTGTGATCAGGATTTTCGAATAAGTCTGCTTGTGGTTCGATTACCACAGCATTAGCTAATTCATTCTTGTCATTTACTTCTATTTTACCAAGCGCAAAGGAAATTATAAAAAATATCAGAAAAGAAATTCCCATCCAAAATCCAAGTCGTTTCATTTTTACGGTTACAGATAAAAAGTAAAATGAAAAAAAAATGATTGACATTGCAAGGCATAAAATTGTTATTATGGCCCAGTGCTCGGTATTAAATTTATAAACAAAATAATTTCTTATTTCATTCTCTATAAAGAGATCCTTAGTTTTTATTTTATCTACTACATGGTTTGAAACAATATCAAGATTTAGTTTAACATCCTCGGATTCCGGGTTAATTTTTAAGGCTTTCTCGTAATGAGCAATTGCAAGTCCAAGCTTATTCATTTTAAAATAACAATTTGCCAGGTTAAAATGCAATTTCCAGGATTCGCATCCTGATTCAATTATTGATTTGTAAATGGTTAATGTTTGATCGAACTTGCCGTTTTTATAAAGGGTTGACGCACTGTCTGCAAGTTTTTTATAGTTCAACTTTTGTTCTGAAAAAAGATTCAAATTCAATAAGCCGACAAATAAAATCATTGTATGAATTCGTTTATACATTTTCATAGTTTCAGGACTTTAATTGTTTTTCAATTGAAGTTATTAAGCTAATTGCTCTATCATATGATGAATCGAGCTGGTCAGGCAAACTTCCTGGAGCGTATTTTACAAATTCGCAGGATTCCATTAAGGCGACATAATCATTACTTATTGAATCAGGCATTTTTCTTACTGCCATTTCATTTTTAATTCTATCTCTGGATAAATCAGAAAGTGGAATGTTGAATTTATCACTGATAAATTGATTTAATCCAATTAATATTTCACTGTAAAATTTCACTTTTTCATTTTGAATTTTGTATTTGTTGGCAATTGAAAGCTGTTTTTTTGCCAGTTTAAGTGCCCGTCTTTCTTTTAACAAAACAATATCCTTACCTAATTTTTTGTTATACTGGAAAATGCCTGCAGTCAAAACGAATGAAAGTAAAAGAGCACCGAGAATCGAAAAATGAAGCATAGATCCGAAAAATTCATTATTCATCGGCGTTAATTCTAGGTCTCCATTTTTAATATAACGTATGTCGTTTTGCCTTTCTTCAATAGGGTTGCTGGAATCAAAAGCGGAAAGTTCTGCTGATGAATTTTTTTCGCCTGGTTCAATAATTACGTTAAATTCGGGCGAGGCTATCGTTATGAATTGTTTTTTTTCTGCATCAAAAAAAGAAAATCCAAAATCATTAATTGTATAGTTTCCGGCTTTTCTTGGGATTATAAGATAATCGTAAGTTTTAGTTCCTGAAACTATCCCACTCACTGACACATTTTCTGTAACCTTTGGATCGTAGGTTTCAAATTCCGGGGGGAAAATGATTCCGGGCGCATCTATTAAGTTTATATTTCCCTTGCCAGTAATGATTATTTTAAGATGAATCGCTTCGTTTTCCTTTACTTTATTTTTACTGATTTCGGCTTTAAACGTATAACTACCAACTGCCCCGCTAAAATTTTGGGGTTTGTTGGTAGTGGGAATTTCTTCTACATTTATTTCAGTTTTTTTGCTTTTTGCCGAAAATTGCCTATCCATA
This sequence comes from Bacteroidota bacterium, assembly GCA_900299295.1. GTDB lineage: Bacteria > Bacteroidota > Bacteroidia > B-17B0 > Aurantibacillaceae > AM-1111. The sequence continues at coordinate 4,939 of OMJH01000160.1, forward strand.
AATCCTCCACCGAAAAATTGTTCCATTAAACTTCTTGGATTTTTGTTTTGAACAGCACACAACACGTCTATTGTTATAGGGTCTATGGCAAGTTTGCCACTTTTCTGTGGGAATAAGATGGTATTATTAAATTCAACAACGTAATAATTTTTTCCATCTATAGTTTCGGTTCGTTGTGTTAATTGTGCCGTTTTGCCTTCTTCTTTACTCCAAAAACCTGTGTAGGAAGGCGATTTATAATTTTGAAATCCTTTCATTTGGTGAAGAGAATAAATTTTTTGTTTAACGTTTATTTGTTCACCAACAAAACAAGTGGTTTTAGAAACTGAGGTACGAATAAAAACATCTCCGCTGCTTACAGATTCATTTGCTGTAAAAGTGTTATTATTTCCATTCGAATTTAAATTTTGATTTGAACTACTCGCCACAGCAGATCCTTTTACAACTTCAATGCTAACTGCATTGGATTGTAGTTGTTTGCCATTTGCAGAAATTTTAGCGGGTCCTAAAGTGAATATTCCGGTTTTTTTTGGTATCAAATAATAGCTCAGAGACATTGAGGAGGACATAACTCCGTTAATAAAGCTCATACTCGTGCTTTGATTTGGACCACTATAAATATCAAAATCTTTAAAATCGGGTGGGTTAAAATTGCTGGCGTTTGAATTGATGCTGTAGGTAAGTTGAAAAAATTGCCCAACTTCTACAACCTTCTGGTTCACGGTGGCAGTAAAATTCTGAGAAAAATTATAATTGGGAAATAAAATATAAATGGGGATAATAAACAGAGATAACGCAAACGAATTTAACCTCATAATAACAAAATTAATTGTTTAATGTTTTTTCTTTTCATGGTTTAGTTAATTTAACGATTACGAATTAGCTTACCAATCTTTTTCTACCTCAGAATTTTGTGCTTCTTTGCCTTTCTCTTTTTTGGCTTCCTGCAATTTTTTTTCATTCTGAATTAACGCTTTCAGCATTTGTTGTGCTTGCTGCTTAGTCATTTGATTTTGATTATGCTGCTCGTTATTGTTTTTTTGTTGCTCATCTTTCTTAGACTGATTGTTTTTTTGTTCTTCGTTTAATTTTTTTATAGCATAAGCTAAATTGTAACGTGTTTCTTCATCTGTGGATTTTAGTTTCATTGCGTTTTTATAGGCGGCAACTGCTTCCTTGTAGTTCTTCTGTCGCAGAAATGAATTACCTAAATTGTGATATATTCCTGAAAGCGTGTCTTTATTATTTGTTGAATTAATAAGATTATTGAATTGATTTTCGGATTCTTTAAATTTTTGCTGACGATAATAGGTGTTGCCCAGGTTAAAAGAAGCTTTTGTGTAGTTTTTTTTTATTTTTAATGACTCGTTGTATTTTTTTTCGGCATTCGTAAAATCTCCATTTTTAAAAAATATATTTCCTTCAATTAATTTGTTTTTTTCCGCTTGGGCTGATGAGAAAAAAAATAGAATACAATTAAATAGCAATAAATAGAATTTCATTAGCTTGATTTTGATTCATTAAATAAATTCAGTTTTTTCCACATCTGGCTTTTTCTTTCACTCAGAAAAAGATCAAAAATTAAAATAAAAAAAGCGATAAAAAAGAAAATTCTAAACTGATCGTTAAAATCAGTTGCAATTGTAGTTTCAATTTTCTTTTTTTCCAGTTCCTGAATTTTTTTCATAATCAGTCCAAGTCCTAAATTGGCTGATGTTGCCTTTACAAAAACTCCTTGTGAACTCTTGGCAATATCTTGCAAAAGCTTGATGTTTAATTTTGTTATTATCGTATTTCCCTCCCGATCTTTTTTAAATCCGGTTTTTTTTCCGTTTTTAATATCAGGAATGGGTACACCTTGTTCTGAACCGATTCCAATGGTGCTAATCATAATTTGCTTTTCTGCCGCTTCCTCAGATTTTTTTATTGCTTCTTCTTCGTGGCTTTCTCCATCGGTGATAATAATAATAGACTTATTTCGACCTTTTTCTTCGTCAAAACATTCCATGGCTTTGGAAATGGCTTCGGTTATATTTGTACCTTGTACCGGTACCATTTCCGTAGAAATGGAACTAAGAAATATTTTTGCTGCCCCGTAGTCGGATGTCATTGGTAACTGAACGTATGCATTTCCGGCAAAAACAATTAATCCAATTTTATCACCTTGCAATCCTTCTATAAATTTTTCTAAGGCCATTACAGCACGGGTTAATCGGTTGGGATCAATATCTTCAGCGAGCATACTTTTTGAAACATCGAGGCAAACAACAATATCAGCACCTTCGCGGGTTACTTCTTCGGATTTGTTACCACTTTGTAAATTACACAAACCAAGAATAAGAAATATTGATGCGAAAAGCCAGAGTAAAAACTTTAGTCTTTTTTTCTCAAGAGATGATTCTGGCATTAGCTGTTGAATCATTGAAATTTCACCAAGGCGTGAGATGACTTTTTTTCGCCGGATTTCGTTTGCAACAATAACTAAAATTGTAATGGCAAGAACGATGAATAAATAAAAAAATTCCTTATGTTGAAATTTCCAGAGCATTGCTTATACTATCGTTTTAAAAAGAATATGTTTACAAATGAATTCCAGAATTAGTAGTACGGTTGCTGCAATACCAAAAGTCAAAAATAATTCTTCTTTGTTGGAGTAATTTTTTTCTAAAATGATGTTTTTTTCCAAGCGATCAATATCTGAATATATTCGACTCAAACTTTTGTTATCAGTAGCTCTAAAGTATTTCCCTCCGGTTTGGTTGGCAATTTTTGTCATTGTTTCTTCATCAAGATCAACATCCACCCAATCGTATTCCATTTGGCCATTAGGGTAAATTTGTACCGGCATCAACGCCTTTCCATTTGTGCCAACCCCAATGGTATAAACTCGAATTCCATATGCCTTTGCAATTTCCGCTGCGGTTAACGGAGCAATTTCTCCGACGTTGCTAACCCCATCAGTTACTAAAATGATGACTTTGCTTTTTGCCTTGCTTTCTGATAATCGTGCAACGGCATTTGCCAAACCCAAACCTATTGCAGTGCCTTGTTCAAGCATTCCACATTTCACTTCCTTAAACATGTTTTTAATTATTTTATGGTCTGTGGTTAGTGGGCATTGGGTAAAGGCTTCACCTCCAAAAATTACGAGTCCAATTCTGTCGTTGGGTCGTGCATCAATGAATTCACTGATTACCTTTTTTGCAGATTCGATGCGATTTGGATCAAAATCTTTTGCAAGCATTGAGTAGGAAACATCAAGTGAAATAACCACATCAATTCCTTCGGTACGAATATCTTTCCAGTTTTTACTCGATTGAGGACGCATAAGGACTAGAATTATAGCGCAAAGTGCAAGTATTCTGAAAACAAAACTAAGGTGAACGAGCTTACCGAGGGGAGTGGAGTAATTAGCCGGGATATGTTGCAATGATGAAAGGTTTAATTCACCTTCGTTGGATTTATTACGTAATATATACCATGTAATAAAAAATGGAATGGTGAGAAAAAGCCAAACGCAATTCTGATTTGCAAATTCTATGTCGTTGAAAAAATTCAATTTAGGACTATTTACTCCGTTTTTATTTCCGTTGTTTTAGCTTCTTCGGTTCTGCTAGTTCCATTAACAAAATCATAGGCATATTGTAAGGCCATATCGTTTTCCATTTCAATGGGGGTTGCTTTCGCAAATTTTACATAATCTGAAAGCTCCAGAATTTGCCTTATTTTACGTTTACTCTCCTCATCTATAACCATAGTTCTCATTACTTGAATAATTTCTTCGGTTGTTAATTCCATGGCGGTAATACCGAAACGCCCATCCAAATATTTACGTAAAATTTCAGTAATTGAGGTATAGTATTCTTTGAATTTTCCTTCTTTCCAAATTTTTGTTTCCCGAATGCCATTCAATTCGCGAAGTGCAGTCAAATGTGGCGGCTCACCCGGAATTGGTTTAACTATAGGTTTCCTTTTCCGGGTTTTTGCATAACGATATCCAATGTAAACAGCAATCGCTAGAATTGACAAAATAGCAAAAATCCAATATAACATAGGTAAATAGGCGCGCCAATCCCATTTCTCTTCCATAATTGGTTTAATATCTTTTATAGATGCTTCCGCAGTGTCCGTTGGTACCGTTTGTACTTCAATCAACAGGGCTGCTGTTTCGGCAACCACGTTACTGTCTCCTTCAAGAGTAAATTTAAATGGCGGTATTACCCAGAAACCTGAATCGAAAGAGGTGAGGTGTAAGGTTTGTTCAAAGTTTGCTGAGGATTTTTCCTTGACGATTATCTCCTTTGGATTTGATTTCGAAATAACATCTATCTCCTTTCTAAGGGTATCTTTAATCGAAGGCCAAACAATTTTCTTTTGAATTTTGCTTTTATCATAACTAAGTTTAATGTTTAGTTTAAATTGTTCCCCGATACGGATTCTGTTGGTATCAAGATTGGCCGAGGCGGTAACAAAAACCTGAGCCGGCAACAGAAAACCTGATAGAATGAAACAGCAGACAAATAGGTATTTACAATAGATTTTCATTCGTTATCGAGATTCTCTTCTTCTGAATAAATACATTAATGGTTTTACATAGCCTCGTACCGCATCAATTTCTGTGTGGTCTACTCCTGATCGATTGAAAATTTCGTTCAGTTTGTTTCCAAATAACATTGCTTTTTCAGTATAATTTTTTCGAAATTTTTCGTCGTTTGTATTTACCCACTTAATAGCTCCGGTTTCGTTATTCTTAAGCTTAATCAATCCGATTTTTGGTAAAATTTTTTCTGCGGCATCTGCAATGCGTAACGCAACTACATCATGTTTTTTATTGGCAATTTTTATTGCGTCTTCGAAACCCTCCGTTAAAAAATCTGACACAAGAAAAACAATACTTTTCTTTTTTATAACGTTGGTTAAATAGCGTAAGGCCTGGGTTATGTTGGTTTGCTTTCCTTGCGGTGTAAAATTAATTAACTCACGTATGATTCGCAGAATGTGTGATTTCCCCTTTTTTGGCGGAATAAATTTTTCAATTTTGTCTGTAAAAAAAATTACCCCAATCTTGTCGTTATTTGTTGCAGCGGAAAATGAAATTACTGCACATAATTCGGTGATCAGGTCTTTTTTAAATTGCTTCCGAGTCCCGAATGCTTCAGAAGCGCTCATATCAACCAGCAGCATCACATTTAACTCGCGTTCTTCTTCAAAAACTTTTACGAAAGGTGTGCTGAATCGTGCCGTAACGTTCCAGTCAATAGTTCGGACATCATCACCGGGCATATATTCACGTACTTCGCTAAATGTCATCCCGCGGCCTTTAAAAGCAGAATGGTATTCACCGGAGAAAATTTGGTTGCTTAATCCCCGTGTTTTAATTTCAATCTTTCTGACTTTTTTCAGTAATTCCGCCGTTTCCATTGTATGTTTTCCAATTAGGGAACTTCTACGGTATTCAATATCTCGTTGATGATATTTTCAGTTGTGATGTTTTCTGCCTCGGCTTCATAGGTCAAACCAATTCGATGACGTAAAACATCCGTACAAACTGCCCGAACATCTTCGGGTATCACATATCCTCTTCGCTTAATAAAGGCGTAAGCTTTGGAAGCTAATGCAAGATTGATACTTGCTCGTGGAGAGCCTCCGAAAGAAACCAGTGAAGCAAATTTTTCGAGTTTATAATCTTTGGGATTCCGGGTAGCAAAAACGATATCTACTATGTAACGTTCAATTTTTTCGTCCATGTAAACATCTTTTACTACAGTGCGGGCCTTCAGTATATCATCTGGATGTAAAATTTTATTCGGTACCGGCATACCTTCAGGCGAAATATTAGAACGAATGATTTTTCTTTCCTCTTCTTTTGTCGGATAATTTATTACCACCTTTAGCATGAAGCGATCAACTTGTGCTTCAGGTAATGGATAAGTTCCTTCCTGTTCAATTGGATTTTGGGTTGCTAAAACCAAAAATGGATTGGGTAATTTGAAGGTAGAATCTCCAATGGTAACCTGTTTTTCCTGCATTGCTTCCAGTAAAGCACTTTGTACTTTTGCTGGAGCACGATTAATTTCATCGGCAAGTACAAAATTTGCGAAAATCGGTCCTCTGCGCACGGTAAACTCTTCTTTCTTCTGGTTGTAAATCATTGTTCCGATCAAATCGGCGGGAAGTAAATCAGGTGTAAACTGAATTCGACTGAATTGTGCATCAATCGTTTTTGCAAGGGTATTAATCGCTAATGTTTTTGCTAGTCCGGGAACGCCCTCAAGTAAAATATGCCCGTTACTTAATAAACCAATAAGTAATCGTTCAACCATCATTTTTTGGCCAACAATAACCTTGTCAATTTCAAGCGTTAACTGGTCTACAAACGCTGATTCGCGCTGTATGCGTTCATTGAGTTCTTTTATATCTGTCATAGTTTGCGTAGAGTTTGTTACACTAATTCAAATTATTTTTGGGTGGTAAAGTTAATTTTGTCAATGTAATTTTACGCTGTTAAAAGTTGTTAACCTTTTGATAATCAAATAATTTAAAAAGCTCGTCGAAACATTAAATTCTGACCTGAAATGTACAGTTGATTTAATTCGCACGACAGATATAAATGGTTAATTTCGCGGATAAATTTTGATGTATGCAGGAAGTAAAATCACGTTCACAAGAGCTGATGGAATTAGAAGATAAATATGGAGCCCATAATTATCACCCTATTCCTATTGTGCTTAGCAGGGGCGAAGGTGTTTACGTTTGGGATGCCGAAGGCAAACGTTATTTTGATTTTCTTTCTGCTTACAGTGCAGTAAATCAGGGTCATTGTCACTCCAGGTTAGTAAAGGTTTTGCAAGAACAGGCCGGCAGACTAACATTAACATCTCGTGCTTTTTATAATGATGTTTTAGGTGAATATGAAAAATTCCTGACTCATTTTTTTGGATATGATAAAGTACTTCCGATGAATTCAGGGGCGGAGGCGGTAGAAACTGCGATGAAACTTGCCAGAAAATGGGGATACGAAAAAAAAGGAATTCAGGAAAATAATGCAAAAATTGTAGTTTGTTCTGGAAATTTTCACGGGCGTACCATTTCAATTATTTCCATGAGCAGTGATCCGGAATCCCGCAATAATTTTGGACCCTATACATCCGGATTTGTCACTATTCCATACAACAATACAGAGGCACTCGAAAAAGCTTTGCAGGACAAATCTGTGTGTGCATTTTTGGTGGAGCCCATTCAGGGTGAGGCGGGAGTGATTGTTTCAGATGGTGGGGTTTTTAAGAAGCCATTTGAATTATTTAAGAGCCCAAATGTATTATTTATTTCAAACGCGCTTTAAACTGGACTGGGCAGAAATGGAAAA
>OMJH01000161.1 GCA_900299295.1 Bacteroidota bacterium
AACCCGCCTAAATCTCCGATAACACCGCCACCTAAATTTAAAACAAGTGATTTTCGATCAGCACCGGATTCGGTTAGCGTTTTCAATAAATCAGTTGCTACCTGAAGGGATTTGCTTTGTTCACCGCTTTCTACTTCAAGCAAATTTGCCTCATGCAAAGCAGAACATTGATAGAGCAGCTCAGGCAGGCAAAACCGAAATGTATTTTCGTCTCCGAGAATGAAAATTGAAGAATATTTTTTTTTATTCAAAAAACCGTCCAGTTCAGCGAGGGCTTCACCACCAATCATCACCTTATAACCATTGGCCGAAATCGTCTTCATTATATCAGAATTCAAAATTAGTTTTTATTCATTTACCAATCAGAATAATTCATGCGGCAATTTTTACTTCAGTGAATATTATCGTATACAACATTCCAAATGTTATCTTTGTGTTAATGGTTTCATTTGATAATACAGCCAATGCCTTTACTGCAAAAAGTGATGCAGAACTCAACCAATCCTACTGGCTATTTAAGTTGATTGGAAATCCCTTCCTGGTAAAAACCGGTGCAATTTTCGCCCCGTTAACCTTGAAACTTGGCTTCAAAGGACTAATAAAAAAAACCATATTTAAACAATTTGTAGGAGGAGAGAATATTAACGATTGTTCACGCACAATTTCTGCACTTGGAAAATTCAATATCGGTACCATCCTTGATTACAGCGTAGAAGGAAAAGAAAGTGAATCTGATTTTGACCATTGCTGCAAGGAGACAATTGAAACAATTCATCGGGCAAAAAGTGATAAAAACATTCCTTTTTGCGTGTTTAAAGTAACAGGGCTTGCCCGTTTTGCATTACTTGAAAAAGTAAGTCTATGCCATTCATTAGCTTCTACCGAAATTGATGAGTGGAACCGTGTTGAGACACGCGTAAACAACATTTGCAGCACCGCCTACGAATCAGGAGTTCCGTTATTTATTGACGCGGAAGAAAGTTGGATACAAGGTGCAATCGATCAATTGGCTGACGTAAATATGGCACGCTACAATAAAGAGAGAGCAATTGTTTACAATACCTATCAATTGTATCGACACGACAGGTTTGCGGTTTTGATTTCAAGCTTTGAGAAAGCAAAATTAAAAGGGTATCATATCGGCGCAAAGCTAGTTCGTGGCGCATATATGGAAAAAGAGCGCCTTCGTGCACAGGAACACAATTACCCTTCACCAATTCAATCTAGTAAAGAAAAAACTGATGAAGATTACAACAAAGCCTTGGAGTTTTGCATTTCAAATATAGATCGGTTTGGAATTTGCGCCGGAACCCATAATGAAAAAAGCAGTTTGAAGTTGGTAGAATTACTTAAACAAAATAACATTTCTCCAACCGACCATCGTGTATATTTTTCTCAATTGTTAGGCATGAGTGACCACATCAGTTACAATCTGGCACTTGCCGGTTATAATGTTGCGAAATATGTTCCCTATGGACCGGTAAATGAAGTACTACCGTATCTCATTCGAAGAGCTCAGGAAAACACCTCAGTAAAAGGACAAACTGGAAGAGAACTAAGCCTGATTATTAAAGAAAAAAAGAGAAGAAAAGCCAATTAATTGTTGAGCATTACCGGCATTACCAACATAAGGGTATCTTCCTGCGGGTTGGTCTTAGCTGTTGGAGTAATAATACCGGCACGATTCGGTGTGCTCATTTCGAGGTTAATTTCATCACTTTCAATATTGGATAGCATTTCCACCATAAAACGGCTATTGAAACCAATTTCCAAATCCTCACCGGCATAAACACAATTTAACCGCTCATGCGCTTCATTGCTGTAATCGAGGTCTTCTGCAAAAATATCCAAGGCACTGCCTGCAATTTTAAAACGAACCTGATGTGTCGCCTTGTTTGAATAGATACTAACACGCTTTAACGCTCCGAGCAATGCCGATCTGTCGATGGTAAGCTTATTTGGATTTTGCTTCGGAATAACAGCTTCGTAGTTCGGATATTTTCCATCGATTAAACGACAAACGATAAATGTGTTCAGAAAGGAAAAAGAAGCATTCTTTTTATTGTATTCAACTTTCACTACATCGTCAACGCCTGATAATAAATTTTTTAGTAGCGTTAATGGTTTTTTAGGCAGAATAAAAGATGCTGCACTATCACCTTTTGCGTCGCTTCTTCTGTAACGAACCAGCTTATGCGCATCGGTGGCCACGAACAAACTTTCTGTCTCGCTGAACTGACAAAAAACGCCTGACATCACCGGACGAAGATCATCGTTACCGGCCGCAAATATTGTTTTTGTAATTGCATTGGAAAGCACGTCCGTTTTAATTGTCATTGTGGTAGCGCCGTCTAAAACGGGTGTTCTTGGAAATTCATCCCCGTTAAAACCGGTAAGCTTGAATTCGCCGTTGTCGGTTGCCAATTTGATTCCATGTCTTGCTTTGTCGATTGAAAAAGACACCGGTTGTTCCGGAAAATTGCTCAATGTTTCAATCAATGGTTTAGCCGGAATTGCAATGCTGCCTGAATCATTACTTTCGACAGCAATTTTAGTAATGATTGTGGTTTCTGTATCAGAAGCATGAATGCTTAATTCTCCCTTTTTAATTTCAAACAAAAAATTCTCGAGTATTGGGAGTGATGAGGTAGAATTCAAAACACCGCTGATTGCTTTTAATTGTTTCAACAATGCGGTGGTGGAAATAACGAAATTCATAGGTAAAATCTTTGAATACAAAATTAAAGGATTGCCTGCCGAATGACCTTAAAACCAAGCCTTAGTTGTAAAAAACTTTTAAACAGTTTTTTACAAAAATCAAGTCTTTTTTAAAGTAGGCTTAGGCGAAAAATAGCTGCGCGTCTGTAGGAGTTTACCAAAAACATAGTATTGAATCAGCGCAAACTGTGTTTGGTCATTAAATTCAAGGTAAAGGCGGTCGGGATCATACGGCGTATCAATTCCGTATTTATTTTTTTGTCCTTCACCTATTTTTTTGTGAAAGAAGGTGTATTTATGGATTTTATTCTCTTTATCGGTTATGGACAGCCTTACGAAAGGAATTGTTTTACGAATTGAATCCACTACGCGGTCTCCCTGAATTTCAAGCAAGCGTTCATAATGAAGATGCTGAAGATACGCGATGTATTGTTTCAGTGCGTTTTGATCAGGCATAAAACCGACCGGTTTCCCGTTTAGGGCCTGCAAAGAAAATGTCGTTGGATTCTGAACCTGAACGACAAAAGAAGAATCGGGAAAACCGGCTACCTCCAGGCGAATTTCTTTGAGCTGAGGTGGTGTAAAATCCAGACATTTTGAGTCTCGCCAGTCATTTTCGTTCAACAGAAAACGCGGGGTAAGATAGCCTTCAAATCCGGGTAATCCCATCACATAAGGCTTGTCATAGTTTTCACCTGTTTCATGATTGACAAGCAACATATAGGTTCCGGTATGGTCCTGGGTTTCTCCGCCAACATAAAAAAACCTAAGCGGATTATCGCCTGAATAAAACTCAACCTTTATTGCTTGGGTGGCCAGGTCCTTTATGACATAGGGTGTTGCTTTTTCGCTAACAGGATGTTTTACTTCAAGGTATTTTAGACACTTTAAAATAGAAACAATCAAATCGATTCTGGCCGGATATTTTCCGTTTACCAGCCATTTGCCTTCGTCAATGCGTGTGAGTTCAGCTTTTTGTCCGGCTTTATTTGCAATAAAAATACGACTAACCTTTGCCGTATCTGCAAACGAAAAATTTTTACTGTCCTCGTTTAGCGTGCCGGTATTTTTCACATTCCATTTCCTCCATGCATAAAAAGCCAGCGCAACAGATCCAAACAATAGCAAAAGTAAAATCAATTTTTTCTTCATGAGTATAGAATTATTTGGAATACCGATAACGGCGGAAAATGAACTGACCGATACCTGCCAAAAAAATTATTAAAAGGGGAACCAGTAAATTTATCATGCTCCAGCGCGTATATTGTTGTTCAACAATTGATTTATTCAGCAAGCGCAACTTAACATTCTTGTTACGAAGTGCCATTAATCCTTCATCATCGAGCATGTAATTCATGCAGTTAACAATAAAGGTTTTATTTGCAAACAACTCTCCCATATCGCGGTCATATCCACAGGGGAAATACATGTTTTGTTTGGGCCTGAAAATATTTTGAAGCAAATCTCCATCAGAAATCACAATCATTTTATTGGGTTTTTCGCAAATCGATTTGAAGCGTGTAAGCGAATCAATCACCTTTGGAATATGATTAGTGAAAATGCTGAAAAAACGACCTTCCAGCAAAACAGCCAATGGCTGATAGGGGGTTTTTCTGAAAAGGCGGGGGTTGGGTTGCACATTTAAAATACCAAGAGAAATCCGTGCCGGCGTTTGTTCCAAACGCGTGTAGCGGGAGGATTTTAGCAGTACCGTTTTTCTAATTCCGGGCGATGATATTGCCGTATCCAAAAATCCCGGATATTCCATTTTTACGTATCCTAGATTTTTTACGATGATGTGGGTATCATTTTCTAAGGGTGTCGGCAGCACCTTGTAAATCCATTTGTAATTTTTAAAACGTGGTGCTGTACCAGCAGGGGCCATGTTTAGTTTAATATCACCACAGGTTAAATCCTGCACAAGAGCAGTTCCATACCGAACACCATGTTTGAAGAAAAAATCATTTAGATTATAATCCTGAGCAATTGCCATTGAAAATCCATTCAAGGCGAATGAATCTTTGTTTCGATCGATCTGATCTATGCACCAGAGCGATTTTCCTCCTTTAACAACAAACTGATCCAAAACGTATTTATCTTTATCACTAAAGGCAGAATCGGGCTGGGCTACAATAATCGCATCTACTCCGTCCAGTGAATGAAAACGACCCTGGATATTTACACGAACAATGTTGTAAAACTCACTGAGTGCATAAGCAATGTCAGAAGTTGAAAGAGTATCTGCTTCGCCATGTCCTTCAATAAACGCAATAGTTGGACGTTTTTTCTTTAACAATTTTCGGATGCTGTTTGCCAAATTATACTCCAAATCAACGATTGCGTTGTTCACGCTCACTTCCTCGGAGGTGGCTGCCTGGTAACGGAAAAGATGACAAACGGTTTTTTTATTTTCGCCATAAGACGCAATAGCAGCAGGCCATATCCTTCTACTCTTCACAGCTTCGCTTGTTTTATAGGTTAGCGAATAGGGTTCTATGCCGGCCCGGGTCAATTCAATCTGAAGGTCTTTGGATTCAGGAGCGTCTTCTTTTTCGGAAGGATTTATAAAACTGTATTCGATTTTATTATGTGAGAGGGCACGAAATTCATCCAGCAATTCGCGTGTACTGTTTTTGAGACGAGAAAAATTGGCATTTAATTCACCACCGAGATAAATTTTAAAATATACAACATCGTCCAGGGTGTCAAGTAATTCGCGAGTCATCGGTTTAAGTGTATAGCGTTTTTCTGCTGTCAGATCAAAACGCTTAAATTCAAACGAAGAAATCAGATTAAAAACAACCGTAATGAAAATGGTGGCGATTGTACTATACAGATGAAAAGAAAAACGTTCCTTTTTACGAAGTAATAACGTTAATCTTGTGAGCAATAAAAAAGTAAGAATCAAGGAAAGAAAATAAAACATGTCTCGTGTATCAATTACACCGATACTCATCGACCTGTAATGATAATCCATTCCGAAACTTTGAATCGCCAGATCCCAATCACCAAATAGACCCGAATTACCAATGAATAAAAAACCGAAATGAAAAAAGAATGCGATAAGCAATGCAAAAATGAAAGCTGTAACCTGATTAATTGCGATTGACGATGCAAAAACACCGATGGCAGCAAAACTGCAACCAAAGAAAAATAAGCCAAAATAGGATCCCCAAAATGCGCCACTGTCAATATTGCCCTTCGGGTAGCCTAACAAATAAATTGAATTATAATAAATTAAAGTAGGCAGCAGGGAAACTAAAACAATAAATGCCGCGGCAAGATATTTTGCCGTTACAATTCCCATTTCGGTAATTGGGCGAGTCAGCAAAAGTTCAATGGTTCCCCGGCTTTTTTCTTCAGAAAACGAACGCATGGTAATTGCAGGAATCAGCAATAAAAACAATTTAGGCGCCAGATCAAAAAAGGCACCAAGGCTGCTCTCACAATTATCGAGAAGATTATATCCGCCACTGCTATCTGAATCTACAACCCAGAGAAAAAGTCCGTTTACCGTCAAAAAAACACCGATGGCAATGTAGCCGATCAACGAACTGAAAAAACTTCTTACCTCCTTTAAAAAAAGCGGATATGTGCCCCGGCTTAAACTAAAAACCAAAGTGATTATCCCAAGTACAAGCAAAAGAATGATAACCTGAACCATCTGCAAAAATGTAGTTGACAAAAATACACTTTTGGAATTTTATGTTGCGTATACTTTCAACCTTCAATTAACAAAAAGGTGTTAATGCATCCATTCTCCGATTTAAATCTAAAAGCACCGATGAATCGATTAAATGTCCACCCGTAAAGTCAACACCTACAAACTTTTCTGCATTAAGTGATAATAACCGGTTCTGTTCATCTTTCTCACTTTTCGTAATAAATTGATCCGAATCTCCGCAAACAAAAAAAGTGGCACGACTCACCTTATCAGATATCCATTTGACAGGTTGAATGTCAGGCGGAATTAATGAGGCATAAATAACAAAATAGTTTACCGGTTGCAGTCGGTTGTTCAACCAACGAAATGCAGTGGCTGCACCTTGTGAAAAGCCAAACAATACCAGCTCTGCCGCAGGAAATCTGCTTAAAATTTTTTCATCTACTACGTTTAACCAATTTAGATTGTCCTCAATATCCGTTTCGCGCGCTTCTTTGGTCATCCAGCTTGCACCAACCTTCCCACTTTGCCCGTTAATGTAAAATCGATGTAATCCTTCAGGGAAAACCAATAAATTTTTTCCATCTTCCAGACCGGTAAATTTCTTAATAAAAAATGAAGCGAGTTGTCCGTAACCATGAAGAATTAACCATACGCGAGAAGGGTTCAGTGAATTGCCTGATGTATAAACACGTCCGGTTTTTAGTGTTGGAAGATGAATTTGATTAGCCATCCTGTTCCGGAATACTGCCTAAAGCATTGATTCTTCAAGCTGGTGGTCCTTCATTTTTTTTCTAAGGTTTAAAATTGCATAACGCATTCTTCCTAAAGCAGTATTGATGCTTACGTTTGTAACATCTGCAATTTCTTTGAAACTCATATCATAATACATTCTCATCATTAATACTTCTCTTTGTTCAGTGGGAAGGTGATTCACCATTGTGCGGACCTGATGTCGGAATGCATGCTCCTCCATGGCTGGTTTTCCCGGATGAACTAAGGGCAATATTGAAAAGATATCGGTTGGTTCACCCTCATGATTTAAAAGTGTTTGAACCATAGGCATTTTTTTCTCTCTGCGAAAATGATCTATGATTAGGTTGTGGGCAATACGCAAAACCCATGGTAAAAATTTACCTTCCTCCTGATACTGGCCTCTCTTCAGTGTATGAATTACTTTTAAAAATGTATCCTGAAAAATATCTTCGGATAATTCTTTTTTACGAAGCGTCATATAAATATAGGAAAAAACCCGGCGTTTATGCCGCGAGATTAACTCAGTCAGGGCTGATTCGTCTCCATTAATATAATGCTGAACCAGGTGGTTATCGTCAATTGATTGCATAAACATAGATGCTTCTTTTTACAGATGAATAATTAAAGTAAAAAGTAGTTGTTTATGCGATGTTCCTCCTTGTTTTAATTTATTAGTCGGATGAAGATTGACAAAAGTAAACTATTTTCTGAAAAAAGCAAATTCCAAAAAAACACTTAATATTTTTAAGTGAATCTGTTTGCCTTTAACTATCAAACACAGGATGGTAACAAAGAAAAGATATTCCCGGATAATTTTCCTGTTTTGAATGCTTACATTATTCCAGCCGTTACCTTTGCATTAAATCAACGAATTGAAGAGTATTAAAAGAAATAGTAATGTGGAAGATCCACGCCAATTTATAATTATAAAGGGTGCAAGAACACATAACCTTAAAAATTTAAATGTATCTATTCCACGAAATAAATTGGTTGTAATTACCGGTTTGTCAGGGTCAGGAAAATCATCATTGGCCTTTGACACCTTATATGCCGAGGGGCAGCGACGTTATGTTGAAAGTTTGTCGGCGTATGCTCGTCAGTTTTTAGGCCGACATGAAAAGCCTCCCGTTGACGCAATTCTGGGAATTTCGCCCGCTATAGCCATTGAGCAAAAAGTTATTTCAAAAAATCCACGTTCCACCGTTGGCACCGTTACTGAAATTTATGATTACCTGAAACTTCTATTTACCCGTATAGGAAAAACCTACTCACCGATTAGTGGAAAACTGGTAAAACGACACCGCGTTTCAGACGTAGTGGATGTGATATTAAATTTAAAAAACGGCACCCATGTTCTCATCCTTGCTAAACTGTTTTTACTTGAAAAGCGCGATCTGAAAACTCAACTTGAAATTTTACGTCAGCAAGGATTTTCACGTGTACTTTACAAAAAGGAAATAAAAAAAATTGATGATCCGGAAATTATTTCCGCTCGCTCAAACGATGATTTGTATTTGCTGATTGATCGCGTTCAGAAAGATGAATTCACTGAACAGGAGGAATTGAGAAATCGGGTGAGCGATTCCGTTCAGACAGCTTTTTTTGAAGGACAGGGAGAGTGCATACTTATGGTATCCGAGGAAAGCAAAAACGAATGGCTGAGGTATTCCGACCGTTTTGAGGCAGATGGAATGAGTTTTGAAGAGCCTGATATTAATTTTTTCACGTTTAATAATCCGGTTGGCGCCTGTAAGCGTTGCGAAGGATTCGGAAGCATTATTGGAATAGATCCTGACCTTGTTATTCCAAATAAAAATTTATCGGTCTACGAAAACGCGGTCGTTTGCTGGAACGGGGAAACAATGAGCGAATACAAAAAAAAATTCATTAAAAAGGCACATGAGTTTAATTTTCCTGTTCACAAACCCATCGCCGAATTAAGTAAGGAACAATATCGATTGTTGTGGGAGGGAAACAGCAAAGTAAGCGGCGTTCTTGATTTTTTTCAATACCTTGAATCGAAAAGTTACAAAATTCAATACCGAGTAATGCTTGCTCGTTATCGCGGAAAAACCAATTGTCCGGATTGCAATGGCACACGTTTACGTAAAGACAGTAATTTCGTTAAAATAGGCGGTTCAACACTTTCAGAATTAGTTATACTATCACTGGACAAGCTAACGCAATTTTTTGAGAATTTAATTCTAGATGAAAATGAAACACAAATTGCAAAACGATTACTAATTGAAATTCAATCGCGTTTATCATTTCTTAATAACGTAGGATTAAGTTATCTGAATCTTAACCGGGTGGCCAATACATTAAGCGGAGGTGAGTCACAACGTATTAACCTTGCAACTTCTCTTGGAAGTTCGCTCGTTGGTAGTTTATATATCCTTGACGAACCAAGCATTGGTTTACATCCACGCGACACACAGCGCCTTTTAAATGTTTTAAAATCACTTCGTGACCTGGGCAATACAGTTATCGTAGTTGAACACGACGAAGAAATAATGCGTGCAGCGGATGAATTAATTGATATCGGGCCCTTGGCCGGAAGCCAAGGAGGCATGTTGGTATTCCAAGGAAATCATGAAAAGCTGAGAACAGCAAAGGATAGTTTAACTGCTAATTATCTCACAGGAAAATTAAACATAAAAACTCCAACGCAGCGGAGACCCTGTGTTCATTTTCTGCAATTAAAAAATGCTTCAGAAAACAATTTAAAGAATATAACTATTTCCATTCCATTAAATGCGCTATGTGTTGTTACCGGCGTAAGCGGTTCAGGAAAATCAACCCTTGTCAAAAAAGTTTTGCAACCCTCAATTCAAAAACACCTTGACGGTTACTTTACAGAAAAACAGGCAAAAGAAATTTTAGGAGGCAGAATCAAAGACATTCAACATGTTGAATACGTAGATCAGAATCCAATCGGTAAATCATCGCGTTCAAATCCGGTTACCTACGTTAAAGCTTTCGACGAAATACGAAATTTATTTGCATCACAAGCGGTTTCGCGTGCGCGTGGCTATACGTCTTCTCACTTCTCGTTTAATGTTGAAGGCGGACGTTGTGAAATTTGTGAAGGGGAAGGAGAGATTACCATTGAAATGCAGTTTATGGCAGACATCAAAATGAAATGTGAACAATGCAAAGGCAAACGATTTAAGGAAGAAATACTTGAAGTAAGCTACAGAAATAAAAACATTGCAGATATTTTGTCGATGACAATTGATGATGCCATGGCCTTTTTCAGCGAAGCAGAGTGCCGAACAGAAAAAAAAATATGTGACAAATTATTTCCTCTCGTGTATGTAGGACTTGGGTACGTTCAGTTAGGTCAATCTTCAAATACATTAAGCGGCGGCGAGGCTCAGCGAATTAAGCTTGCAGCATTTATTTCACAGGGAAATCACAACGAAAAAACACTATTTATTTTCGATGAACCCACAACCGGACTGCACTTTCATGATATTCACAAACTCCTCACTGCATTTGATGCCTTGCTGGAAAAAGGTCATTCTTTGGTGGTTATAGAACACAATGCTGATATCATGAAATGTGCCGATTGGATAATTGATCTTGGACCAGAAGGCGGGGATAAAGGTGGTCATTTAATTTTTGAAGGGCGTCCGGAAAATCTAGTGAAGTGTAAGGAAAGTTATACCGGGAAATATTTATATGGCAAACTATAATCGTGGATAAAAAACAGATAACTATTCATTGGAAAAATAATTTTTCATCAAATTGAAAGAAAAATTAAAAAAATATTCTTTTTTATTGCTGAAAATCGCAGCTGGAGTTCTATTGACTGGTGTCTTATACAAGAAGATTTCCGCAGATTTTCAAAAATCAGACATACATTCCTATTGGTTATTGTTGCAGAATAAAAGAAATGTTTTATTACTTTTTCTATCCGTTTTCCTTATGCCTTTCAATTGGATTTTTGAATCGATAAAATGGCGAATGGCAATTAATTCAACTTTAAGCCCCATTTCATTTTGGACATCCTTCCGTTCCGTTTGGTCGGGGGTGGCATTTGGAAATTTAAGTCCGGGAAGAGCTACCGAATTTGCCGGAAAAATACTTTACATAAAAAATACAGAGCGAGTTACCGCAACCTATTTGCATTTCATTAATGGGGCAGGACAAATGCTTGTTACACTTACCTGTTCCGTTCCTGCATTTTTGTGGTTAAAATATCACCCAAATGAACTGACAAATTCATTTATTTTTATTTTTTCTTTAATCGTTTTTCCATTCATTACTCTATTGCTTGGCCTTCTCTTTTTTTATCCTGACTTGTTGTTCCATCAGCTAAAAAAAATTCCCTTTTTTAAAAAACAAAAACAAGAACATGTCAACTTTTCGAAGACAAAATCACTAAAAATTATTTCACTTTCAGCTCTTCGTTACCTCATTTTTTCGATACAGTTTTGCTGCTTGCTAATTTTATTTACCAATGGTGAAATAAACAGTGGCTTAATTTCGGGTATTGTGCTTTACTACCTTTATACCACTTTCGTTCCCATGTTTAGTGCGGTTGAAGCGTTGATGCGAGGCGGGATTGCCGTGCTGGTTTTTGGGGGTGTTCTTAATGATTCGGTCGGTATTTTTATTGCCTCTTCATTTCTGTGGCTTATTAATATCGTTATACCCTCAGTAACGGGATACATTTTTTTTGTTTTTCTTAAATACAAATTAGTAGAAGTTTAAAACTTGGATTTAATGGTATACATAAGCCTTTTTTTCTTGTTTATTTACGCTTTATTGTTTTTTATACCCTTAATTAAACTTCGTATCACTAAAAAAAATGAAGCCCCTGTTTGCGTGAAACCTGATTTTGGAACCACTATTCTTGTTCCGGCAAGAAACGAAGCGTCCACAATCCTGCATTGCCTAAAATCCATAAAAATAAACGACCTATTACATCTCAAAACCAATGTTATTGTGATTAACGATCATTCTGAGGATTCAACAGCTGAAGTCGTAAAAAAATACATGGAAGAAAACCCTGAATTTCCGCTTACGCTAATTTCTCTTTCAAATAATTTTCACAAGAAAAAAGGAGCTATAACCGAAGGTACAGCGCTAGCTGAAGGGGAGTATATTATTCTTAGAGATGCTGACACTACTTCAGGTGAAAACTGGCTTGAAAGTATTATTTCACATTTACAAAAAAACAAACCCGATTTGTTAATTGCTCCTGTAGAAATGATAAACGGAAAAAAAACTATTGAAAAGTTTCAATACATCGAAAATATATTTCTTCAACAATTCACAGCCGGAATGGCCTTGTTAGGTTCGCCGGTTTTATGTAACGGAGCAAACCTGGCATTTAAAAAAGTTTCCTTTAATGCAGTTAATGGATATGAAGGAAACCTGAATCGCTCATCCGGTGATGATATATTTCTTATGGAAAAATTCAGGCGGAAAAAAAATTTTACTATTCAGTACCACAAATCAATACCTGGAAAAGTAAACATCAAACCAATTCCTAATTTTAAAGCACTTCTGCATCAAAAATTACGCTGGGCGGGGAAATTTTCTTTTCGAACAAATGTGCTGGCCTCAACTTCAGTCATAATTACCATCGTTCTTAATTTAATCCTACTGGGATGGCTTTTCATTTCGTTTTTTAATACAAAAAAATTTCTTTTTGCTATTATTTTTTTCCTGCTTAAATTATTCATTGACACCGTAATTATTTCTGAGTTACGGTTTTCAGGAAAATTCTTCCGAGAAATTTCCAACCTTGTATGGCTTGAATTTTTGAATCTTTTTTATATACCGATGGTTGTATTAAGCTCGCTTTTTCTTAAACCTTATTGGAAAGGCAGAAAGGTGACTTAATTTTCGATCAAAAATCCTATTTTTACAAATCATTTTTCGAGATAAAACTCATTCCATTAAATGAAAATTGAAAAATCTGCGTCATTAGGTTCACTTGCCTGGAAGAAAATTCGTAGAAATAAATTGACCATGTTTGGCCTGTTTGTGATTGCTTTTTTTATGCTCATTGCATTTTTAGGTTATTCAATTATGCCGGATGACTCCCCTAATGCAAACGATATGAAGGCCGAAATATCGTTAAAGGAACCCGGATTTCAGGTAAAAATGCTCAAAATACGCCGGGATGAACCTCTACCCAATGAAGGTTTTTTATCCCGAATGTTTTTTGGAAGAACTGCCATTTACGACAAAGAACCGATTTTGAATTATCAGTTTGCCGACAATGATGTTCTGGTTACACTTTACCCCGGCGATAACTTTTCTTCTCAACGACAAAACCGGCGCATTATAACCAAACGTTACAATTTAGCAGAAGTAGCATTCGCAACCGGAAATAATTCAATTAACAGCGACGAAAAAAACAGCATCATCTCATTTTATGATCTGGATATGAAAAAGCAAGTCACAAAAACGGTAAAAGAACTTCGACTGATTATTGAAAAAAATCATATTATCACCCAAACTTTTTTAATGGGAACCGATAAATCCGGGCGTGATATGCTGAGCAGGTTAATTATTGGGACGCGTATATCACTTGCTGTTGGTATCATTTCAGTAATCATCTCTATTTTTCTGGGTGTTTTTTTTGGTGCGCTTGGCGGTTTTTTCGGTGGTAAAATTGATGAAGCTGTGATGTGGATAATTAATGTGGTTTGGTCGCTGCCAACTCTGCTCCTGGTTGTTGCCATCACCTTTGCATTGGGAAAAGGATTCTGGCAAGTTTTTGTTGCGGTAGGTCTTACCATGTGGGTTGATGCAGCAAGAATTGTAAGAGGCCAGGTACTCAGTATCCGCGAAAAAGAATTTGTTGAGGCCGGGCGTGCTTTAGGTTTTCGCAATTTCAGAATTATAGCCAGACACGTTTTACCAAATATTTACGGACAGGTAATAGTAGTTGCGGCATCGAATTTTGCTTCTGCTATTATTACGGAAGCTAGCCTGTCGTTTTTAGGATTTGGTGCTCAGCCGCCGATGGTATCTTGGGGGAAAATGATTCGTGATCACATAAATTATATTGATAATTCAGCAACAGTTTATCTACCCATTGTTCCCGGCATTGCAATTATGATGCTTGTACTTGCCTTTCTGTTGTTTGGAAATGGATTGCGTGATGCATTAGATACCCGTTCAACCAGCTCGGAGGCAATGGTAGGATAACCGATATTCTAAGGTTTTTCACCTAAATATTAATCAGATAATTCAATTTAATTTTATTTTTGAAAATAACTTTTATTTTAATGAAGCAAAAAATTCTACTTCTACTGCCAATTCTGCTTTTTACTTTTTTTTCATGTAAAAAACCCCCCGGCGAAGGAGGTTCTGCCTCCATTCAGGGAAGAATCTGGGTAAAGGATTATCCGGCAATGCTGGAATGGGCCGGGTATGATGAATATGTTTATATCATTTATGGGGATGAAATTAGTTATGGGCAACGTTTAAGAAGTACCTATGATGGGCGTTTTGAATTTAGCTATTTACGTAAAGGAAAATATAAAATTTACGCCTACTCCTTCAATCCTTCTTCCCCACTCGTTGATTCTGCTGTAGTAAAAGAAATTGAAATCACGGGCCGTAAACAAAAAATTGATTTGGGAGACATTACCATCTACAAATAAAAAGCAATTGGTTTCATTCACCGAAATATTATCACAATTCAACAAAATATCTCTTGAAGAAATGGATAATGTTCGTTTGATGGACAGAACAGATACCAAATTCAGTTTTCACAGTTCGCAGTTGTTTTCAATCCTTGATGATATCAAATTTGACTATACCGCGCTTGAAATATGTGGAAAAAGATCTGCTGAATATCATACACTTTATTACGACACAAAAAAACTAGACCTATACATGCATCATCAGAATGGCGGATTAAACAGGTACAAGGTTAGGCATCGAACCTATGTAGATTCGCAATTGGGATTTCTGGAAGTCAAATTCAAAAACAATAAAGAAAGAACAAAAAA
>OMJH01000162.1 GCA_900299295.1 Bacteroidota bacterium
CTGTTTGCCGGCGATGAGCGAGGAGATCGAAAAAAAGCAATCGGATTTCTTGAGTTTGCCAAATCAAAAATTATTGAGCTTGAAAAAGAGGTTTTATTCTATTTAGGAAAAGCGTATCACCTTAACTACCGATTTGATGAAGCCATAAAAACTTACAATGAATTTAAGGCAATTGCAACTTCTAATTCAATTAAGAAGCTGAAAGTTGATCGTGAGATTCAGTCCGCACAAAATGGTAAGAAATTATTAAGTAGAATTAGAGAAATGATGGTGGTTGAAAAGAAACGGCTGCCATCTTCCGATTATTTTCGTAGTTATGAACAGAGTTTTTACGGTGGAAATTTATTGGTTAGACCTGATGATTACCGAATGCCCGCTGATATGAAAAAAAAGGATAAAGTGATTTTATTTCAAAACAAAGACAAGACCACTATTTTATTTTCGAGTTATGGTGAATCCGGTGAGCATGGAAAAGATTTGTACATGGCAACACGCGGTGCGGACGGAAGTTTTTCAAAACCAATCCCACTTCCGGGAAAAGTAAATACCGAATCTGATGAGGATTATCCTTATCTGCATCCGAACGGAAAGCATTTGTTTTTTTGTAGCAAAGGCCACAATAGCATGGGCGGGTATGATATTTTTAAATCAGAATGGGATGAAGGAAGAAAGGAATGGGGCACGGCAGTAAATCTCGATTTTCCTATCAATACACCTTATGATGACATTCAGTTTGTTACTGACAGCTCGGAAAAATTGGCTATTTTTTCTTCTACGCGCATAAGTGAAAACGGTAAAATTGATGTTTATAAAGTAAATCTGGAGCGAAGACCTTCAGAGTTTTCATTTATTTCAGGAGAAGTTTTACAGGAACTTGCGGCATCGAGTAAAGCTTCATCAATCAGTATTAAAGACATTGCAAGCGGGGAAAATATTGGAAAAATTAAAGCCAATGAAAATGGAATATATGGTATGCAATTGCCAAATGGAGGTCGATTCATTTTTACTGTTGAAACTCCCGGTTTTTCAACGCAAAGCAGCCAGGTGGATTTACCACTTGCCTATGATTTAACGCCCTATCGGCAAATAATTACTTATGAGAATGGTAATCTCGTTATAAGAAGTTTTTTTGATCAGCAAGAGGATGAAATGGCATATGAAAAGATTCGTGCCTTGCTTGAAGAAAAAATGAAAATGAATGTAAATGTTGATGAGCTCCGTGATAACCCTGTTTTGCACAATTCGGAAAAAGATCCGAAAGTTGATACTTCTTCAGTAAAATCAGTTCTATCTATTTCTAATGAAAATAAAAAATTTGGTAATAAGGAACTGCTGGAGATTGCTCAATCTGATTTAAAAGAAACACAAAGCGAATTATCGGAGATTAAAAATCAAAGCGAAAATGCCAGTTCCGTTCTCACAAACATTAAGCAGGCACTATCCATACGGGAAGCTGAAATGACTGATATCGAAAATCAAAATCCAAAAACTCTAAGCGAGCAGGAAATGGAAGAAAAACGCCAGCTTATAGAACGGCTTCGTGATGCCCAGCGTAATGCCCAGCTTTTTGCATCCGGCTTACAAGCAGAATTAAAAAACAAAGATAAGGAAAAAACACTTCAAGAGAACCTTGTCAAGGCAATGACGGACGCCATGAACTCACCTAAAAATAAAGACAAAGAGAAGTTGCTGAAAAATGCGGAAGAGGAATTGCTAAAACACCAGCAGAACGTTACTGCAGCACAAAAGGACGATTTACTCTCCGGTTCTAAGGCAGAAATTGAATCAGCTGAAAAAGCGTTGGCGCTCTTGGTAAACGAACGTAAAAAAGCAATAAGCAGTTTAACCCTTTCTGAGGAGGAGATTAAAACTAAAAAACAGGAAATAAGCGAAACCAATGATAATGAACTCAAAGAAAGTTTAACGGCTGAATTACAAAACCTGCAACAGGAAAAAATTGAAAATGAAAAAAATTTGCGACAGGTAAATTTACGAATCTCTACTACTGAACGCGAACTTGACAATGCGGTGAGTCAGAATAATTTCATAGAAAAAATGTTGAACAACGGTTTAACTGAATCAAGTGATGTGTCTGCTATTTTGAAAATAGAATCGAAGGAAGATCAAAAATTAAACGCTGAAAACAAATTCATAAATAATGATTCTCTAAATCAAGTTAAAAATGTAAAAGTGGTTTTAAATGCTGAAATAAGAACTTCTTTTTCTGATTCTATTGACAAAATTTCAATTTCAGAAAGTTCAATCGATGAGAAAGAACAAAAATTGAAATTACTCAGCGAATACTCCGGCTTGCTAGATCAGCAGTTGAAAGAGAATAAGACAAAACTAAAGGGTAAATTGAATAAAAATGATAAGCAGGAAATTCAAAACGAAATAAAATTAATTGAAAAAGAAATTGTAATGCGAAAAACGGAACGGGAGGATTTGTCGAATTTAATTAATAAAGAAAAAATTACCGATTCTAAACAAAATTTGAACGGTAATCTTGATTCTGTAATTGTAATGAATGATTCTGTACAAGCTGAAAAGCTTTCAAATAATGAAATTAAAAGCGCTAACGATTCTTTTTTAATAAAACAGGAAATTTTGGTTGCTCAACTTACTGCAATTGACACTAGCGATTTAAAATCTTCGGTTTTAAACGCAAAGATGAGTAGCTTAAAAACTTACAACGCCTTAATTGATAATAAAATAAATTTAAATAAAGCTGAAATTAAAAAAGAAGCAAATAAAGATGAGCGAAAACGATTAGAGGCCGAGAATAAAGAGCTAACCAGTTTAAAAAATAAAAATTCTCTGGCAATAAACGAGGCTTCAAAGCGTAAATCTAAACTGGAAAAGGATTCCATTATAAACAGTAAACAAAATATTACATCTTCTAAAGCCATTACTTCTAAAGATTTAACTAAAAATTCAGACACAATTGACTCATCGCTTGTTAGTAAGGTTTCAAAAGAGGGAATACCATTTGAAAATTTGAATTATAATTATTCAGTTTCGGACAATAAGCGGAAAGCAGCGAATGAAAACTATTTGAAGGTTGTTTCATCTGCTTCCCAGATTGTCAAGAACCTTACTGAATCAAGATCAATTGACGGAAAACAGCAAGAAACAAATAGAATTTCACAAAGAGACAGTTTATTAATGATAACAGAAAAATTGGATTCAACAGAAAAAAACTTACGCAAGTCTGCTTTAGTCCAAAACGGAATTGAATCAAATCGGTTATCACTTCAAGCTGATTCGGTCAAACGAGAGTATCAGAAAAACAGGCTTGCAATTTTTCAATCAAGTTATGAAATAAATAAAATCTCTATTTTGCAAAATGATAGTTTAATAAGCTTGTATTCAGATGCCAATCAATTAAGAAATAATTCAAATTTTAATTCATCACAACAATTGGATAGCTTAACGCTTCGCTTGATTTCAGTTGAAAAACAAATGCGATCTACTGTTGCTATAGACAATAAAATAGAACTTGGCTTTCTTGGTGATTCATTGCAAAATCAAATAATAGAAAAACAAAAAGTAAAACTTATGAACTTGGTCCTTAATAATCCTGAAAAAACGGTTTCTATTGTTGACCGAAATCAGAATACCTTTCAATTGCGCGAAATAGTTTTGCAAAATGAAATAAAACGACAGGAGGTAATGAAAGACTATGCTTCGGTTAATGAAAATGAATTTACCGCCCTTCAAAAAGCAAACAGTGAAGCAAGAAAAAAATCTGAAGAAAAAAATAGTGAGGAAGCAAAAATTTGGTTGACCAAATCAGCTAAATTAATGGCTGAAGCTAAAAATGAACTGAGCAAAGTAAAAACCGAAAAAGACACCTTCAAAAAATCGGAACTTTTAAATGCTGTACTTGACAAACAGGAAAATGCCATTGTGTTACAACAGAAAGCAAAAGCGATGTATGAAGGTGGAAATCCATCTGAAGTTGACAGCACCTTTACCAGTCGGAAGCAAAATAGAAAAAAGGAAAATAGTTCGATAACCTTAGCCGTTGACGTCACAGATACGAATAGAACAAACTCTTCAATTATACAAAAATCAATCAGCGAAAGAGATTCGTTAGCTCAACAGGCAGGTGGATTTCAAAATGAAAAAAACAATTCTGAAAAAAACACGAATCAGACTCAATTTGTTTCTGCAATTCAAATGGATAGTGCTGCAAGCGTATCTTCAGATTCTGATAAAATGAAAAACGATCAAAGAAATTCAATCGATTCAGTTCAATTTGTTAATCAAACCAATTCGAATTCGTTAATAAAAAATGATTCGAATGGCATAATTGGACCGCAAGATTCTGTAACTAATAAAAACAAAGCTGTTTTGCAGGAAGCTGATGTTTCAACTTTAAAACCCGAATCGACCGATAATAATTCTTTTAAACGTCAGGTTTTTACAATTCGTGAATCGAATACCTATTCTGACCGTAATCCAATCCCTATGAACGCACCTTTCCCCGATGGAATTGTGTATACCGTTCAGGTCGGCGCCTTTAAAAATCCAATACCAAATTCTTTATTCAAAGGCGTTTCTCCTGTGAATGGGACTAAAACTGAATCGGGTTTTATTCGCTATCAGGCCGGTATTTTTAATGAATTAAAGGAGGCAAACACTGCAAAAAATCAGCTACGTGATATGGGTTTTCGCGATGCATTTGTTGTTGCTTACAAAAATAACCAACGTATTTCACTATCGGAGATTGGCAATGGTTCAGCTATTTCAAGATCTTCAAATACACAATCCGTAAATCCAGGCACAACTGATTCAGTGCGGCAAGGCGCAAACACACTACAATCGGTCGTTGCTGATACAGTAGCCGTGAAAGAAGTTACTTCTGTCGGAGGATTATTCTTCACTGTTCAAATTGGAATTTTTGGATCTACCTTGAATTCTATTCAATCAAAAAATTTAGAACCGATTACAAGGTACGCTTTAGGAAATGGAACGTATCGTTATTCTGCCGGTGTATATAATGAATTAGAACGTGTTAAAGCTGATCGTGCCAAAGTACAGCAGTTAGGGATCTCAGATGCCTTTATCGCTGCATACTTCAATGGCGAGCGAATAAGTGTTGCGGACGCATTGCGTAAGTCAAGTGATGGTTCCGGGAAATTCGAAGCAAATGATCCGATTCGATTCCCCGGAAATACATTAAAGGATACCTCTGTTAACGCAGTAAATCCGGTAAATAATAAATCAATTACGAATGTTTTTACCAATGGAGTTACCTCAGATCCTGCTCCTACAGAGGAGAACGGTATTAAACTGAATTCGGATGGAATTGTTTATAAGGTTCAGATTGGCGCCTTTAGCAAAGCCGTACCTGCTGCAGTTACTGATACATGGATGAAAATTCAAAACTGGCCGGTGCGTAACTATACCAATCAAAACGGACTTGTTATATATACAGTTGGTAGTTTCTCATTATTTTCAAAAGCCGGATTGTTGCTTACTGAAATCATTAAAACAGGTGTTTCAGATGCTTTTATTACTGTTTTTAAAGATGGCAAACGCTTGTACGGTAAAGATGCGGAACCTTTTTTAAGACCATAATACTTTATACTTTTCCCATTCAGCTATAAAAATTGCCTTTCAGCAATTTTTATAAAATTTTCATCGAATCGATTTTAACTTTGTCGAATGAATTATTTTAAATTTTATTTCTTAATTCTTCTTGCGGCAAATGTCTCAATTGTTTCCTGTCAGGAAAAAAACGCTGACAACAATTCTATGAAGGCCAGTAACCCATTAAAAAATACGATTACAATGCAAAATGATTTCAAACAAAAATCCGATGAGGAATGGAAGAAAATTCTGACAGAGGAACAATATTATATATTACGTGGCAAGGGAACTGAGCGTCCGTGGACCGGTAAGTATAACGAGCATTTTGAAAAAGGCAAATATGTGTGTGCGGCTTGCGGATTTGAGTTGTTTTCAAGCGACAACAAATTCAATTCCCATTGTGGTTGGCCATCATTCGATTCGGAAATTGTAAAAGGCAATGTTGAAACGCAAGCAGATAATTCTCATGGGATGGTAAGAACGGAAATTCTTTGTTCGCGCTGCGGCGGGCATTTAGGTCATGTGTTTGATGACGGCCCTACTAAAACAGGATTACGTTATTGTGTGAATTCTGTATCAATTGATTTCAGAAAAGATTCACTCGATTCCGAAAAATAAAAAAGCCGGACTATGCCCGGCTTACCAATTAATTTGGTGACTTGGTTATTTAATAGAAAATAATCTTACTCATTGAAATTTGATTTCCATCAGTTGAGGTAATCAAATTATACACTCCGGCAGCTAATTCTCCCTTATTGATTATTACAGTTCCATTCAATGATTTATATTTTCCAACTTCTCTCCCTGATAAATCCGTGAGACGCAGGGTGTAGTCGGTGTTATTATCAATAAAACGTACAGTAATTATATTATCTGAAGGGTTGGGAAAAATTTCATGTATGAGTTGAGTAGAAAATTCTTGCAAACCAACACCATTGCAAAAGTTGGTAGTGCTGTGTGTTGTACAATTGGTATAGCTGTAAAGGTTGGCGGTTTGTGCAGGTGCGTTTGAAGGCTGAAGTGCAGGATCAGTACATCCAAGTTGGTTGATTAGAAAGTCGCGAACGAAATTTTCTGTTGTATCCATGTAGGCGAGCTGAGTTGCTCCGGTTCCGGCATAAGGCACGTGATCTGCTCCATAAAAGGTGTAAAAATTTGATGGAACACTATTGGCAACTTCCCATTCGTGTAGCATCCGGCTTCCATCAAGATACATCAGGGGTGTTCCCGGATTTACAATACCTCGGTTGTATTTAACCGTACCGTCGTTGGTACCATGCATTGAACACAATGGAACCCAACTTGAACTTCCCGGTTTACCCCACCAGTAGCGTGCGAGGGCCCCGCATAAATTAATAACACCATGAACCTTTGTAGAATAACAGGGATTTCCGCTGTTCCCTTCTGACCCTCCAAGTGAATTGAAATTTGATTGACCAATATAAGGAATCACTTCACAAGAGCTATCCATATACGCATAGTGAAGGGAAGTTATGGCTCCGGCTGAGCTACCTCCAATAAAAATGTGATTGGTATCAACGCGGAATGTATTGGTGCCTGTTTTACGGTCTTTGTAAAAGAAACGAACAGCAGCTTTCAAATCCTGCACGGCGCGTAATACGGCTTTAACGGAATTGGCTGAGTCAATTGGAAAAAAACCAAGGCGATAGTTAATTGAGGCACAAGCAAAACCTTTTTTTGCGAATCGCTGTGAAAAGGTTGCCACGTCAATATCGGCTGATGTGCCCGTTAAGAAACTACCTCCGTGAACCCAAATAATCAAAGGTCGCGTAGCCGCGGTGTCTCCTGTAGGTTCGTAAAAATCAAGAGTTAGATTTTGATTTGAGCCGGTCCAGGTTGCATTTTGGCCGTATTGAATTGCGCTCGTTTGTGTGTAGTTGCTGAATACATTACTTGCGAAACGTCCGCCAAAGCATGCGGTCTGAGCGATAGAAAAACTTGCTGCTGCAAGTAATCCGGAAAGCGTAAGGTAAAATTTATTCATGGTTTTTTTTATTGAGGATTATGGAAATGTGACTCCTTTGTATTTTGTAGCGTCGATGAGCGGAAAGTTTGATCCAAATTTAGCATTAATCGCTTTCAAAAACTCATTTGCCAGTAACGCATTTCCACGCGCATTCAAATGAATTCCGTCCAACGAGAAAGCACCACCTGAAACAAATGAACTGTTTAATGAAATCCCATTGTAAACAAATCCGGCTTTCAGCTTCTTGAAGAACTGATGGATGTCGGCTACGGCAAGATTATGTTGCTGTGCAGTTGCCTGAATAATGGAGTTATAGGTTGTTATCGCATTTCTTATTTCGTTAGCTTCAGTTTCAGTGATAATATAACGGTTCGGAATGGGATAAACTGAACCCAGCTTAAAACATTTAACTGAATCCAGCGGAATGTTCAGCAAAATAAATTCGCCGGGTTTAAGCGTTCTTACATTGAAGGGTTGAGTGGTATCTTCAATGGTAAAGTAATTTTTACCAATTTGAAAATTCATTCCAATAGGGCCGTAAATGGCATTCATCAAGGTAGCGCTAGCAGAGTCAAGCGCAAGACCATCAATTGGAATTGTTGTGAAAAACGGGAAATCAAGTATGTCCGGGATGGTTCCAATAACACCGTTGCCACCGAAGGATTTTAGGGTGGTAATTGCGTTGTCCAAACTTCCGTCAAATCCGATTCCGGCACCTCCGTTTGATGGTGTAATGTTATTGGATGCAGCACCTTTCAAGGCATAGGCAAGCACGTCATTTGTTCCTGCAAAAAATGAGAAAAAGGTGGGAAACAATATTGTTGCGTCATCCAAAACTGAGGTAACTTGCGGGTCGGAAGCCATTCGTGAAAAGAATGGATTATAATTACCATTTCCTAAGGTTGAATTTCCGTATGCCAATTTGTTCAATTCTGACAGTTTTAAATCCGGTACACCCATGTTATTAAATGGACCTATAGTTGGAAAAAGATTTATCGTGAGTGCATTTAGATCCCCGGTTGAAGAATAAGGAATTGGTTTAAGTGAGCTGGCACCGAGGCAATCAGTCGCGTAGCCCAAAACAGATTTTGATTTACCGCTATTGCCTATTCCCACAGAATTTTCATTCATTAAGGGTTGAACAAAATTGGAATCACCGGCAAGTTTGAACTGCATTGAAATCAAATTTGGAAAAGAGTTCTTTTGTCCTTCAAAATAAAGTGCTCCGTCCGTGTAGCCTGCGGTAAAGTCATCACCAATCGCAACGAACACAGTAGCATCAACATTGCCTTTTTTGATGGCGGGCTCCGTAAATTCCGGTTGACATCCTGAAATTATACATCCAGTTGTCACTAAAATTGATATTTTTAATAGCAGGTTTTTCATTAGAGTGTGTAAACAAGTCCGAATCCGGGGATGTAAACAAAAGTTTTAAATGTGCCGCTTAATTGTGTTTCAAGGTTAGTGTCGGCTCTTTTTAATCGCTGGTAAGTGAAGGATGCATCAACCGCAATTTTTTTATTGATGATATAACTGAATCCTCCGGCAATATTTAATCGTGTAGCGTCAGGTGTTTCCGGTGTTACATATCCCGGTTGAACCGGCGTTATCACATAACTCAAACCGCCACGCAAGAATATTTTTTCATCTTTTTTGTATTGAACTCCTGCACGGAATGCAAACGTGTTTTTATAATTTCTTTCCGAATGTGTATCAATTAGAGAAGGAGTATTTTTTTCGTAATCAAATTCAAGCGCTTTGTAAGCGCTCCATCCCACATAATTTATATCTCCTGCAATCATGAATTTTTCTTTGAGGGTAAGCGCGAAGCCGGCCGTAAATACGGAAGGTAGAGGCAAAGAGGAGCTGAATGCACCATTTGGAAAATTCGCAGCCAAAGCCGAAGGAACTTGAAATTCGGCTTTTCCATTATCAACATTCATATTTACCTGGGATCGGTAGCTTAATCCTAAAGATAATTTATTATTAGGTTTGTAATAAATCCCGGCGTTGAATCCGCTTCCATTTGCGCTGCCTTGTAAAGTAGCATTTGCATAATTTCCATCTGCATCAATTACAGGTATATCTTTTTTTAATGTAACTGAACCGGTTGCGAAAATGAAACCGGCTCCAATACCAATTTTATCATTAATTCGGTAACTGAAGGTGGGTTGAATAAAAATGGAAAGCAATTTTATGGAGGTTAAGGCAAATCTTCCTGTCCAGCCGTCCTCCCATTTTATTCCGCTTCCGAAAGGTGTGTAAATTCCGATTCCCATTTTCATTCTACTGCTAGAATCTTTTACAGCAAATGCACTGTAAAAGGTAAAGGGTGTACCCACAGGCGATTCCGTTCTCGAAATGGAATTCGTTGCAGAGTCTTGAAATGCGGTTCGTCCAAATGTGGTGCTGACCCCGGCCATAATACTGTTCTTTGGAAGAAAGCAGGTGCTGCCGGGATTGTAAAACAAACTGGATGCATCCTGGATGGTTGCGCAGGCTGCACTTCCCATGGCTTGTTGTTTTTGTCCTTGCAGGTTTACCTGGAATCCTTGCGCCATCAAATCAGACAAAAAACAAAAGGTCAAAAATAAGGAAGGTAAAATTTTCATCATCTTAAAAAATCAAATATAAAAGGATTAATTGAAATCAGAAATTATTTGTAAGATTTGGATTTACAAAAATGAAAATAGTTGCGTCTCACGATGTCGTTCAGCGAAGATAAAGGTTGTTTTTTCTGCGTGAGGATTAAACAGGTTGGAAATGTGGTGCTGGGTGTTATTTTCCCTTGAAATGTGACTAAAAAATAGGTGACTTAAATTCTCATTTCTGCACTGCAGGAATAGTTCAAGCGCCTGCCTATTGGAGAGGTGTCCTTTATCGCTTTTTATTCTTTGTTTTAAAAATAAAGGATAATTGCCGCTTTCAAGAAGTTGCTCATCGTAATTCGTTTCGAGAAAAACAGCATGACACAATGAAAAATGCTGTTTTACATTTTCGCAACAATTCCCTATGTCTGTGAAAATCCCGACGCATTTTTCATTGAAGCTTACCACAAAACTCATCGGGTCTGCGGCGTCATGTTTTTTTGAGAATGCTTTCACTGTAAGCTTACCTATAACGAAGTTATCATCCTGTTCAATAAATTTTACAAGGTTTTGGTCAAGCTGAAGGGGGGAGTTTTGATAGGTTGCCTTACTGATATAAACAGGTATATTGTGTGTGCTTACGATACGCTGTAGGCCGGCAATGTGATCGGCGTGTTCGTGAGAAATAAAAATAGCTTTTATTTCACGGATAGAAACCGAAAGTCGAGAAAGGCGCTTTAAGGTTTCCCGCATTGAGATTCCTGCGTCAATCAGCACATAGTCACCTATAGTTCCGATCAAATAACAGTTTCCGTTACTGCCTGAATTCAGAGAGGCAAAGTAAAGCGACATTTATTTATTGCATTAAACAATGTTATGCGTGTTTATGCTGTGATGCGTTAAAACATCATTGATGATTTGAGCAAAGAAGGGAGCAACCGAAAGTACTTTAATTTTTGGACTTTGCTTTTTGATTGGAAGAGTATCGGTAACAATCAATTCCTGGAGTTTGGAATTCTCGATATTTTCGTACGCTTTACCTGAAAGAACAGCATGTGTACAAATTGCACGCACGCTGCTTGCTCCTCGGTCCATCATCATATCCGCAGCTTTGGTAAGTGTTCCGCCGGTGTCAACCAGGTCGTCGATTATGATAATATTTCTGCCCTCAATTTCACCTATAGCCGTCATTTGATCCACTACATTTGCCCTGCTTCTTTGTTTGTAACAAATTACAATTTCAGCACCTAATCTTTTTGCATAGGCGTTTGCGCGCTTTGATCCACCCATGTCAGGTGCAGCAATTGTTAAATTTGGAAGTTGAAGATTTTTTATGTGTTCCAGAAAAATTGTAGAAGCGTAGAGGTGATCCACCGGAATATTAAAAAATCCCTGAATCTGATCGGCGTGAAGGTCCATGGTGATGACTCTGTTCGCCCCGGCAACGGTTAGCATGTCTGCGACCAATTTTGCTCCGATTGCTTCGCGTGGTTTGTCTTTTCGGTCCTGTCTGGCTATTCCGTAATAAGGAATTACAGCAATGATTTGCTGCGCAGAGGCACGCTTTGCGGCATCTATCATTAGTAGAAGCTCGAATAGGTTATCGAAAGGGGGTGGAGTACTTTGTATAATGAAAACATTTTGTCCTCGTATGCTAACATCATAATTAACCTGAAATTCTCCATCCGAAAAATCACTGAATATTATTTTACCTAACTCTTGACCGTAATGCCGAGCAATTTTTTCTGCAAGTATTGAAGTGTTTCTTCCTGCAAAGAGTGTTGCGTTTTTTTCCATTGTAAAAAAGCTTTTTTCAAATGTATGAAAAATGACTGCCATGAAATTTGTCTTTGATATTTTGTGAATAACATGTAAAATGGTAGATTTGCGCTCGCTTTAATGCCCGGGTGGCGGAATTGGTAGACGCGCTGGTCTCAAACACCAGTGATAGCAATATCATATCGGTTCGACCCCGATCTCGGGTACATGTTTTAAAGGTCCTGTTGGACCTTTTTTTATTTACAACTTTATTGTTTCTTGAATTTTTTCTTGAATTTGTTGAGATTTAAGTATTTGGTTAATGAAACTGCCAAGTACCACCTTGTAATAATATGATTCGATATTATGAATGTAAATCGGATTAAAAGCTAAAAAAATATAGTATGATTGAAATGTAGGCAGTTATTTTTCTTGTTTGTCCAAGCTAAATATTCACGTTAAACAATAATATTTACCTTTGACTATTCAGGTTCTTTATTTGCCCGGATGGTGGAATTGGTATACACGTACGTCTCAGAAGCGTATGCCTCACGGCTTGCGAGTTCGAGTCTCGCTTCGGGTACTTTTTCTTTATTTTCTTTATACTCAGTTAAAATTTATCCTCTGTGTAATTTTTAAGTAATGTCGCCGTATTATCTCCGATAAAAATAATCGGCATGACAATAACTCAGGCACTCAAGGAAAAAAATAAAAAAGTCGGATTAATAACACGCTTACAGAATCGGCTTCAGCAATACAACTCTGTTGAACGCGGAGTTGTACGTGAATACGATCCTCGAAAAATACTTGAAGAGTTGAATGCTGAAATTGATGCGCTTGTTGTATTAAAGCATAAGATTCATATTGCCTCTGCGCCGGTTCGCGACAAGATATTTCTTCAGTCTGAGTTGAAAAGTCATATCTCAAATTTAAAGTCGGTGCCTACTACAAACGGAGTTTTGCGTGAACGTTATTCCCGCGATGAGCCTGCGGTTGTTGAGGCGGTGATATCCAGAGGCGAAATGGATTCCTTAATTGAAAATCTGGAACTGCAAGTCGAATCAATTCAGGAAGAACTGGATCAGTTTAATTATCGGACGAAGATTTAATGTGGGCGGTGCCCCCGGCCGCCGGTGATGCGTAATCAGTAGGTTTGCGAGTAAATTTTATTTCTGAAATGATGCTGTAATACTGAAATTCAAAACTCAAGGTTCAGGCAATCAGGTTTTAAAACGTAGGATTTCAAAATTCATTATCGTAACTGCTTTTTATCTTCATTGGCGGCCAAATTTTACAACACTAATTAATTAAACGAATGAAAGAAAATACAAAGAGTTTGAATGACAATCGGGAAAATTATTTGCTCGATTTATTGGAACGGGTCAATCTTGAATTACAAAATAGCGATCATGAGGAAACTCCTGAGTCGGAACTAGATTTTTTCACTCGTTTAGAACAGATGGAGCCTTTAAACGACCTGGCACATAAATTAAAAGTTAATACACGTCAGGCGGCAATTTTAACCGTATTGTTCATGAGTACAGCACAGGGCAGAGGTGATTCGGGTACGAATATGATTTGTAAACAGCTAGGATGTTCAGTAATTCAGTTCATGAAAATGCGATTTGATTTAAAGGAGCTTTGCGATAGAAGGATTGTTTTGCGTGAACGTGATGATTATCGAGGTTATCCCGGCTACTCATTGCCTATTTGGGTTATAGACAAGCTGACTGAGGGAGAAGTAGAAGGTGAAGGATTAGTAAATCCAAACTCATCTCCATTAACCGATTTGTGCGAGGCAGTAGGTCACATTTTGCATGAGCGACGTGAACGTTTTGTTGCTGCCTTAAATACATATGCATCGCTACGCGAGTTGGAAGTTTTTTTTACCAATGTGGCCTTCGTGAAAAAGATTTCAGGTTTAAACTTAAGCGATCATGAATTATTGATTTGCTATTTGGTTTTTGATAATTTTTTAAATAGCGAACGGGATACTGATATTCAACATACACTGAATCAACTTTTCAATCGTATTGAAGAGCGAATGCGGGTAAGGAAAATGATTGCAGAAGAAAATTCCATTCTTTTTACTGAGCACATTCTTGAGCTTGCAGAAAGTAATTTTCGATCCGGTAGGATAATTCGATTTACGGATACATTCCGTAATTCATTTTTGTTTGAATTTACAGAGGCAAAGTCAGTAGGATTTTTTAATCCACGTTTTAGTGTTCGTATTGATTCAACCAAAATTGCAGAAAAAAAACTTCATTTTTCTGAAGAGATAGAGCGTAACCGTAGCCGACTTGTTTCAATGATGCATTATGGTGAATTGGATAAAGTTTTTGGAAGGCTGGCAGAAAAAGGGATGCGCAAAGGACTTACCGTTCTTTTATATGGAAACCCGGGAACGGGGAAGACAGAGCTGGTTAACCAATTGGCGCGGGTAACAGGTAGGGATATTTTTCAGGTAGACATTTCCGCAATTCGCGATAAGTGGGTAGGTGAGAGCGAAAAACGGCTTAAGGGAATTTTTGATGAATACAGGAAGGCAATTTTGGTAACAGGTAAGCATCCTATTCTTTTGTTCAACGAAAGTGATGCTTTGATAAGCAAACGAATGAGCGTTTCAAACTCAGTTGACCAGATGGAAAATACGATGCAGAATATTTTATTACAGGAAATGGAAAACTTTGAAGGTGTTTTTATTGCAACAACGAATATGACTATTAATTTGGATAAGGCTTTCGAACGCAGATTTTTGGTAAAAATAAAATTTGATAAGCCTGATATTCAACATCGTTCACTGATATGGAGAACACAAATAAAGACACTTTTACCCGAAGATGCTTTGCTTCTTGCTGAACAATTTGAATTTTCGGGAGGTCAGATAGAAAATATTGCGCGAAGGCTGATAATCGAGGAAGTAGTTGTAAACGTTGAACCGAGCAAGGAATTAATTCTACAGTTTTGCGAAGAAGAATTTATAAGTCGAGGAAAGGAGCTAGGCTCAATTGGCTTTCAGAAATGAAATTCAGAGCACTAATTCAATTAAAAGTCATCATCTTCATTGTCTGATTCAATTATTTCTTTGTTTTTACGCTGTTTTATTTTAGCATCCGGTTTTTTTTGATCAGATTGAACAGGATTTTTTTTCATTGTTGTATCACGCTTAAAAATTTTGAATTCTTCCTGAAGGATATTTTTTAGTGTTTTACCCTCAGTTCGTAAGTCGTCTTTGATTTTTTCTTTAACAGATTTACGGTCGTAGGAGATTTTAATATCATCTACATTACCCTGTAATTTAAGAAATACGGTTCGTTTATTTTCAGGATCGTTCTCAACAAGTCGTAATTCTTCATCCAGTTGTTTGTTTTTTCTAGGTTTTTTCGCCATTAGTTCGCTCATTAATAATGAAACTCTGTAATCGATGTTGTAATTGAAATCCTGACTGCCCGAAATTTTGATGTTTAGTGCCGAGTTGTTGATTTCTGTTTTACTGAGCTCTATTTTTTTGTCTTTTATAAAAACCTGTGTTTTTAAGGTGTTGAACTGAATGCGTTTTAATTCTGAAAGTTCAACGTATTTGGATAAGGCTTCAAGCGGTTTGAAATCGATCAGTTCTCCTTTTTCTATCGTTAATTCGCTTTCACATTTTAACGATTCAGGAATTAGGCTGAAATTCGAACTGAATTCCGTGTTGAAGTTTGCAGTTACAGAACCTTTCCCGCGGAGATTTTTATCTTGTAATAAATCCTGGCCAAAATTATCGAGACTATAAAACAATTTTGGAATATTGATTCCATTCAATTGAGCTGTTCCCATTACTAAAATTTTCTCTACGCGTGTTTCACAAAATCCGCTTAATTCAACTAGCCCTTCGCATGTTTTAAATTGTAATTTGTCTGAAAAAATTTTACCCGAATTTAGTTTAATGCTACCGGTCAAATCATCTGCTATAAATTTGTCCCATTTTAGTTGCTTTAAATCAATTGTCAAATCAAGTTTCAGTAGCTCAGTAATCTTAAAAGTTTGGTCAATCTCCGGCGAATTATGGCTTAATTCATCTTTTGTGTTTTCATTGATCATCGCAAGTAGTTCTTCGGCATATACTACATCTGCATTCAATTTTCCGCTTATGATCAGCTTTTCGTTTTCTTTTTTCAACCAATTCATAAAATTATTCAGCTCTCCATTCAATTTTAGTTTGTTTTTTTCGCTACGAATAATAACATTAGTTAGTTTTAAATCACGATTATTAAAATTTACCATTCCGCTATCGAGAGCAAAAATTTGTTTTGATTTTTTAAATTGAAGGGTAATACCCGCCAGAATGGCATCTGAATTTATTTTCATTTTTTCAAATTCAAGGTTGAGTAAGTTTTCAATTTTACCTTCAATATCACTTTTAATTTCAGCTATTCCTGAGCATTTTTCAATAGTATCGATCGGATAGAATTGTATTAAATCCGATATCTCAGTTTGAATACTGATTTTTGACTTTAAAAATGGATCAGAAAAATTAGTCAAAATGAAATCTGAATTAAAACTATTGTTTCCCATTTTTCCCTTAAAAGAACTGATGCTAAGTTCCTCCGGTTTATCAATGCTTTTTGTAATCGATCCTGTTAATTGAACGTCAGTAAAACTCTTACCGCTTGGAATATGAAGCGCAAGGCCTTCATCGATTCCAAAATTAAATTTCGCATTAAGTGCATCTGGTTCAAGCAAATTTCCCTTTATAGTTCCGTTGAAAAATGCATTTCCTTGTATTTCGTAATCTTTTATTGATGCAATTGTCTTTTCCGGTAAAAGTGAAATTAATTCTTTCAGTTCAAGTTTTTCACCGTCAATTGCTATTTCACATTTCAACGTTTTTTCTTTTTCCTCAAGAACGCCATTTATATTAAATTTTGATTCATTTATTTTTAAACTTAAATCTTTAATGTCGTATTTTTTTTCTTCGATCAAAATGGCGTTGTTAAAGGATATTTTTTTTTGATTTAGGATTGTTTTATTGTCAATTAGTAACTTTTCCAT
This sequence comes from Bacteroidota bacterium, assembly GCA_900299295.1. Classification (GTDB taxonomy): domain Bacteria; phylum Bacteroidota; class Bacteroidia; order B-17B0; family Aurantibacillaceae; genus AM-1111. The sequence continues at coordinate 16,969 of OMJH01000162.1, forward strand.
AAACAATTCACCACGGCTTGAGATATCAAATTTTTTTGTTTCAAAGTTTCCTTTGATAACGGAATAATTAATTTTACCTGTAGTTTGTATTTCTTTTTTTTCATTACGGTATGAAAATTCAATATTATCGAGTTTAATTTGTTCCAGGTAAAATGAAACGGGTTGCTCTTTTGTTGTTTTGTTTTCGTTTTGTTCAGGTATTTTCCAGAAAATGAAATTGTGTTTACCTTCCTTTGATGTTTTAAGCTGGAAATTTGAATTTTTTACACTGATGGTTTTTATTTGATATTTTTTATTCAAAATATCGAGTAAATTAAATCGAAAATAAATTTCCCCTATTGATATAATTTTTTGATTGCCGTTTTCCGGATCCAGAACCTGAGCATTTTTAAATTTCAAGCTTGCGTCAGGAAAGGTAGCGAGCCAGGCAATTCCGATGTTGTTGGGGTCAATTTCTATTTTCGCAGTCAGGTAAGTATTTATTTTGGAAATAAATTGACTTTTTATTTCATTTTCATAAATAAGTAATAGAGACCAACCTGTTAATAGTAAACCGGATACTATACCAATAGTTCCGAATAAAATTCTTTTTAAGATTTTTTTCGTACTTGATTTATTTCCCTGCTCATTCAGTTTCTCCTCAATCATGATGTCAAATTAGGTTAATCACTGCAGTTTATTAGATTTTTTAAGTGTTATTTTTAACATGAATGTTTTAATAAGTAGGGTGATTTTTGAATTAGGGGCTTTGATATTTTATTCATTTTCGTTTTGGTGGAATTCGATTACTATAACTGGATATTACTTCCTGTATTGATTTTTATAGCGAGGATGTGTGATGTTACATTGGCCACCTTACGAAGTATTTTTGTTTCAAAAGGTTTTAAAAAGATTGTTCCTTTTGTTGGTTTTTTTGAGGTTTTGATTTGGTTGCTGGCGGCGCGTCAAGTGTTGAGCTCACTTACAAATCCTGCTTGTTTCTTCGCATGGCCGGGAGGATTTGCTTTGGGAACTTATATTGGGATGCGCATTGATGAATTTTTAGCCTTGGGCATGCAGGTGGTAAGAATTATTACTGCTGTTAATCATGAGATACTTGCTAGTGAGTTGCGTAGCCGAAATCATGGTGTTACGATTGTTGATGCACAAGGTTCCACGGGACCCGTTAAATTTGTTTACATTGTCATTAAACGTAAAAGTTTGAAGGAGGTTATTACGCTGATTGAGAAACATTGCCCGAATGTTTTCTATTCCGTTGAGGATGTCCGTAAATCCTCTAAAGGTATTTTTGTTAATGATTCTGGAGTAGGCAATGCGGGTGTTAATCCTTAAGAAGGTTTTTTTACCTGATTTCAAGGGTTATCGGAAGAGGTGAACAAAGGAATAATTTCTTTTCCCTGCGTAGGTATGTGGGTAAAGTGTTTTTGTAGTATAAGCAAAAGTTTTTTTTCCATTCCGGGTTTTATACTCATGTATTTTATTGCGAATTTCTTTGATTGCGAATCCATATTCGTAGCGCTGATATTCTGGGAGTATTTCTTCGTAGCTGGATTTACTTTTCGATTGCTGCACATTTGACAGGTAACAGTTTTTTAATGAGTTATGATTAAAGAAATTAGTTAAAAACGGAATAATCTGTCCGCTCTGCTCTGTACTGTAAAATCCACCTGCTCCGGCATTAATGTAGGTGGTGGCAAAATTACTGACTGTTTTCTCGACCTCATAAGCTATCGGAGAATTATCCATAACAAATCCTGTTTGATTGAAAATAATCAGTCCATTTTTTTTCATTTTAAAATCCATTCTGATTTTTACCGGTTCAATATTTTTTCCTTCGGCCTGAATTTTTCCTTCTTGTCCGCCTTGCCCGCTGTAAATTACAATTTGTGCGTCATTGCATTCTTCCACAATGTTTTTCCAGGTGTCATTGGGTGTAATCAGCTTTACGACTTTTATTCCTTTGCTTTCCAGGTAATCACCGGCATGATTCATCTCTTCAATAAGCGATTTTGTTTTAGTGCTATCACTTGAAACGATTAAAACTGCTTTCAATGTTGATAAACTGTCTTTTGAAATGGGATTGTTGTTTAATACAATCGGTTCGTATTCATACGTCTCAGGTTCGATTTCCTCGGCCATTGTGTCTATTACTAAAGTGGAATTGTCTTTTTCCTGCAAATGAGTCTTAAATACCGCCACCTCATCACTGATTCGAATGAAATTCCCCACAGTTCCGTATTGCGCATCAACGTAAGTTTCGTTCCAGTATATTGGATTTCTTAATTTATGTAAATGGTAATGATGACATTTTCGTGTATGAATACCCGGTGTCATTAACATCCTTTTTTTGTCATTCACCTTATAATTTTTCGGATAGTTTATCAACGCGGATGATTCGGTCGCTAAAAGATGTATTCTTTTTCCTTTCAAGGTATAATTTCCTGCATCCCGGTCCAGTACAGCTTTGTGGTTATTGAAATGAAATCGCAGGTATTCAAATGTCTCATTAGAATATAGTTTTAAAATGTAGCGATCTCCGTTTTTATGCTCGAGACCATAAACTGTCTTAAGTTCAATACGATTATTCTCTTCTGTGATTTGCTGAATAAGCGAAGGGTATGATGATGACTGTGCAGTTGCGTAGTATGTAAAAAGCAATAAAAAAAATAAAAACTGAAAAACGAAAGTTGTTTTTATTAATCTATTTATGTTACAGGTGTTCATCTGAACCTATAACAGGATAAAATTATTTACATTACATTTTAAAATAAAAAAGCCGGCTAAGCCGGCTTTTTGTAATAATTGTTTTTGTTTATTTAACGAATTTCCTGAATTCAGCTTTTGCTCCATTTTCCAATTGAACAATGTAAAGTCCGGCGGCGTATACATTCATATCAACGCTGTAGGTGTCTTTAGCGCTGCTATGATTGAATTCTGTTTGATAAACGAGTTGACCAACTGAATTGAAAAATAAAACCTTGTAAATTCCGCTTTCACAATTCTTCCCGAATGAGAAATTTGCTGAATTCTGATCTGCATTATAAAAAAACTGAAGGTTTTCTGCATCAGAAG
>OMJH01000163.1 GCA_900299295.1 Bacteroidota bacterium
CCCGCTACAACCACTCCAAACATTCCTCTTAAATCTTCCATTCGTTTTAAAATTACTTCAACCGCCTCCTTACCATAATCGTTTTCACCGATACCACTCAGGGCATAGGCTTCATCGATAAACAAAAGACCCCCCATTGCCTGATCAATCTTGTCCTGCGTTTTTTGCGCCGTTTGGCCAACAAAATTTGCGACCAATCCCTGACGATCAACTTCCACGAGATGCCCACGTTCCAGCAATCCAAGCGCTTTGTAAATCCCTGCAACAATCCGCGCGACAGTTGTCTTTCCTGTACCCGGATTTCCTGTAAAAATTGTATGCAATGAAAAACGATGTATCACATCTCTACCTATTTCGTGATAATAACGCACCAGTTTAATCAGCTCATTCAATTCCTGCTTGATTTGCTGTAAACCAACAAGAGCATGTAATTCCTGTAAAGATTGCTTTAGTAACTTTTCGTTAACCGTTAATTTAAGTTTTTTACGCTGGCGCTCCGAAAAAACTCCTTTTAAATCTTCTTCTTCCACCGTTTGCAATTGCTCCTTTGTCAATTCACCCATTTGACTACAACCCACCATGAGTCGAAGGCCCATGTTGTGTTTAATTTCCTCCATTACAGCAAAAACAAAACGTGCATTTCCAAACGAATCATCGCGTTTGCGATATGCCTCCACCAATTCGTCCTGCAGGCAATAATCAGCTTCCGGTGTTAGTACAATTTCTTTCTGATAGGCCGCACGCAATGCAATATGAAATAATTCCTCAGGCAAATAATCATCAAAATGAAAATAATGTACAAAGCGTGATTTTAACCCGGGATTTGAATCTAAAAAAACTTGCATCTTTTTTGGATACCCCGCGTCGATGATGGCAATGTCGCCTTTATCATCGCTCATTTCTTTGAGTAAAACCTCAATCACCTCTTTTCCAAAATCTTTCTCATCATCTTCTCGTGCGAGCGAGTACGCTTCATCGATGAACAAAATTCCACCGCGCGCATTCTCAATTGCCTTTTTTGTTTTTGGCGCTGTTTGTCCAATGTATTCCGCAACCAACGTCGCACGATCCGCTTCTACTACATGTCCTTTTGACAATAAACCCATACGGTGATAAATTTTACCTAACATTTTTACAATGGTGGTTTTACCGGTGCCCGGGTTACCTGTAAAGACACTGTGTAAATTCAGACTGTTCATCTCTCGAAACCCTTTTTCTTTACGTTAACGGGCAAAATTCAAATAGGAAATTGTTTCGCGGATTTTTTGTTTTACCTGTTCGAGACCGATCAACTGATTCATTTCATCCAGCAGTTGATCCATACTCGCGTCCTGATTGTCCTCATGCTGAAATGAAGATGGTTTCCGATTAATTTTTCCGGACGTAATTGCTTTATCGTGACTCAGCAAAAGTTCCGGTTCTCCTTCTTCCTCCTCATCGCCGCACTCAAATGTTACAGCGCCTACTAAAGTATCCATGAATACCACTTCCAGGGTATATTTATCATCTTTCCACGAGCCAGGCTGTGAGTTTCCCCATCCGACATCAAACACAAACTCTCCCTTGAATTTTTCCGTGTCAAATTTATTGAGTCGTGAAGTTTGCGCTTTGGGTAAACCTGCGCCATCAAAATAATTAAAGAAAAATTCGTAATACCAAGGATGCTCCGCCTTGTTACGTATTTTCATTTCACACCACAGGTACTGCGTATTGCGTGCATTGATTTTTACGAGATATTTTTTTGGCGATTGTCTCCATCCTTAAAATTACCCGTGTATAATTTTATATATTCAATTTCAAAGTACGGATTCGCATTCCATTTCACCAAACCCACATCGTTTATAAAAAATTGCTGTGAACCGATTAATTCCTTGTCAATAAAAGCTTCCCAAAAATATTCTCCAGCGTACCAATAGGTACCCGCTGAGGGATTTCCCCATCCGTCGCGCACATAAACAACATTTTCTTCGCGGGAAACCCGAATTTCAGATTCAAGTGCGCACAGTTCTTTTTTCTTGCCGTCCTGCCATTTAAACGCCTTCAGCATCACATTACATTCCCAATCCGCTTCATCAAACAATTTATTGTAGAACGATAGTTCAACGCGCAGGTAAGAAACTTCTGTTCGGTCAAAAACCGTACGGTATCGCTTTGTTGAATTCGCCATCCATTCATCGGAGGAGTAAATCTGAATAGCCTTGTACTTATATCTTTTTCCCATCTGAAACTGATTTTCCTTTAACTACCATTCCCGCAATTGATACTTTTTGAGTAGCAAAGAAAAATCAGGCATCAATAAAATGAAATGACGGCTTTACTAAAAGGGTTGCGTATTTATCATTCATTGACAATTATCAAAAAAAAGAATGATCAAAATTTGAAATTCATCACTATTAAAATCAATTATTGATTTCGATTCTCAAAAAAAATTCCGAGAGCTGTTCAAGAGCTTGCAGGTAATTAACTGCGGTTATTTCTCACTTTTGTTTTGAAGATAAACACTCAAATAAAATGTAATGAGAGGTATGATGGCATAAATGAAAAAATTAACGAAAGGATTTTCTGAAGCCTGATTAAATTGATCGGGTTTGGACCAAAATAATTTCTTGAGGAAAGATGTATCGTCGAGGAATTTGGAAATCAAAATCAGCAACTGAAAGAAAGACCAGGTAAGAATAAATATCAAAATCTTTTTTTGTTTTGAGTTTAATTTCATGAGGTAAATATCAAAAACAAAAAACCCCCGACATATTATGAGGGGGGTTTTTGTAAAAATGGCGTCGACTTACTCTCGCAGGCTTTAGACCAACTACCATTAGCTCTGCCGGGCTTAACTTCTCTGTTCGGAATGGGAAGA
>OMJH01000164.1 GCA_900299295.1 Bacteroidota bacterium
AACGGACCCCGCAAGCGCCTGTTTCAACGTGATGAGTTCACCTTCGTGAAATTTACTCGAATTATCCGGACACCATTCTTTTCCGTCGCCGGCAGTGATGCAAGTTCGTACATTCGGAACACGATAGCAGGGAGAGTAACCTTCACGAATAGCCATTGCATAAACGAAAGGTTTGAAGGTGGATCCTACCTGACGCGCACCAATTTTTACGTGGTCGTATTTGAAGTGTTCATGATTGATGCCGCCCACCCAGGCTTTCACGTAACCCGTTTGCGGCTCACAAGCCATAAATCCGGTTTGTAAAAAACTTTTATAATATCGTATGGAATCCATCGGACTCATCAACGTATCCTTATCACCTTGCCAACTGAATACCCGCATTTTTGTTTTGACGGAAAAGTCTTTTTTTATTTCCTCAATCGATAAACCGGCCTTTTTCAAATTCCGGTAGCGCTCACTGCGCTTCATCGCACTGTTCATAATCCGATCTATTTCATCGCGGGTCACATTCCATGCAAACGGTGCGTTCTTTTTGCGTTTACAATCTTTGAAAAACAACGCCTGTAAATCTTTCATATGTTCATTTACCGCCTCCTCCGCATAGCGCTGCATGCGCGAATCTAATGTGGTGTAAATGCGCAGGCCATCTTTGTAAATGTTATAAGGTTCGTTTGTTTCGGGATTGATGTGTTCATCACACCACTTCGATAAAAAGTTTTCGCGAAGGTATTCCCTGAAATAAGGAGCAGGACCAAGGTTGTGATCTTCAGGATTGAATTGTATCCCCAATGGTAATTTCTTCAATGAATCAAATTGTGATTTTGTGATGGCACCGTATTTTTCCATTTGAAAAAGTACAACGTTGCGACGATGCAGTGCTGTATCTGCACGACGAGGATTTACCGGATTAAAAATCGCCGGATTTTTTGCCATTCCCACGAGCAAGGCTGCTTGTTCTACTTGTAAACTATCCTGATTCCTTCCAAAATAAATGTGCGCAGCAGAATTGATTCCAACAGCCTGATTTAAAAAATCAAACTTATTGAGATACATGGTCAGTATTTCTTCCTTCGTATACTGACGCTCTAAGCGCACCGCAATTACCCACTCTTTCACCTTCCTGAACACCATCGTAAATTTATTGAGTCGCTCTCGTGGAAATTGCATCTTGGCCAATTGCTGCGTCAGCGTTGATCCTCCTCCCGCACTGGAATTTCCGGTGAAAATCCCTATCACCGAACGAAGCAACGCTTTAAAATCAACGCCACTGTGACTGTAAAATCTGGCGTCTTCTGTTGCAATCAGCGCATTAACGAGATCTTTATCCAGGTCGGAAAAACGAACATTCACCCGGTTTTCTTTGTAATATTTGCCTAGGACATTCCCATCTGAAGAATATACTACCGTGGCCAGACTATTTTTCGGGTTTTGTAGCTCAGTAATGGTTGGCAGTTTGGTAAACAATAGCGTGGAAATAATGAGCAGAAAAAAAAGAATGACGGGAGAAAAAACAATGAGCCAGGTAATCAGAATAAATTTTTTTCGCTGCGCAGGCGAAATACTTTCATCTTTCTTTTTTTCGACGATTCGATTTGGCATGGGATAAAATTACAACAATTAGCGCTGCATTTTGCGAATTCCATTTGGATAAAAAAACTGACTCAAGCTAAGTTTATTGGATTGTTTTAACTCCTCCACCGCTGGTATGACTATTTTTTTATCCACTTGATAAGGAAAAGCGCTTGCATTTTCAACGGATTTTGCGTTGATTTTACCGATTGGAATTTTCGCGCAAGTAATCACTGAATCAAACATCCCATTAGCGAGGGAATCAATCGGATTTATATTGGCTACATTCCAGTTTTTTCCGTACATCAATTGAAGTGAATAATTCCCTCCGGGGATTTTATCCATTAAATAAAAATAACCGGGATTAATGAAGCAATTCCGGATTACTTGTCTTCTTTTTAGTGCTACAAGGCAAACTACAACTTCGGCATCCGATGGATTCTCAATTCGCAGAACTGCTCCTGTTAATGAATCCCTTTCATCTGAAGAAAAAAAAGTTGCTAAGGGAGAAATACTCATGTTAATTTTTACACTCTTTTCAGGTGATGGCAAACCAGGATCAACAGCTGAACGAGGATGTTTTTTAAGCATTTCCAATTGCTGCTGCGAGAGTCGGTGCTCATCCCCGGATTGCGATCTGTTCAACACAAAAAACAAAAGTGCAATTGCGAGGGGTATGCTAATCATAACATATTTAAAATCGCTATAGGAAGGGAGTTTTGATTCCTCTTCAGCTTGCTCCCTTCGCAACTTGTCCCTATAACGCCGCGCCATTTCCTGTCGTTGCAAGAATTCAGCTTCTGAAAAAGAATAATTTTTTTGTTTTGGCGAGTTAGCTTTTGATTGTGTAGATTGCTTGCGGTACCCGAAATAATAATGCTGCTCCTGATCGTATTTTTTTCTTCGAGCCGGATCAAGCAACACCTCGTATGCTTCCATTGCATCTAGAAATTTTAATTCAGCACTGCTATCATTCGGATTTTTGTCGGGATGCAGCTGCATAGCTTTTTTACGAAATGCAGCTTTAATTTCCTCCTGATTGCAGTTTTTAGAAACTTCCAGTATGGAATAATAATCCTTACGCACAAATAGAAAAAAGTTTATTTAGTTAACTAATTCATTCAACCTCACTAGGGCTGAACTGAAACATTTTCGGGGTATCGCTGCAAATAAACTTCAGTGAAGTTGCGATAGCGCATAGCATTCGTAAAGGAATTTTTCACGTAGGAACGGGTAATTCGATAATTTCCTTCATACCACAAAACAATCACCACGGCATCATCCAGCAGTTGCTGTTCGGCGCGAAAAAAATTTGCATTGGATGAATCCCGTGTTTTCGCATCTCTTCCCGCTGAGAAATAACGATCAAAGTTTTCACTGACATAGCGTGAAGTATTCGGAAATGACGGAAGCAAAGAATCAGATGGAACCGTGCGGCCATAAAATAAATTTAAAAAAGTTTCAGGGCTTGCATAATCAGCAACCCAAGCATCGCGCATAATGCTATTCCTGCCCATTACATCATCGTCAAATTTCTTTTCAAAGGATACTATATCAAAATCAATCGAAATTCCAAGATTCTCTTTCAATTGTTTTTGCAATTCAATCACTACGTCTGTGTTTTTTCCCCCACCCGCATTTAGTTCAACGTTTACCTTAGGAAAATTCTTTCCCTCTTTATAGCCTGCTTCGGCTAATAATTTTCTGGCCTGAACCGGATCAAAATCGTATCCGTGAAGCAAACTTATATCATATCCGTCTTTTAAATATACAGGAGGAGTGATTCCCTTGACTCCCGGACCAAAGGCTTGTCCGTTCAAAATCTCATCTATTATTTTTTGACGGTCTATGGCAAGATTAAATGCTTTTCTGACCAGCGGATTATTAAATGGTGGCTTCTGGAGGTTAAAAGCATAGTATTGAGTTGTCATTTCAGCACTATTGTCAAGCATAAATTTCGGGCTTTTCCCCTCAAAATCGGCAATCTGCTGTTCAACAAACTGCTTCACAGAATTCGAAGGAATAGAAAACACCATGTCAAGCTCCCCCTTACTGAACTTGGTAAATTCATTTTCTTTTGATGGTAGATAGGCGATGCTTACCGAATCAAGAAAGGGCAACGAGTTGCCTAATGAGTCTTTTCCGAAATAATTATTGTTTCTCAACAAGAGAACATTTTTATCTTTTGATTGAGAAGGACCAAGACGGAATGGTCCGCAGCCCACAGCCATTTTATTTCCGTAGCGCTCAACAGCCTCATGGGGGATTATTGCACAAGCAGGTTCCGCCAAAATTTGAAGAAAAACTGTACTTGGACTTTTCAACGAAATCGTAAGCGAATAATCATCAATTAGCTGGATTCCTGAAACAGCTTTTTTTTGATTTTTCAGGGATGCTTCATACGTTGCATTAGCACCAACAACCCGATCTTTTAATGTGGTTGAAAAATTCTTATTGTCAGCCGAGGCTGTGCATAACAATTCAAAGGAGTATTTTACATCTGCCGCTTTTAATTCTCTACCCTTTCCTCCTTCAAAACACGAATCATCTTGAAAAAACACACCTTTACGTAATTTAAAAGTGTACTGTAATCCGCTCGGATCAATTGAAAACGATTCAGCAACAGCAGGAACAGGGCGAAGTGTTAAGGAATTCAGACTGGTCAATCCTTCATGAATTTGAGAGGCAATAAATCCAGAGGTAGCATCAGTTATCGCAGCAGGAAAAAGTGTTTGGTAGTATTCACTTTCTCCTATGTGTAAGCAGCCTCCGTATTCACGTCCACCCATTGCAGATTTTTTTTCATCCTTAGCGCATGAAAAAAGAATACAAGTAAGCAAGCAAACACAAAGGTACCTCATAAAAGAGTACAATATCAATTACAAAGTTAACCAATAATTTTCACCTCAGAAATCTTTTTTTCATGGATAAAACATGGTTTATTTTTATTCTTATTTTTTTAAAAATAAATAAGGATTTTTTTTGTTATTCGGTAATATGGTAGTAATATTGCCTAACTAAATCAGTAGCAGCTTTTTTAATGTTTAAACTTTTATCTTTTTTCGCCTTATTTTGTCTTGCGGTTTTTCAGATATTCCCACAGTCTGCAATACTACTGCTGGAAGGTAATTATCAAGGGAAAAACCTGTTTGTGCAAAATCAGTTTGGGTCAGGTGGTGTTGGTTTTTGTGTTAGTGAAGTCCTGATAAATGGTAATGTTTCGACAGATGAAATTCAGTCGAGTGCCTTTGAAATAGACCTGAAAGGTCAAAAATTAAACCTTGGCGATAAAGTTGAGATTAAAATCAAACATAAGGCAGATTGTAAGCCGCGTGTTCTGAACCCTGAGGTGCTAAAGCCAAAAAGCACGTATGAGCTTGTAACGATTAATTTATCGAGCGATGGCACATTTTCTTGGTCGACAAAGAATGAAAGCGGAAAACTTGCTTATATAGTTGAACAATTCAGATGGAATAAATGGCTGAAAGTGGGTGAAATCGAAGGAGCCGGCACGCCCACGGAACACAGTTATACATTTAAAGTTTCGCTGCACTCAGGGAAAAATCAGGTTCGGGTAAGGCAAACGGATTACACAAACATTCCGCACGTTTCAAAATCAGCGGAGGTTAATTCGAGCCTTTGTGAACTCGAATTTTCTCCTGTAAAAGTTTCAACCAGTATTTCTTTCAGCTGTGCAGCCTCCAAAGATCCGGGTAGCACGCTTTACGAAATTTATGATCAATATGGCAACCTGGTTAAAAAAGGATTTGGCGATAAAATCGATGCCGGTAATTTGTCAAAAGGCGGGTATTATCTAAACTACGATAATAAATTCGGTGAATTTATTAAGAAGTAACTACATCCCTTTAATTTAAATTTTCCTTTCCTCTTATTTTAACTGACTGAATGAATAAATTGTTAACTAATTTATTCGAGGCGCGTTGAACTGATACTATCGATAAACTTTCACTCAGTTCGGAAAACCATAAAGCTTGTTGCTCACATTCCTTCATCAGTAAATGAAGTTCCGTTGCAGTATGCGTGTTTCCGTTCACCAATTCTTCCCTTCGTCGCAAAAGGTAATGTTCGCGTTTTGCATTCAATTCTTCTGATTTTTTAATAAGAAAGGTATAAATCAGGTTTTCTGAAAGCCCGCTAGCAAGGCTGGTTTGTATCCAATTTTCCACTGCTTGCTTGCTGTTAAAATCATGATACGGTGAGTTCATTCCGGTTAATTTAATTGCAAAGCAATGTAAATCATGGGTACGAAATTCCGTTACGCAGAAAATCCAATTATCAACAGGCGCCTGTGAGCACAAGAAATGATTTAAAACCGCTTATTTGGATTAAAAGCCTTTGAGGGCTTATCAATAGTAATTAAAATAGATTTCAATTTCTGACTATCACCTGCGACGGAAACGGCTTCCTTTATTTCGGGATCATATTTTATCCCCGACTCCAGCCGACCGCTTTGGTAATAATAACGACTTACAATTTCCTCTTCCAGCAAGGGAATTATTTCGTTTTTAGATTTCATCAAATCATCTTTTTTCCGGGTTTCCATTTTCTTATGCAAAGCGTCATATTCTTCTTTAACATCATCAAAGTACTTTTCATTTTTCGAATTCTCCATAAAGGCCTGTAACTCCTTTTCCGATTTTGTATGATATTCAAATTTTTTGTTTTTCATGAATGAAATAAAATCCGCATAATCTTTCTCAGACAAGGAGAAACTACGAGGGCCTTCAGGTTTTTGATGCGCTAACACATAGTTGGTGGCAAATTCGAAAATGTAATTTCCGTTGAGCAGCGTAGCCATTAAAGCGGACTGCGTGGATAATTCCGTATTGATGTCCGGATTTATCCCTGCGCCATCATAAACTATTCTGCCTGCTTTGGTCTTGAATGCAGTGATTAAGCTATCAGGAACTTTCTCAACGCTTCCGTCATCACTTCGGTTACTATAATCTAAGGCTTGTATACAACGTCCGCTGGGAACGTAATACTTCGCCACGGTAATTTTAACCTGTGCGCCATATGTTAAAGGCTTGGTTTGCTGTACAAGGCCCTTACCGAAAGTTCTTTGTCCAATAACAACCGCACGGTCGAGATCCTGCAATGCACCTGATACAATTTCAGAAGCAGAGGCAGAACCTTTATTTACCAAAACCACTAAGGGAATTACATTATCAACCGGCGCATTTAGTGTTTTGTACGATTTATCCCAGTCCTTTACCTTGCCCTTGGTAAACACAACCTCTATTCCTTTATCAACGAAAATATTTACAATGTCAACGGCTTCGCGAAGTAAGCCCCCGGGATTATCTCGCAAATCGAGTATTAAATTTTTACAACCTTTTTCATTTTTAAGTTTCAGTAACGCTTCTTTAACCTCACCGGCTGCGTTATCGGTGAAGCCGGTCAACTTTATGAAACCAGTTTCATTGTTTACCATGCCAAAATAGGGCACATTTTTAACTTTTATTTCCTCGCGCTTAACTTCGAACTTCATTAATTGCTGGGCTCCGGAACGGCGCAAGCCTAAAAGCAAATTTGTTCCTGATTGACCTCGAAGGAGTCGATTGATTTCTTCACTTGTTTTCGTTCCGATTTTTTTTCCATCTACTTCTTCAATTACATCTCCGGCCAGAATACCGATACGCTGCGCAGGATATCCCTCAAAAGGTTCAGTTATCACCACCTTACCATCAATTTCCCTGATTGAAGCACCTATTCCACCATATTCGCCTGTGGTTATGAAACGATAGTCTTCAATTTCGCTTTCCGTGATATAATTTGTGTAAGGATCAAGTCCCTCAAGCATTGCGTCTATACCGGTCTTCATCATCTCTCCGGGTTTGGTTTCATCAACATAATACATGTTGACCTCCCGGAAGAGCGAAACAAAAATGTCCAGATTCTTGGAGATTTCGAAATAGTCTTCGGCGGGTTTAAATGCCAGCCCTCCAATAACAAGAACACTAAGCGAAACCAAAACAAACTTTTTTTTGACGACTTTAATGAAGCTCCCGGCAATCTTTTTCATTGGTATACTTATTTTGGATTGTAGTTAAAATTACAACAAAGAAACGGAGCACTAACGTTAAAGCTTGTAAATTTTCAAAATGAGATTGTTAGAGAAAATCTCCTCTTTATTGGGCTTTTTTTTGCAGCTCTCCCAATATGAAGGAAATCAGAAGAGGCATCTTAGCGTCAATATCCTTTTTAACAGGAATTTCGCTTCCGGTATACATCAACATCACTACCCCCGTTAAATTTTGTTCATTTAAACGTTGATAAAGATGATTTTTATTTAATCTCCAACTCTCTCGGATCAGACGTTTAATTCGATTCCGCTTAACCGCCCGCTTCATGTTGCGCTTGGGTACACTTACCAATAATTTAATGGGAAAAGGAACATTTGAAGATTGCGGAAAGACAAAAACCTTTAATGGAAAATAATTCTTTTTAGTTCCATTTTGAAAAAGCGATTCTATCAATTTCTTGCTTTTTAACCTTTCGCTTTTTTGGAATGTCTGTCCTGTTGACAAAATTAAAAATCAAAATTTACGGGAAAAACCTATCGCTTATTTGCCTCCCGGATGTATTGTTCTAGGGCCATAATCATGCTTGGACATTGGGGCGTCGGTGCGTGAATATCGAGTCTGTACCCGTATTCCTTTACAGCTAACGCAGTGTTGTAACCAAAAACGGCTATACGTGTATTTCCCTGCCGAAAATTTGGGAAGTTCTTTCTAAGAGAGCGGATACCTGCAGGAGTAAAGAACACCAGGGCGTCGTAATCTAACTGGCCTTTCATATCACTTAAATCAGCAGCTACAGTTCTGTAAAAGGTCGCTTTACTATATTGCACCTGCAATTCGTCCAAGAAATCTACAATTTGTTCGCGATGAACATCGGAAACAGGTAACAGAAATTTTTCTTCACGATGTTTCTTAATTACGTCTACAAGATCTGTGATTGTCTGATGCCCAAAGAAAATTTTCCGCTTACGGTACTGAACATATTTTTGGAGATAATATGCAACGGACTCAGAAATGCAGAAATACTTCATGGTTTCCGGAATAACGAGCCTCATTTCAGCTGCCATGCGAAAATAATGATCTATGGCAATTCTACTCGTTAATATTACCGCATTAAAATCCAAGATATTTACTCTCTGCTGACGAAACTCTTTGGCGGCTACGCCTTCAACCATTATAAACTGTCGAAAATCAATTTTTAAATTATATTTTTTTGCCAGATCAAGATAGGGTGATTTCTCACTCTCAGGTTTGGGCTGAGACACTAAAATGCGTTTTATTTTCAACTTTGGAAATTTTGAAATTTCCACCGGCTTTAAGACGGGCAGTTTAATTGTAATCTTCTTTGAAGATCTCTTCGTTTTTTCAAGTGCATTTACAATTGGTTGAGTTGCAACCTTTGCTTCACTTCGTTTTGTTTTTTTTAATTCAGGACTGGGCGCTGTATTTTTTAAAACTTGTTTTTTGCTAGCTGTCTTGACAATTTTTTTTGTTTTGGGCGATATTTTAATTTTTTTCGATACCGGCTTCGTCTTTCTTACTTTTACAAGCGCTTTTTTACTTGCAGTTTTTTTTAGCTTAATTTGTTTTTTCGATTTCGCAGCAGAAAAACGCTTTTTCTTTTCAATAGCTTTTTTCTTTTTTATTTTTTTAGCCATGAAGGAAGTGATTTGGATTCTTTAGCTTAACTAAGCGATCGTTTTAATTAAAAATGATTCTAAAAATTACCATCAGGGGAAGAAACTCAACAAAACAAAGGTATAAAAAAACATGGAAAAAAGTAACACCTCCGTTACCGAAAACGATCCCGATTCCCTTTAAAATTTGAATTAAGAAAAACAAACCGAAAACTATGATTCCCAAAAAGAAAAAAGCGTCTACATTGGTGTTCAAAAACAGGATGCAAATATCAAGGGGCAGCAAAAATAAACCAATAGCCTGGGAGGAAAGGAACAGATTAAAATTGTATTCTGCAGTGCTTCGTTGCGTATAGGTCAGCAAACCTGCAACAGAATGAATAAAAAATTTTAATAATTGAAAGGAAAGTAGGAAAAGGAAAATAGTCAAGGACTGCATTAATCTGGACACATCCTGCAGAAATAATTTTTCTCGCAAATTAAACTGGTCAATAAATAAAGTTGCTGAAATCAAAAAAAGTATGCTGAAGGCAAGTGAAGGAAGACGTACAACTTTAAAATCTTCCCGCTCAAGTGTTCTTGCTGAAGAAAGACTAAACAATGCACGCAACCATAGCCGGAACTTTTTTGAATATCGCACGAACGATAGAATAAGCAGCGCAACACTAGTCCATACCAAAAAACCGTAAAAAAAATGAGTTTCATGCACAATTGGAATCTCGGTGTCATTTTTTTGCCTGAGATAATGATCCTTTGTTATTGATTGGTGCATTAAAACACCAGTAGAATCTGATATTTCCGAAACTTTTTTAGGAAGGGTTTGAGGCATCTACTATGGCTGAAATATTTTATAGGTTAAAAACTCTTGAAATATTGAAACCGAATTTGAACCCTCCGCAAAGCCATTGGTCCCTACAATCAGGTATTAGATTATTCTCAAGAATTCCGCCGGCGTTTGTAAAGGTAAGGTGAAAAACATGACCGCCGGTCTCAAACTCCAATCCGATTGCAAGCGGATTTTCGTAAGGTGTAGCTTCATTATTTTTTCTGTAAGCACTCAAAATGTAATAATAGTCCGCAATGATTGCCATTCGCTTAGTCAATTTAATCCGACCCCCAAAACCTAACACAACCAATCCGTTAGTTTCTTTCGCGCTATCGTTAGTAGCGTTGGCATATTCTACAATGAAATTACGATAATGGTAGGAAGGCAGAAATTGTAATGAAAGTCGATCGCTGAATTTTCTGGCAAAAATTAGCTGTGAGAAATAATTTATGCGGTGTGAATAATTTCCCTTGTTCGGGATGATAACATTTGCGGGATACAACGCACTTTCCCGCTTTGGCGTAATTCCGGCAGACCCATAAAAACAAACACTCAATGGAATGGAATTGTCCTGTGTCTGGTCTAAAAACCTCCATTTAAATGAACCATCAAGCAATTCATTCATTTTACTCCTACCAAAACCCATTTGTATTTTGTCGGTTATACCAAAATCAAATGAAATCCGTATATCCGACGACTCATCAAAACCCCAGAGGGTATGCCCACCGCCATTCGACTTTTGGGCAATATTCCCAAAACGGTGTGTCACCCTAAAGTCCACCGTTTTATGTTTTACCGTTTCAATTGTTTGGGAATTAATCAGTCGTGTTGTTTTAAAGGTAGCAAATACCGGAAAACGTTTCGAAAGGCTTAAGTTTGAATCCGTAACGAACGAAAGTAAATCGAGCTCCTGAGCAAAAAAACTTGAAAAAAGGAAACAAAAAACTAAAATCGATTTAGCAAATTTCATTCTATACAAAATTACAAATTTTAGGGCCAATCAACGATTTAACTTATTTTCTTCACGGAAAACAAGTATATTTCGGTACTTATTATTACAGCATCTCGATGTCATTTCATAAAACAAATCGATTTGTTTTTTTATCCTTCGTCCTTGCTTTCGGTTCCCTCTTTTGCTTTTCTCAATCAAACATTAAGTTTCATAAAATTGGTATTGAAAATGGCCTGTCGCAAAACAGCGTTAATTGTATAACACAAGACAAATTTGGTTTTTTGTGGTTCGGGACCCGCTCAGGTCTTAATAAATTTGACGGATATAATTTTTCTGTTTATCAATTCAACCCTAGGGACACAAATTCCCTTTCCGACAACTGGGTAAATTGTATTTCCAAATCTTCAAACGGAGAGATTTTAGTTGGTACCCGTTATGGAGGAATAACACGATTTAATTCAGTAACAAATAAAATAATTCGGTATCAGCATTCCATACGAAATAAAAATTCGCTTTCATCCAATACAGTTAATTGTCTGCTTGAAACCAAAGACGGAACCCTGTGGGCAGGAACAGAGGAAGGTTTAAACTACGCCGTTTTAAATTCAGATAAATTCAACATCCTTCAAAACCCGCTCGACCCTGAGTTTTTAAAGGCAAAAATTACTTCGCTTTATTACGATAAAAAAGGTTCATTGTGGATAGGCGCTTACCTGAATGAGCTAACAGAATATCATATTCAGGAAGGGAAACTAACCCGATATGCAGACCCTGTAATTTCTACAGAAAAGTATCATGTTAACCGAATCGGAGAATTCGCCTCCGGCATATTGATGTTGGGCACTGAACGCGGGCTTCGTTTCTTTGACACCTATACACTTCGCTTTGTGAATGGATTAATAGATTATTCCGGAGCTGATTCGTTACTGAAATTTGACGTAAAAGATTTTTGTCGTGATAACCTGGGAAGAATCTGGTGTTCGTTTCAAACGCCTGGCTCGGTCGGCATTCTTGCCTGTATTGATCCTCACACAAAAAAAATTAGTTATATCGTATCAGATGGCACTTCGCCGGATCAGCTGTCTCTGGAAAAAATCCGCGCAGTTTATAAAGACAACTCAGGAGTAATTTGGATTGGTTTTGATGATAAAGGCTTGAATTATTTTCACCCTTCCGCACAGAAATTTTTACAACTAACAAAAAATGAGGGTTCCTTCGGAAAAGCCAGCAGTGAAAATATTTTTTCAATTCATGAAGGAGATGATGGTTCGCTTTGGCTGGGAACCAGTGACAAAGGAGTGAACCATTACTATCCAAAAACGGGCAAGAACGAAGTATTAACAGGTGAAATTTTTAAAAACAATTATTGCTCGGATATTGAGCCAGGTGATAACGGACAATTATGGTTTGCTCTTGCGGGTAGCGAAGAAGAGGGAGGCGCCATCCTATATGATCCAACCAAGAAAACCTACAAAACTTTTGATGAGGTTACAGGAATTAAAAAACCTCTTGGGTCTTACCGCGTTTCAATCATTAAAAACGAGAAGAAATATATTTGGTTTGGAACAATTGGTGCAGGCCTTTGCAGATACGAAAAAGCAACCGGAAAAATTATAAGGTTCAACCATCATGTACAAGACAAGAATAGTTTACCCGGAAATGAAATCAGCACACTTCTTAGAGACAATAAAGGCCGGCTTTGGGTAGGTACACGTAACGGCCTAAGCAAACTTGATGAAACGCCTCAACGATTTACCAACTTTACCTATCAGTCAGAAAACAGCAATTCGTTAAGTAGCAACAGCGTTCTTTGCCTTCACGAAGATGCAAAAAAGAATTTATGGATTGGGACAGCTCATGGCTTGAATCTATTCAATTCAACCACCAATACATTCGAGCTAATTTCAACCGAAAACAACTTGCCAGATAACCACATTAACGGAATTTTAGAGGACGAACGTGGTGATTTGTGGTTGAGTACCA
Source organism: Bacteroidota bacterium (assembly GCA_900299295.1). Lineage (GTDB taxonomy): Bacteria > Bacteroidota > Bacteroidia > B-17B0 > Aurantibacillaceae > AM-1111. The sequence continues at coordinate 13,012 of OMJH01000164.1, forward strand.
ACAATGGCATTTGCAGGTATTCTCCAAAAAACAAGATTGTCAGAAGTTATTCCATCGGAGATGGTTTACAGAGTCTTGAATTTAACACCAACTCCTTTCTCCTTGGTAAAAAGGGCTACATGTATTTTGGAGGAATATCCGGTGTAAATATTTTTCATCCAGACAGTATAAGCGACAATCCGTTTATGCCTTCGGTTAAAATCACCTCCGTAGCCATTTTCGGAAAACAAATCCCTCTCGATTCAGGCGTTTTCGCCAAAAGATTAATTACACTTAACTACCAGCAAAATTTTGTTACAATTGATTTTACCTCACTCGATTTTCTTTCCCCTCAAAAGAATCGATTTCAATGCCATCTTGAAGGCTTTGACAATGGCTGGATGAATCTTGAAACGAGAAACTCAGTCTCTTATTCAAATCTCAATCCGGGAATTTATACTTTGCGCATACGCGGCACAAATGAAGATGGTGTGTGGAGTTCGAATGAGGCAACACTAAAAATTGTGATATTACCCCCCTTTTACAAAACTATCTGGTTTTATTCCCTTGTTGGCTTATTGATAATTGGCCTAGCGTGGTTGGCATACCGACAACGCGTGAAAAATTTCATAAAAACACAAATTGAACTTCGGGAGCAGGTAGAAATAACAACCTTTCAAATTGAAGAACAGAAAAAGGAACTCGCATTGTCACATGAGCATTTATCCAGAATCAGTGAGTTAGGTTTAATTATTGGCTCATCACTCGACCTTGAATTAATTGCGCAAACAGTTTATCACGGAATTAACGAGTTGATGGATGTGAATTCATTCGCTATCGGGATTTACATTGAAAAAGAAAAATCAATTGATTTTCGTTTTGTTTTTGACAACGGACAACGGCTTACGCCCCATTCCATTTCAATAAACAATCCAGAGAGCATCGCTGCCTGGTGCTATAACAAGAAAAAAGAAATTCACACAAAAAATTCTGACGAAATACATTCTTATTTTTCCGGGAAACCAATTTATTTTGGAAATAAACAAGAACAATTGGAATCGTTGTTAATGATTCCATTAATGTCAGGAAAAAATTGTATTGGAATAATTACAACGCAGTCTTCCCATAAAAACGCGTTTAACGAATTTTATTTACAAACCTTCCGCTCGGTAGCTGCATACGTAGCGAGCTCTTTGAATCATGCAACCTCATATGAAATCTTACAACAATCAAAAAATGAGTTGGAAAAGTTGTCAATTGTAGCGAAAGAAACCGCGAACGCTGTAATTATAATGACCCCGGACGGAAATATTGAATGGGTCAACGAAGGTTATCGTAGAATGACCGGGTTTAGTTTAGAAGAGCTTAAGCAAAAAATTGGCCCAACCTTGGTAAAAGCAAGTAAGAATGAAAACATTTCATCGGTCGTGAAATCCTGTCTTGAGGAAAAAAAACCAATAACCTATGAAGCAATAAACAAAACAAAAGATGGCAGAATCATCTGGGTTCAAACTACCCTTACTCCTCTTTTTGATGAATTTGGAAACATTAAGAAATTAGTTGCAATTGACACGGACATCACTGAAATGAAACGTGCAGATGAAAAAATAAAAGCCAGTGAAAAGCAATATAAAATTTTGTTTGACAGAAATGGAGATTTTCTTTTCATCTATGATAAGGCAACCCATTATATTCTTGACTGTAACCAGACTTTTCTTGATGTATATGGGTTTTCAAAACAAGAGTTACAATCCTTGACACCTTTTGATCTGATTCCTGAAGAAGAACACAGGAAACAGGCAGAATTGATTGATATTTCAACCCCTGAAAATGCAAGTTACTTTACCCACATCACAAAATTTGGCAGAAAAATTTCTGTTGAAATTCGTTCAGTTGAAATTATTTTCAACGGTAGAAATGCATGGCTAGCAATTACAAGAGATGTTACAGAGCGTAAAAAAGCTGAAGAAAAAATTACGCAGCAACGCGATATAATTGAGGCGAAAAACAAAGACATAACAGATAGTATTAATTACGCAAAGCGAATTCAGCAGGCTACACTTCCTTCGGAAATACAACTTAAAGAAACCTTTGATGATCATTTTGTTTTTTTCCGCCCGAAGGACATCGTTAGCGGTGATTTTTACTGGTTGGGAAAGTCGGAGGATGGGAAAATATTTTTTGCGGCAGCCGACTGCACAGGACACGGCGTTCCTGGTGCCATTATGAGCGTAATAGGCTCCACCAAGCTGGAAGAAATCGTTACCCATCGGCCGGTTGCAAACCCGGCTCACGCAATGGAGCAGTTACGTTATGATATTGTGTCGATGTTAAATCATCACGGATCAGAACAACAAACGGATGACGGAATTGATATGGTGCTCTGCAGCTTTGATTTTAAACCTCAAGAAAAAAACAACGGAATACTTGAATTTGCCTGCGCGAAAAATCCGCTATGGCATATTCGTGATGGTAAATTAACTGAATATCTTCCTGACCATTTTTGTGTTGGTAAGGATGACGACACTGATAAACCCTTTACGCTTCATCGCATAGAGCTTAGAAAAGGCGACAACATTTATTTATTCAGTGACGGATTCGCTGATCAGTTCGGAGGTAAGAGTGGTAAAAAATTCAAATCAAAAAAGTTACAGGATTTGTTGTTAAGTATGCATGGAAAAACTATGGCTATTCAGCGTGAAGAGCTTGAAAAAACACTGACAGAGTGGAGTGGTGACTATATGCAAGTGGATGACATCTGTGTTGTCGGAATCCAAATTTAACTTTAAAAGATCCTATATACTTTTTCCCTTTAGTAATCAAACTCCGGGCACATCACCGCCCGATTTACCGAAGGCCTCTCTTCATCTGTTCCCAAAATCGGACTGAAGCCAAAAATAGCTTCAGTTGTTGCAGGATAATAATACCTCAGCCGGTTTACCATGTATTCATACGCAAACCCCAACATCATGTTATTTTTTATCCTGATTTGCACAATTGCACTTGCTGACACGCCCACACGATAAGTTATTCCCAAGCCTAGGCGCTTGCGAATGTATGTAATGAAGTTGGCGTCAATAAGCGGAATTTGTTTTGCAATAACACCCTGAATTTTTAGTGCAGGAACAAAAACAAAATCGTTGGTGGATGAATGCAATCGGCATCCCATCATAATTATCGGCTGTGGAATTAAACTAGAATTGTCGCCGAGTTTTTGAGAACCTTGCTGCAATTTGTTTTTGTAAAGGTTTTTCACTGAAACATCAAAGAACACATCTCGCGAATATATTCGCCAACCCGGTATAAAATCTGGATACATGTATAAAACCGGTTTTACAAAATTGTATGCCGGATCGCTTACGCTTAGAACCGCCGAGCTAATTCCTGCACTTCGTGCCCCAGCAAAAATTCCAAATCCCATTTTCCACTTTCGCGATAACTTTAAATGAAGTGCATAATATGCATGCGCGGACTTGAAATTAAAAACGCCCAACTGATCCTGCTCAACATAACCACCAACAGAATGAACTGCCTTGTAATTATAGTTTCTCCGCCACGAATACATTACACTGGCAAAAGTTTGTTCCGGAGCATTATCAAATCCCAGCCATTGATATCTTTTCCCCATCCATATTTCCATACCGAGATGTGTTCCTCCATATGCGGGGTTATTCGGAAGATGATTGAGTGTGAATTGAGCGTACTGCGGCGCTTGTTGTGCTTTTGAAAATAGGCATACAATGTAAAACAGAACGAAAATAAATTTATGATGCCTCTTCATTTTTAACGTAAAATAGTTATGCTGCCGTTTTTCTTTTGCTTTCCAAAATATTTATCTGTGAATTCGGCAATGTAATAATACGTACCGTCCGGAACCGGTTGTCCGTTCCATTTTCCATCCCAACCCTCCATATCTTTTCTGGATTCAAAAACTTTTTGTCCCCAACGATTATACACCTGAATCAAAAACTCATCATAATACCCTATATTACCAACATACCAAACATCATTAATTCCATCGCCATTGGGAGAAAACGAAGGTGCTCCCTGCAAAAAGCAGGGCTGAGGATCGATTACCAACGTAATTGATGTATCATTTCCTGCGCTATCATTAATGAGGATGTAATAGTTGCCCGCTTCCAGTCCGTTTTTCCAAACACCAAAAGATCCGTCCTCCCATTGCAGTTGAATGCTGCCCACTCCACCTGATACTGAAAGTAAGGCACTGCCTTTTACGCAGGATGCCGGAGAGGTTGTATAGGTTATTGTAAATACATTATTCTGAGAATAACATAATAACGAGAGTAGAACCGAAAAAAAGGCAAGTATGGTTTTCATGGACAGTACTTGTTTTTTACTTCATCAGTAAGGATACATCCGTTTTGTTCTGCGATTTTTATTTGTTTGCAAGCCTTTGCTTTATCCTGCATGCGAAAGTAAATACTTGCCAGTTCAACATAAGGCTCTTTGAAAGATTTGTCAAACTCAATGGCTGAAACTAATGCCGCAATTGCATCATTTGTTTTCCCCTGCAAATCCAGAATATATCCCCGACTGTAATACGCATGCGCATAATTTGGCTGCAACTTGATTGCACGAGTTAAATCGTTCAAAGCGTCATCCAGATCTTCTTCGGAAAGAAAAGCAATGGCGCGGTCATAAAAATATTTTGGATGAGTAGCGTCAATTGAGATTGCCTTTGTGAATGACCGAATGGCTCCTTGAAAATTATTTTTCCTGGATTGAATTACTCCTAATAAAAAATAACCCTGATGGTACTTCGGATTCTGTTTTACGCTCTGGCGGGCACTGGTTGAAGCCGCTTTGTAATCTTCCAAAAGGAAAAATAATTCTGCTCTGAAAAGATAGACTGAATCAACCTTAATGTTTTTTTCTTCAATTAGTGAATTAATATCGCGTAGCGCCTCAGCATATTGATGATTTGCTTTTGAAAAATGAGCCCTGGCCCACAAAGAATCAACGTTGAGAAAATAAACTTCTAAATTATTTTGAGAAACCGAAACGCCGTGCAAAAAAAATAAAATAAAAAATATAAATGGAAAATGTCTCATTGTATACCATCGAAGGTAAACCAAATATTTGGTCAAAGCGACACAAATCACTTTGTTAATTAACATTCAGGCACAAAAATTCAAACTGTGAATAAGTTGTTAATGATCAAATAGTTTTATATTTGCTTAAAGCTTAAACAAGATGCGCAATAATATCTTTGGTAAGATTTTGATTTTGATTTTAATTCAAACGATTTATGCTCCAATCGTTTTTTCGCAATGTCAAACTACCAACTGGACAAATCCTTCATTCGAAGGAACCAGCCAGGCCCATAATTTACCTCCCAATTGGACAAATTGCAACGGAACTACCTCTGATACTCAGCCGGGTCAGTGGGGGGTAAATGTTCCACCTTCAAACGGCAGCACCTATGCCGGACTAGTTTCCGCTCCGGGATGGAATGAAACCGCTTCTCAGGTTTTTACTCCGTGCCTGAATGCCGGACAAACTTATAGTTTCACAATGGATATTTTAAAAGTTGATGAAACTTCCGACGGCGGAGGAGATTGTGACGGGCATATTGAATTGTGGGGAGGAAACTCTACTGCATCAGGATGCGATCAGGATGAGATGTTGTGGTCATCACCAACCATTGTAACAAATGGTCCAAACCAAAACAATTGGATTACTTATACAATGACATTTACTCCCACGCAAACTACTTGTCAGCTCACTTTTATTGCCATTATTGGAAATTGCGCTCAGGGGTCAGGAGATTTTTATTGTGGTTTGGATAATATTTCACCAATACAACCGGCAATCAATGTTGTAACTACCGCTACGAGTGTGGCATGTTACAACGGCACAACCGGTTCCGTTTCAGCCAATGTAACATCAGGCGGGGTCCAGCCATTTTCGTATACCTGGAACCCCGGAAATATTTCCGGTCAAACTGCTAACAATCTGGCGGCAGGAACATATACAGTAACAGTGGTTGATGGAGCAGGTTGTATAATTACTCAAACAGCAACTGTAAATCAGCCCGCTGCAGTAAACATTACTTTAACCCCAAGTCCCGCGTCTTGTGGTGGTCAGGGAAGCATTTTAACCACAATTAACGGTGGAAACGGACCGTTTTCATATTCATGGTCCCCTTCAGGCGGAAACGTTCAAAATCCAAGCGGATTATCTCCGGGCAACTACACCGTTACCGTAACTGAACCGGGATGTACCTATACTGCTACTACCAACGTGGGGGTAACCGGTGCCGCGGTTTCTACATTTACCCAATCACCTGATCAGTGTTTGGCCAATAATTCATTTGACTTCACTAACACGGGTACCCAGAGCGGAGCAACTTATCAATGGACATTTCAAGGTGGCACACCCTCAAGCGCAACCACTCAAAACGTAACAGGTGTTACCTATTCAGCTGCCGGAACCTTTACTGTTTCTTTGACCGTAACTTCAGGAACATGCACCTCCACCTCTACAGGAACAGTAAATGTTTCACCGGCATTGCCAATCCCTATCAGCGGAAATGATACGATTTGCCTGGGCACCTCCACCACATTAACCATTACAGGAGCAGCCACATCAACCTACACCTGGACTCCGGGTAACCTTAATGGACTTACACAAACTTTTTCCCCAACCACAACCACTACTTATAGCGTGAGCGGCACTGACATTAATGGATGTACAGGATCAACAACTTATGTTGTGAATGTTGCACCTACCCCGACGCTAAATGTTGGGGGGTTTGCAGAAACCTGCGCAGGTATGTGTGATGGTCAGGCAGTATGTTTGGTAACACCTAATACCGGTCCTTTTGCCACTTACAATTATTCATGGAGCAACAGCTCAGGCCAACCAAGTATTTCCGGCCTATGTGGTGGCGCCTATTCAGTAACAGTAACTTCAGTGGCAGGCTGTACAGCCACCGCAACGGTAAGCATTACCGCGCCTCCGGCTCCCACGATTTCCATTTCCGCTCCGAATCCAAATGGTTGCGCGCCTCATTGCGTAACTTTCAGTGGGGCCACCTCACTAACGAACCCAACATGTAACTGGACATTCAGCAACGGGCAAACCATAAACGGAAACTGCAACCCGAACGTATGCTTCACTACACCGGGAACTTATGATGCCACGTTGGTGGTTAGTGATGCCGGAGGTTGTACAGCAACCATAACCGAAACTGCAATTGTAACCGTTTACCCGAGCCCCATTGCCGCTTTTACCTTTGGTCCTCAACCCGCGAATGAATATGAGTCAACGGTAACTTTTACCGATCAGTCAAGCGGAATTAATATTAACTCATGGAATTGGAATTTTGGCGTGACGCCTCCTGCAAGTTCGTCCCTGCAAAACCCGGCCTTTACCTATAATGAAACCGGAAACTATGACGTCACATTGACAGTTTCAAACTCCTTTGGTTGCGCAGATTCAATAACTCAGACGGTAATTGTAGAACAATCGTTTGCGTTTTATGTTCCGAATGCGTTTTCACCTGATGGCGACGAAACCAATGATGAGTTTTATACAAAAGGTGTTGGCATAAATACTGAGAAATTTAACCTTTGGATTTATGATCGCTGGGGAAATATGATCTGGCACACCAATGACTTTTTCAAAAAATGGAACGGCAAGGTCGATGGTAAATCAGAGGTTGTTCAACAAGATGTTTATGTGTGGAAAGTGGTGCTTTTTGATATGAGCGATAAAAAGCGTCAATACGTTGGCCATGTAACCGTTATTCGGTAATACACTTCAGAAAAAACATCCACAGGATTTAACTAATCTTGATTTCGAATCAGATACGGATTTTGAAAATCTTTTGAGTCGTTTGGTAATACATCTTTTTACTAATTTCCAGTAAACGACGGCTTACGCTTATTCATAAAGGCATCCACGCCTTCTTTAAAATCGTTGGTGGCAAACAACTTTCCAAATTCTTCGATTTCTACTTCAAACCCGTTTTCATTTTTATTAAATCCGGAGTTAACCACTTTAATTGCCGTACGCACAGCTGATGGAGATCGCAAATTAATGCGCGCCGAAATTTCATTTGCCTTCACAAGTAGCTGATCCGAGCTACAGACGTGATTTACCAAACCCCAGCGCAAAGCCTCATCTGCCGAAATAAAATCACCTGTACAAATCATTTCAAACGCCTTGGCTTTGCCAACCAATTGAGCCAAACGTTGCGTTCCACCATAACCGGGAATAAGTCCGAGTGAAACTTCAGGCAATCCTAATTTTGCACCCTCTGCAGCAATACGAATGTGACAAGCCATAGCAAGTTCTAATCCTCCTCCCAATGCAAAACCGTTAACGGCAGCAATAACCGGTTTTGAATAATTCTCAATAAAATTGAAAATCTTAAAATGGCCGGTTGCGCTCAGATTCTTTCCCTGCTGAACAGAGAAATTGGCAAATTCAGCAATATCAGCCCCGGCAACAAAGGCCTTATCACCGGCTCCTGTTAGTATCAGAACCTTTACCTGATTATCGTTCTCTGCCTCAAGCAGTGTCTCGTGCAACTCTTCAATTGTTTTAGCATTTAAGGCATTTAACTTTTCAGGTCTATTTATGGTGATGGTCAGTACTCCGTCTTTTAAAGAATTCAGAACCGTTTCGTAAGTCATTGTCATAAAAAAATTTTTCCAAATATATGGGCAATTCCTTTTCACGATTAATTATTACCCGTATTTTTTTCACGAAGTATTAAAACCTATTGATCAGGAATTGTTAATCAGTTATGACATTCGCTGTATCTTTGAAAACTAATGCAAGAAACCTTTCAAAAATTCATGAAAGAAGCAGGAATATCTCCCGCGGAAAAACATCTGCTTATTGGTTTAAGCGGAGGAATTGACTCGGTCGTACTTGCGCATTTAACCTATACTTGCGGATTTCAATTCGCGATTGCACATTGTAATTTTTCATTGCGCGGAAAAGAATCAAACGATGACGAAAAATTTATCGAGAAAATTGCAAAAGGATGGAAAATCCCATTTCATAGCGTTAGGTTCAACACTATAGAATTTGCAAAGTCAAAAAAAATTTCTGTCCAAATGGCGGCCCGCGAATTACGTTACAATTGGTTTGAAGAAATTAGGGAACAAAATGATTACGATTTTATTTTGACGGCGCATCACAAAAATGATAATTTAGAAACTATTTTGCTGAACCTAACCCGTGGTACAGGTATTGACGGAATTTCAGGTATACCAAAAAAAACAAAAAACATGCTTCGTCCTCTACTTGAATTTACTAGAACAGAAATTGAAACCTATGCAAAAACAAACAAGCTGAAATTCAGAGAGGATAGCTCCAACTCAGAAGTAAAATACGCAAGAAATCTTATTCGTAAAAAAGTAATTCCCGTCTTACGCCAACTTAACCCTTCAGTTGAAAACACAATGCAAGAAAACATCCGTCATTTTCAGCAGATGGCAACACTTAAAAAAGAATGGGTAGAACAAAATTTTAAAAACCTTGGATTAAATTTTGACACAGAAGAAAATCAAATTCCAATAGCTAAATTGCAGCGGGCGCCAAACATTGAATTACTCATGCATGAAATTTTTTCGCGTTTTGAATTCAATTCTCCGCAAATTGATGATATCCAACATCTCCTTGACGCTGAAACCGGGAAAAAAATTTCTAATGATCAATTCACTGTTCTTCGAAACAGAAATTTTTTAATTGTAAACCGCAACTCCGGCGTAAAATTTCAGCCAATATTCATCAACGATTTTCCGTTTGAATCTCCCATTTTAAGTTGTAACATACTGCCCGCCAAAGATTTTATTCCGCGAAAAACCGATGAGGGATTTTATTTTGATTATGACTTACTTCCCGGCAAAATTACAGTAAGAACCTGGAAGAGCGGAGATCGTTTTTATCCTTCAGGAATGAAGGGTTCAAAAAAACTTAGCGATTTTTTTGTAGGACTTAAATTAAATGCATTTCAAAAGGAAAAAGTTTTGGTGTTGGAGAGCGGCGGTGAAATTGTATGGATTATAGGTTTGCGGAGCGACAAAAGATTCCGGACAAGTGCACAAACAAAACGGATATTAAGTGTTACCTACCATGGGCAAAGCGTTTAAAACAGACCCTGAATTCGAAGAAAAGCAATACCTGGGGAGCAATAAGCTTGGTCTTGTCATCCGCTTATTGCTCGCTCTTTTTTGCTTCATTGGTTACTACTGGAGTGAAAACCCAAAACCCATTTCTATTGGTCTTATTAAGATTGGAAATTACCCGGCTGAAAATTTACCCGATTCCGGTCTAGTGTTTTTTTTGTTGGGTGCATTTTTATTGCTTCTTTCGGTTGTACTACTTTATTTTTTACATATTCATTTGCGGATTTACAGCGATTACCTACTGATTGATGGTTTTTTTAATTCGCGCCGAGTGAAAATCGAAATGAAAGCCATCCGTTCATTGAGGAAAGTGCGACTGAAAAACACACTGCTGAACAGCCCATCTTATAATTTACACAGAAAAGGCGTCATTCGCTTTTATTCGTCGGGTAATGATTTAATTGAATTGATTGATAAGGATGGATTGATTTACAGAATCGGGACCCGACAATGCAACGAGCTCGTTAGGATTATTTCCCAAAAACTGATTTCAACCAAATAATAACTTGTAATTTTCAGGCACAAAAATTGCCATCCGTCCCGCATGAAAAATTTCTTTGCCTTATTTCTATTGTTCTTTTCTCTGCTGAAAAGTCAGAATGCCATAAAGATTCCCGAAGTAGTGAAGTGGAAAACCTCGTACCTTTCGATAAATGACAATTCCGGGAAAATTCTGATTTCAGCAGCTATTCAACCTGAATGGCATATTTACTCTATCGAGCCAAACGCCGAGGGTCCGGTTCCCACTACCATCACATTTGAGCCCTCTGCAAATTACGATTTGAAAGGCCAAATCAATGAACCGCAAGGCGAAAAAAAAATGGATGAAGCTTTTGGGATTGAAATAAAATCCTTTTCGAAGGAAGCTGCATTTTCCCAAATCCTTCAGCGAAAAACTAACGATGCATTCAGCATTAATGGCACAATAGAATTTATGTCCTGCAATAATGTTCAGTGCAATCCGCCACGAACAATTGCGTTTACAGTGGAAATTCCGAAAATTCCCTAAAAAATTATAAGGCCTGATGCGCACTTATTCTTTTGAATTACATTCCCGGAAAATATTGGTAATTTTATCCTTCCTAATTAATTTTCTTCATGAAGAAATTTTTATCGTTGCTCCTTGCCTTTTGCGGACTCACTTCCATCATCTTCGCTCAACCCAAACAATACGTTAACTGGACGTTCACGCAAAAAAAAATCGCTGCCGATCAATTTGAACTTACATTCACAGCGAAAATAGAACCGACCTGGCATTTGTATTCACAGATTGAAACACCGGATGGGCCGTTGCCAACGGCTTTCGAATACGAAGAATCTTCAAATTACAAACTGGTCGGTAAAACTTCCGAACCAAAACCCAAAGAAGAAAAAGAACCGCAGTTTGACAACATGATCGTGCGTTTCTTCGAAAACAAAGCAGTATTCAAACAGAAAATTCAGGCGCTAACCAACAAACCTTTTGTGGTGAAAGGACTTATTTACGGGATGTGCTGTAATGAATCCATGTGTCAGAAATTTTCTCCAACACCTGAATTTTCTTTTTCCATTGAAGGCGCTGAAATTGCTGCAGCTAATGTAATTCCCGAAACACCCAAAGACACAAGTACACAAAAAGACACCGTTCTACCTTCGACTTTGAAAGATACGGCAATTGCTTCGACTGAAAAAAACACAAACGCAGTTGCTGCTCAGGCAGAAAAAAAATCAGACCTCACCTACCTTGCGCTATTCATTGCCGGGTTTTTTGGCGGATTTGCAGCACTTCTTACTCCGTGCGTTTTTCCGATGATTCCCATGACTGTAAGTTTCTTTACCAAACAAAGTAAAACCCGCTCCGCAGGAATTCGAAACGCTTTCATTTACGGTCTATCTATCATAGCCATTTATATAGCGCTAGGCTTAGGTGTTACACTCATTTTTGGCGCAGATGCTATGAATAAACTTGCCACAAATGTTTGGTTCAATTTAGCATTTTTCGTGTTGCTTGTTGTGTTTGCTATTTCATTTCTCGGCGCATTTGAAATCACAATTCCGTCCGCATTCGTCAATAAAATGGATGCAAAATCCGACCGCGGCGGGTTACTTGGAATTTTTTTCATGGCATTTACACTCAGTCTCGTTTCATTTTCATGTACCGGCCCGATTATCGGCACTTTGTTGGTGCAAGCAGCCGCTACCGGTGCACTTGCCGGACCTTTTTTCGGAATGCTTGGTTTCTCTCTTGCTCTTGCATTACCATTTGGATTATTCGCCGCATTCCCCGGGTGGCTAAACACACTTCCTAAATCAGGTGGCTGGTTGAATTCTGTAAAAGTATTTTTAGGATTTCTGGAACTCGCACTTGCAATGAAATTCTTATCCAATGCCGATCTTGTTTATGACGCCATGATTATCACGCGCGAAATATTTATCACAGTATGGATTGTCATCTTCGGATTGCTTGGCGCTTACTTAATGGGCTGGTTCAAACTTCCACACGATTCAGAATTGAAATACATTTCTGTTCCCCGATTTTTTCTTGCGATTTTTATATTTTGCTTTACTTTTTATTTAATCCCCGGCTTATGGGGCGCGCCGTTAAAGTTAATTAATGGCTTCCCGCCGCCACTTGAATACAACGAAAATCCTGAATGGTTCAATCGCACAACTTCAAATGAAAAAAATACAGTTGCCGTGTTGCCTGAACATATGCACAACGGACCAAACGGAATTCCCGCTTTTGATGATTATTACCTTGCGCTGGAACACGCAAAAAAAGTTAATAAGCCGGTGATGATTGATTTTACCGGAAAGGCCTGCATTAACTGCAGAAAAATGGAAGCTGAAGTATGGAGTGATCCTGAAGTAAAACGAAAATTGTCTGAAGAGTTTATTTTAGTTTCATTGTATGTAGATAAGAAAAACAACCTGCCGGATTCTCTGCAAAAACAAGTAGATTGGAATGGCGTAACACGAAAATTGAAAAGTGTTGGAGATCGCTGGAGTCATCTTCAAAACACAAAATACGCATCGAGTACCCAACCTCAGTATTGGATTATTGACGGAAATGAAAAACACTTGAGTGATTCGACCAGTTATGATCCGGACATTAAGAAATATATTAACTGGCTGGATAAAGGTTTGGAAAAATTCAAGAGCAAAGTAAATTAATTTCAGTTGTTTGGTTTTCTATTTTTGCGCAGATGAAAACAAAAAGAATTAAAGCGCCTAAAATAATCGGAAGAAGGGAATTCATCAGTTTTCCTGAATTGGGCATAGAAAACGTGGATGCAAAAATTGATACTGGGGCCTATACCTGCGCTGTGCATTGTGCTGAGATAGGAGAAAACACAAATGAGCTTGGTAAATACCTATGGTTTTGCCTGCCGGATTACACCGAGTCTAAGTCTCCTCGTAAAGAATTTCACTTTAAAGATTACACAAAAAAAAGAATTAAAAGCTCATCAGGAGAATACGAAGAACGTTATGTTATTAAGACTCCCGTAAGCCTTGGCAAAAGACGAATCAATACCACCATCAGCTTAACCAACCGCGGTAACATGCGCCATCCAGTTTTGATTGGCAGAAAATTTCTCAAGCGCAAATTCATTGTGGATGTTTCCCAACTTCACACCGGAGGCATTTCACTGTCTGTTTTTTTTAATACATTTAAATAAGAATTCCACTCACAACTTTTTTTTCGGAATGAAAATAGCCATTCTCTCAAGAAATAAAAATTTATACTCTACCCGCCGGTTAATTGAAGCGGGTGAAAAACGCGGACATGAAATTCTATTACTTGACCACATGAAATGTGTATTGGTAATTGAGGCAGGAAAACCACATATATATTACCGTGGAAAAGAAATAACAGGTATCAGGGCTGTAATTCCGCGTATCGGATCTTCTGTAACGTTTTATGGGGCGGCTGTTGTTCGTCAGTTTGAAATGATGCGTATTTTTTCCGCTGTAGAATCACAGGCTTTGGTTCGTTCACGCGACAAATTACGCTCGCTGCAAATTTTAGCAAGAGCCGGCATTGGAATGCCAAAGACTGCTTTTGCAAATCAAACAAAAGATATTGATCAATTACTCCTGTCAATTGGAGGCGCACCTTGTGTAATAAAATTACTGGAAGGAACCCAGGGAATAGGCGTTATTCTTGCAGAAAATAGCAAGGCTGCTAAATCGGTAATCGAAGCTTTCTACGAATTGGAAGCAAATATGCTGGTACAGGAATTTATTAAGGAGGCAAGAGGAGCAGATATTCGGGCCTTTGTGGTAGACGGACAAATTGTGGGTGCTATGAAGCGGCAAGCGAAAGAAGGTGAGTTTCGCAGTAACCTGCATAGGGGAGGTAGCGCTCAGGTGATTCAGTTAAGCGCTGAAGAAAGGGCAACTGCACTTAAAGCCGTAAAGAAGTTGGGACTTGGCATTGCAGGAGTAGATATGTTGCAAAGTGACCGCGGTCCGTTGGTTATGGAGGTTAATTCTTCGCCCGGATTAGAGGGAATAGAAGGGGCAACCGGTGAGGATATTGCAGGAAAAATCATTGAATATGTTGAACGAAACGAATTTAACGACAACGAAAGTTAACTATATGCTTGTAAACCAAAAACTTAACTTGGTAAATTTATAAATTATCCTGCTATTAATTTTTTTTGTTAAAACTTTGCTCGCTTGAAAATTCTTTCTTCTTTTGCACCACGAAAAATTAACCCATTTTTTGTGTAATTGTAAAATAAAAACAACGTAATAATTTTTTAAAACAGCTGATATGTATTGGACATTAGAATTAGCATCCTACCTTGAAGACGCTCCTTGGCCTGCAACAAAAGATGAATTAATTGATTTTGCCATTCGTTCCGGTGCTCCCATGGAGGTAATTGAAAACCTTCAGGAAATTGAAGACGAAGGAGAAGCTTACGAATCAATTGAGGAAATCTGGCCTGATTATCCGACAAAAGATGATTTCTTCTTTAACGAAGACGAGTATTAACACAAAATATTTCTTTTGTAAAAAAGCCCTTACGGGCTTTTTTTGTTTACAGCCGATTAGAAAGTTGTTGCGCATGCAAACGTAAAAATCCTACATTTGAAAAAGTATGGCGCAATTATTTCTTGTACCTACACCCATTGGAAACCTGGAAGACATCACACTACGCGCATTACGGATTTTACGCGAAGCTGATGTGATATTAGCAGAAGATACTCGAACGAGTGCTGTTTTATTAAAGCATTTTGAGATTGCTGGCACCATCCTTCCGTTTCACGCACACAACGAACATCAAAAACTGGAAGCAACTCTTGAAATCATCGAAAACAATAAAAGTGTAGCGCTAATAACCGATGCAGGGACGCCGGGAATTTCCGATCCTGGATTTTTACTTGTACGGGCATGCATTGCAAGAAAAATTCCGGTGAGTTGTTTACCGGGAGCCACTGCATTTGTTCCCGCCTTGGTCGTTAGCGGATTTCCATGCAATGAATTTTCATTTTATGGATTTTTGCCGCAAAAAAAAGGAAGGCAATCGAAATGGCAAGAAATTTCATCCGAATCAAAAACGATGATTTTCTATGAATCGCCTTTCAGGCTTTTAAAATTACTTGAAGAAATTAAAATAATTTTCGGGCCACATCGTGAAATTAGTGTTTCACGCGAAATAAGTAAGCTTCATGAAGAAATAGTGAGGGGAACCAGCGAAGAACTTTTGAATTTTTTCAAAAAAAAACCCTCCATTAAAGGAGAGTTGGTAATTGTAATTAAAGGTAATTAAAACATGATAATGGCAGAAGCACAAAAAAAGCAAAGGAAACAAAAACATAATATTGGCGCTGAGTTCGGTGACATGTTCCATCACCACCAACCGGAAAAGGGTCCTGCAAAAATTACAATGGTGCAGTACGACGGTGAACATTATTACGAAGAAATATTTACTGATGTAAACGCCTGTAAGACGGCCTTCCGCCAAGGCTTAATGAAATGGATCAATATTGACGGGGTACACGAGCAACACATCATCGCTGATTTCGGTAAATGGTTTGGAATTCACCCCCTGACGCAAGAAGATATAACTCATATTGATTCGCGTCCGAAATTTGAAGAATATTCTCGCTACGTTGTTGCTATTCTGAAAATGCTTTATTGGGAAAACAATCATGTGATGCATGAGCATCTTTGCATTCTTTTGTTCGAAGATATGGTTGTTACATTTCAGGAAGTTCACGCAGGCGATTCCTTTAATTTGGTAAGGAATCGACTCCGTGAAGCAAAAGGTCGAGTACGAAAAATGGGTGCTGATTATTTGTGTTATGCACTCATTGATGACGTAGTGGATCATTACATAGTTGCACTTGAAAAGTTTGGGGAAAAAGTAGAGGCGCTTGATGAGGAGGTTTTATACAGACCTTCAAAAAGAATTATGGTACAACTTCACGCACTCAAAAAAGAAAATCTAATCGCGCGAAAAATTATATTACCCGTACGGGAAATGGTTTTTAATATGATGCGCAGTGATACTGAATTACTTTCTGCAACAAACAATTTGTACCTGCGCGACGTTCACGACCACATCAATAAAGTAAATGATTCTATTGATTCATACCGCGAGTCTTTATCTGCTATTATGGATGTTTATTTATCCAACAATGCAAATAAACTGAACGAAGTAATGAAAACGCTAACAACAATTTCTGCGATATTCATTCCTGTTACCTTTATCGCCGGTGTTTACGGTATGAATTTTAAACATATGCCGGAACTGGAATCGCCTTTAGGTTATTGGATAACCATTTCCATAATGCTGGTACTGATGATCTCAATGGGTTGGTACTTTAAAAAACGAAAGTGGTGGTAATTCAGCACCATTCCATTTAATTTTGTATTTCCAGTCGAGCCGAATAATAAATTTTCGGCGAAATCACCTTTATCCAATAATGTCCGGTTGAAAAATTCCCTACAGGAATTTTTTGTTCAGTTTTCGTTGTCTCAACTAGATAAATTAACCTACCCGCAATATCATAAATCATTATTTGTTTCTTTTCATTTCCTGATGCACAACGCACCATTACAGATTCAGTTGCCGGATTTGGATAAATCACAACATTATCAGTTGCTTGATAATGCTCGAATCCCAAACAGGCATCCACCGTAATGATAATTATTGCTGTATTGCTGCATGTATTTGCATCGGTTCCGGTTACAGTATAGGCCTGTGTTGCTGTTGGTGAAAATGAAACTCCATCTGAAACTCCTCCGCTCCAAGTATACGTAATCGCACCCGATCCATTCAGCGTAATCGGTTCGCCAACGCAAATTGAATCCCCGGGAACGCTGGAGCTTGCGGTCACAACCGGTAGGTCATTGACAGTTACTGTAGTTGCTGCAGTACCGGAACAACCTGCGCCTACAACACCGGTTACAGAATATGTAGCGGTAACTGTTGGTGATACAGATATGCTTGCTGTAGTTTGACCGCCACTCCAGGTATATGAATTTGCTCCCCCTGCTGTTAATGTAGCTGTTTGTCCTGAACAAATCGTGGCAGAGGTAACTGTTACAGTGGGTTGGTTAACAACGGTTACTGTAGCCGTCTGAGATGATGAACAGTTATTGCTGGTACCGGTAACGGTATAAATTGTTGTTGAAGAAGGAGAAACTGTAATGCTTGAAGTGGTTTGTCCACCACCCCACAAATAGGTGCTCGCTCCGCTGGCACTTAACGTTGCACTGCCTCCGGTACAAACAATCTGACTTTGAACAGTAAGGGTTGGCGTAGCGTTTACTGTAACTGTAGATATTGAAGTGTTAGAACAACCATTCGCACCAGTGCCTGTTACGGTATAAGTGGAAGTGGAAGTAGGGCTTACACTAACACTCGCCGTAGCAGCCCCTGTATTCCAAGAATAACTTGCGGCTCCGCTTGCGGTAAGCGTAGCTGTTGCTCCCGAACAAATAACTGTGGAGGTAGATACAAGAGTGGGTAAAGTGTTTACTGTTACAGTAGCTGTAGATGTTCCTGAGCATCCATTGGATGTACCGGTAACTGAATAAACAGTTGTAGAAGCCGGTGAAACGCTAACGGTAGATGTGGTTGCACCTGTATTCCATAAATAAGTTGAGGCTCCCGAGGCACTTAATGTTGCCGAACTTCCGGCACATACACTTTGCGAAGCGACCGATACAACCGGGTTTGCAGTTACAACTACAGAAGAAGTTGCCGTTGTGCTACAACCATTTGCAGTAACTACTACGGAGTACGTTCCAGTCATAGCTGTTGTTGAAGATAAAATATTCGGGTTTTGGCTTGTTGATGTAAAACCATTCGGACCAGACCAGGAATAGGTTCCTCCTCCGGACGACGTTAGTGCGATTGTTTGTCCAGCGCAGTACGGACCGGCATTTCCGGCAACGGCATTAGGTAAAGAAATAACTGTAACAGTTGAGGTTGCTGTTGATGAACAACCGTTTGAAGTTCCGGTTACAGTATAAATGGTAGTAACTGTCGGGGTAACACTAATTGTTGCAGTTGTTCCTCCGGTATTCCATGAATAAGTTGTTGCGCCTGATGCAGTAATACTAGCCGCATTACCCGTACAAACAGTTTGTGAGCTTGCAGCTACTAATGGCGTTGCATTTACAGTAATGGTTTGTGTAGAAGTATTATTTCCAAACTGATTTGTGGAGGTTAAAGAAATAGTGTAAGTCCCCGCGTTGGCAAATGTCATAGTAGGGTTTTGTGAAGTAGAGGTGGTAATAGTGACACCTGTAGCAGGATTGGAACTCCACTGCCATGAAGTTGGCGAGTTAGTAGAGCCATCTGTGAATTGAATTGGCGTGCCCTGACACTTCGTTGAAGCGGATGTAAAACTTGCAACCGGTGCAACTCCACCTACACCAGTGATGTTAATGTTGTCGACATATAATGCTTGACCATAACGCCCTCGGTTTTGAAACACCACCCACACATTAGGTTGCCCTAAAAAGGCAGATAAGTTTACATTTTCGTTTCTCCACTGAGTAGATCCAGTTGGCACAAAAGCGGCTGCCGTATATGTTCCGGCAACGGTAGATAACGTGGCTCCGCCTTTCATATAAACCTGGGTGAAGGTTACGCCGCAATCTGTTGAAACCAATACAGCAAGTGTATCTGAATAGGTTGCATCGTATTGGCGGTATGCAACATCAAAAGTTAAGGTAGCGGATGTATAACCACTGAAATTATATTTCGGGCATTGCATTTCATCGCGTGCTCCAGCAGCATCCAGCGTATAATTATCAAACCACATACTCTCAGCACTTCCTTGTCCGCCTGCGGTGGTTGTCCTTGCCCAAAAAATACCATCATTATTCACATCTTTGGTAGTCCAGTTGGTTGGTGGAAAAGTTGCGTTCACAAATCCTTCTGATAAGGGCAGTGCCTGAGTTCCTGTTACGGTGATATAAGCATTCTTTATCTCTGAATCAGATCCGTTTGCGTTGGAGGCAAGTAAAGTTACTGTATAGGTACCCGCGTTAGCAAAAGTCATTGTTGGATTTTGAGAAGTGGCTGTCGTAATTGTAACACCAGTTGTAGGACTAACCGACCACGACCAAGACGTTGGAGCAAATGAAGATTGATCCGTAAAATTTATAGTTTGACCAGGACAAATTACCTGGGTGTTGGAAGTAAACGCAGCAATTGGCGCAAGTGTTCCGGGATTGTACAAATCAACTTCCCAAACACCACGCCCGAAAGTAGCTGCTCTTAGCTTGCCAGTTGGAGCATAAATTTCCAAATCAGAAACTTTACAAAGTGGCATCCCTGTAGAATATGGACTCCAGGCATTCGTAGCATTGTCACGATAATAAACACCCACATCCATTCCAACATAAATGGCATCTGAGGTTGAACCTGGAGTATAACAAACTGTGTTACATGGAAGGTTTGGTAATCCGGAAGAAATGTTTGTCCAATTAGTTCCTCCATTGGTTGTAACACAAATCTTATTCGCTGCTGAGTATCCTGAAAATGTTACCCAGACATTATTTGGGTCTGTTGGATCAATTGCAAGATTTGTCATGGCTGCACTTGCAGTTGGAAGTCCAGTAGTAATATTTGTCCAAGTTCCTCCGCCATTGGTTGTTTTAAATAAAACATTTCCTTTAATCACATAAATCACCTGATTATTGGAAGGTGCAATTGCAAATTCCACAATAGAAGCCGTACCGGTCATTGTTCCGGTAACCTGCGCCCAGGCTGTTCCTTGATTTGTGGATTTGAATAACTGCTGATAGCCTACGTAAATTGTATTCGCGGTTGTGGGGTCCTGATGCCAAGGCGTCATCCAGGCTCCTGTACCGGTGAGTCCGGTTACAATCGCAGACCAGTTTGCCCCTCCATTGGTTGAACGATTTAATGACCCGTTGTATTGTTCACCATACATCACACTATTATTTGTTCTGTCAATAAAACAATCCATTCCATCACCGCCCATTACCTCTGTCCAACCTCCATTATACCGGTTTGTTCCATTATCCTGATGACCACTAATGATTAAGCTGGCATTTGAGGTAGAAAGCCCAATACGATAAGGTTGAGCAATGTTCATTCCTACACTAAGGTCCTGCCACGCGGTTGCCGTACGCTTGAAAATCCCTCCGTCGCATCCGGCATAAATTGTACCCGCAGAATTATATTCTAATGCATGAATGTCCGCATGAACATAGGGCGCACCTGTACCTGTCCAATGTCCGTAAATTGTCCAGTTTGTTCCTCCGTTCGTACTTCTCCATACATTAACCCCTCCAACTAATACTTCATTGGCGTTGGTTGGACTTACTGCCAGTCCTTGATCATACCAACTCTGACCTCCAACATCATTTCCAGTGTTGCTCCAACCCATCAAATTTGGAGTAGTCGCCATGGCGGTAAATGCGGCCCCGTCGTTCGTAGATCGGTAAACACCATAAAATCCGTTATCAGTAGCTTTTCCCGCCAGGACATAAACATATGCCGCGTTTGCAGCAGTTACCGCAACAGACATTCTATCTACAGCTGTGTTAGCTGGAAGTCCGGAAGTTATTGCCGTAAATGAAGTTCCGTTATTTGTAGACTTTAAAAAGCTAGTTCCGGTAGCGTAAACGGTTGCGGTAGCTCCCGGTTTAAATTCAATGTCGTTTACCGCAGTTGTGCTGGATTGTGTCCAGGAAGTTCCACCATTTATTGTCTTCCAAATACCTGCAGAAGTAGCGGCAAGCAAAAGTTGCGGATTCGTTGGGTCAATGATCAACCTGCTTATTGTTCTGCCTTGGTTAACTGTCCAAGTTAAGCCTGTCGTATTCCAAGTTAAACCTCCGTCTGTTGATTTTAATACTCCAATACTATAACTGTCGCCGGCATCACCATCGCCTGTTGCAAGGTAAAGCGTATTTGTGTTTGTTGGGTCAATTGCAATGTCTGAACATCCGATAACTGTTAATTGATCAGTGTTTGTTGTCCAGCTGGTTCCGCCATTCGTGGTAACCCACAACCCGCCGTCGGGTGCTCCTACATAAATAGTGTTTGTATTCGTGGGGTGAAATCGAACGAAATTAATTCTTCCTGCGTTTCCTCCGGAAGGAGCGCCCATTGGTCCGATTGGGGTCCAAGTGTTGCTCATCACTATTGGCGGAATGATGTGCATTGCAGCGTTAGCGTTTTCCCAAGCGCTGAAATTATCAAAAGTTTGAGCGGCTAGCTTTTTATCACCTGTAGGGTAACAACGCTGTTCCATCAGATACTCCCAGCGTTTAAATTGCTTGTATCCTTTCCCCTTTTCATAAGGACGATTAGCCCAGTAAGAATTAAACTCTTGCTGGACATCGTAAAAATTTACGTTCGGGTCGCGCATTTTTTCTACCCATAATTGTGCTTGAACAGAACTGAATAATAATGAAATTATTACAGAAAGGTAAAGTTGTTTTTTCATTGCAAATGCTTTGAATTGGATGTAGGTAAATGTATTCAGTCAAAATGTTAAAACCTAATCATTTTTTTGTTTTTTTTACCTGATTTTAGTGGTGGTTGTTAGTTAATCATAGAAAAAAACAGTTCTTGTTTTACTAAAAAAGATACTTTTAATTCCCAATTCGATATAATGAAAAAAACAAATAAGGCATCCTTACGACAACAAAAAATTTTTGTCCTTGACACCTCAGTAATCATCTATGACCATACAGCGATCAAAAATTTCCAAGAACATAATGTTGTTATACCAATAACAGTTTTAGAAGAACTTGATAATTTCAAAAAAGGCAACGATACTAAAAATTTTGCGGCGCGTGAATTTTCCAGATATGTAGATAAATTATCAGGCAACAGTTCGCTACAGGAATGGACCCCGATAAATGGTAAAGGCAACGGATTTTTCCGCATTGAAATGAGCCAGTCAAGTAGCGTTGACGCAGAAAAAATATTCGGAGAAAGAAAAGCAGACCATCGTATTTTGAATTGCGCGCTGTATACTGCAGAAAAAAATCCGGACAAAAAAGTTATACTGGTAACTAAAGACATTAACCTACGTATCAAAGCAAAATCCTTAAACCTGATTTCGGAGGATTACGAAACTGGAAAAATAAAACACGTTGAGGAACTTTATAAAGGAATCACAACAATGGAAAAATCGCCTGTTGGAGCAATTGATGAACTTTACGAGCATGGTCAGACCTCAGCAACCCAGCTTTTTAAAAAACAGAAGCCTTACGCAAATCATAATTTCATTTTAAAAAGCGGTAATAAATCTGTTTTAGCCTCGTATGATGCAGATTCCGTTTCTTTACGAAGGGTGCAAAAAGTAGCCGCGTTTGGCATTGTACCTAAAAATGCAGAGCAGGCATTTGCTCTTGATGCCATCATGAACCCAAAAATAAATTTGGTGACCATTCAGGGAGTAGCGGGCACCGGAAAAACATTGTTATCTCTTGCAGGCGCACTAGAACAACGCAGAAACTTCCATCAAATTTATTTGGCACGACCCATTGTTCCACTCAGTAACAAAGACATTGGTTATTTACCCGGCGATATCAAATCCAAACTAAATCCATATATGGAACCGCTATGGGATAATTTAAAGTTCATTAAAAATCAATTTTCAGAAAAGGAAAAGGAACATAAGCAAATTACTGAAATGTTAGAAAATGAAAAACTTGTAGTTTGTCCGCTTGCCTACATTCGCGGAAGAAGTTTGTCGAATGTATTTTTCATTGTGGACGAAGCGCAGAATCTTACTCCACACGAAGTAAAAACGATAATTACGCGGGCCGGGGAAAACACCAAAATAATTTTTACCGGAGATGTTCATCAAATCGACACTCCATATCTTGATGCGCAATCTAACGGTCTATCCTACTTAATTGATAAAATAAAAGACAGAGCGATTTACTCTCACATCACCCTTGAAAAAGGGGAGCGCAGTGAGTTGGCTAACCTGGCCAACGAATTGTTATAGTTTCTGTTTACTGACACAGGAAAATTTGTTTTGCCTATCTTCGTAAAGCATGAGGTTTGATGAAATTCCCGGTCACGGAGAAGTAAAAAAAATTTTACGCGGGATGGTTTACAACAAACGTATTCCGCATGCGCTTTTGTTCTTAGGTGAAGAGGGAGGCGGCAACCTTCCGATGGCGTTTGCTTTTGCACAGTTTATTTTTTGCGAAAGAAAAGCCGAGAATGATTCCTGTGGAGAATGCCGGCAATGTTTACGTTTAAAAAAGCTCGAACATCCTGATTTACATCTTGTATTTCCATTTGCTCTTTCTAAAAACACCCGCACCTGCGACCCACTCGTGTCCGACTTTCGCATAGCATTTCTTCAGCAACCTTTTCTCGATTTGTCTGATTGGTTCAATGAGCTGGGCGCTGAAAACAAACAACCGGTGATTCCGGCGGAAGAAAGCGATCAGATTATCCGAAAACTCAGCTATACAAGTTTTGAGAATAATTACAAAGTAATGGTCATCTGGATGCCGGAGAAAATGAATCACGCATCGGCCAACAAATTACTTAAAATTCTTGAAGAGCCCCCCGATGAAACCTTGTTTTTCCTCGTCACTTCCCACTTCGACCAATTACTGACCACAATTATTTCACGAACACAATTGATAAAGATTTCTCCGCTGCAAAACGAGGAAATGAAACTTGCCTTACAACAAAAATTTTCCGTAACACAGGAACGAGCTGCGCAAATTGCTTCCATCAGCGATGGTAACCTTCGAAGTGCATTACGAATACTCTCCGAGAACGGCAGCACAATCGCTTTCTTTGAGCATTTTAAAACTATGATGCGCTATTGCCACCGCTACGATATTTTCCGAATTACCCAATGGGTGGATGAAATAGCCTCTCTTGGCCGAGAACAACAAAAGTATTTTTTTCAATACGCACTGAATTTGTTACGCGAATGTCTGATGCTGAATTACGGCAGTGGGTCGTTAGTTCATACCCAGGGTGAAGAATTAGCTTTTTTAAAGAAGTTCGCGCCTTTCGTTCACGAACGCAATTTTGAAAAAATGTCGGAAGAATTAAACCTTGCCTGTCACCACATTGAACGTAACGCCCATGCAAAAATTCTTCTTACCGACCTGTCACTTAAAATTAATGAATTACTGAACACACCGAAACCTCAATGATGTTTCTTTCCAAAGTGAGGGCAAGTGTCGCATTGATTTTTTTTTCTGAACAGGGAGCAGGAACTTACCGAGCTGAAAACAAATAATAAAATCAAAAAAATTATCGGAAGCCGCTTACTGAATGCCATACTTTAAAAATAACAAAAATAATGACGCAATTAGTGTATGAGCTCATCATTACCAAAATTGAGTAATTTTACACAACATTATAAATGAAGAACTTCCGGTTTTTTTATCATTTTGGGCGTTACTGCTTATTGCTTGGCCGTGTGTTCTCGCGTCCCGAAAAATTATCGGTATATACCCGGCAGATCTTTCGTGAAATTGACGCATTAGGCATTGGTTCACTTGGACTCATTAGCATTATTTCTGTATTTATGGGCGGAGTAATTACCATTCAATCTGCTTATAACTTCACAAGCCCACTCATTCCCCTTTATGCAATCGGACTGGGTACGCGAGAATCAATTGTGTTAGAATTTTCGCCCACCATTGTTTCTTTGATTTTGGCAGGAAAAGTAGGAAGTAACATCGCGAGTGAAATTGGAACAATGCGCATAACCGAACAGATTGACGCACTGGAAATCATGGGTGTTAACAGTGCAGGATATTTAATTTTACCAAAGGTGATAGCGGCAATGCTGATTAATCCATTCCTTATTGTCATCTCTATGTTTCTGGGAATCTTTGGCGGATATTCCATGGGTGTGTTATCTGGCGCCTGTACTTCCTACGAATTCATTTATGGCGTACAATCTTTTTTTGTTCCCTTTAATATCGTTTATTCGCTAACAAAAACTGTGGTTTTTGCTTTCATAATTACCTCGGTTTCTGCATACCATGGCTATTATACTGCAGGTGGCGCACTGGAAGTAGGCCGGGCTAGTACGCGCTCTGTAGTATACAATAGCGTAATTATACTCGTGACTAATTTAATCATCACAAAACTGATGCTGGTGTGATAGAATTAAAAAAAATCAATAAATCATTCAGTGAACGACAAGTTGTTAGCGATGTGTCGTTCATCTTTCATCCCGGCAAATGTAATCTCGTGATTGGAGAAAGCGGAAGCGGGAAAACCACCTTAATGAAAATGATGGTGGGCTTATTAGTGCCTGA
Organism: Bacteroidota bacterium; assembly: GCA_900299295.1. Lineage (GTDB taxonomy): Bacteria > Bacteroidota > Bacteroidia > B-17B0 > Aurantibacillaceae > AM-1111. The sequence goes on from OMJH01000164.1 coordinate 38,905, forward strand.
CTCCGGTGAAATTTTATATGAAGGTGAAAACTTCATTTCAATGGACATCAAAAAAAAACAGGAAGTGCGCCAACAAATTGGCATGCTGTTTCAGGGCGGTGCATTATTTGATTCCATGACAGTTGAAGAGAACGTATTATTTCCGATGGAAATGTTTACCGGCATGTCGAAGAAAGAACGAATTGAACGGGCAAACTTCTGCCTATCTAGAGTAAAACTGGAAGGAAAAAACAAATTATATCCTGCAGAACTCAGTGGCGGAATGAAAAAACGCGCCGCCCTTGCACGTGCGCTCTCTATCAATCCTAAATATCTTTTTTGCGACGAACCTAACTCCGGCCTTGATCCAAAAACTTCAATCGTTATCGACGAATTAATCCGCGAGGTAACTCAGGAATTCAATATCATTACAATGGTTGTGACGCACGACATGAATTCTGTACTTGGAATGGGAGATAACATTTTATTTATTTACAAAGGACAAAACTGGTGGCAGGGAAATAGTTCGCAGGTTTTAAAAACTGAAAACAAGGAATTATTGGACTTTGTTTATGCAAGTGAGTTTTTAAAAAAACTCAAACCCGAACATTAATACCAAGCATTTTTTGCATATATTCGATTTTTTAAAACGTTCTCTTGATCTTTAACTATCTTTGCGCCAAGTTTTACTTTCATGCAACACGTATTAAGCGAACAGGAGTTATTGCGCCGTCAAAAATTGGAAGAAATCCGAAATTCCGGAATTGATCCCTATCCCGCAGAAGAATTTCTCATCAATGCATCAACTGTCGATATCAAGCAGAATTACAATAGAGACAAACTAAACTATAAAGACATCAGTATAGCCGGCCGGATAATGAGTGTACGTGATATGGGAAAAGCAGCGTTTGCCGAATTACAGGACTCATCTGGAAGAATTCAGATTTACATAAAACGTGATGAGATATGCCCCGGTGAAGACAAGTCATTATTCGATTTACTCTGGAAAAAATGGGTTGACATCGGTGACATCGTTGGACTTACCGGTTACGTATTTACTACCAAGGTTGGAGAAATTTCGCTCCACGTTCAGTCACTTAAATTACTTTGCAAGTCATTAAAACCGCTCCCCATTGTAAAAACCGATGCCTCAGGCGAAGCTTATGATGAAGTGACTGATCCCGAATTCCGCTATCGTCAACGCTACGTTGATTTAGTGATTAACCCTCGCGTCAAAAAAACATTCGAGTTGCGAACCCAAATGATGAACAGCATACGCAGTTTCTTGAATGAGCATGGCGCCCTTGAAGTAGATACGCCTGTTCTGCAATCCATACCGGGTGGAGCATCGGCACGTCCTTTCATGACCCATCATAATGCGCTAAACATTCCTTTATATTTACGAATTGCTAATGAGTTATACTTAAAACGCTTAATTGTAGGGGGGTTTGACTGGGTGTATGAATTCAGCCGCAATTTCCGTAACGAAGGCATGGATCGCACACACAATCCTGAATTCACAATTCTGGAGTTTTATGTTGCCTATCGCGATTATTTCTGGATGATGAATACAACAGAAAAAATGCTTGAAGCGGTTGCTATTGATTTACACGGCACTCCGGAAGTTAATGTTGATGGTAAAATCATTTCATTCGCGGCTCCTTATAAGCGAATTTCAATTTATGATGCAATTAAAGAACATACAGGCGTAGATGTTTCATCCATGCAGGAAGAAGAATTACGCTTAGTATGCAATAAATTAAATGTGCAGGCAGATAAAACAATGGGGAAAGGAAAGCTGATTGATCAGTTGTTCGGAAACAAATGCGAAATGCATTACACTCAACCAACTTTCATAATTGATTATCCGGTCGAAATGAGTCCTCTAACAAAAAAACACCGATCAGTGTCCGGACTTGTTGAACGATTTGAATTGATTGTAAACGGTAAAGAAATTGCTAATGCATACAGCGAATTAAATGACCCACTAGATCAACGTTCCCGTTTTGAAGATCAGGTAAAACTGATGGAACGCGGAGATGATGAAGCTATGTTTATTGATCATGATTTTTTACGAGCACTTGAATACGGAATGCCTCCAACTGCAGGAATTGGTATTGGAATCGACCGTTTGTGTATGTTAATGACGGGAGAAGTATCCATTCAGGATGTGTTATTTTTTCCGCAAATGAGACCTGAGCACCGCACAGAAAATGAAACGAAAGAATAAAGTGCACACTACATTCCGTTACACTTTTATATTTCCATTCATTATTATAGCAGCGACATTGTTATTGCTCAACTGTACCAATGAAAAAGAAAAAAAATCCCGGACGTTTCCGGAGTATGAAAGCTGGATGGATTCGTTAATGGTGACAAAAGAAAAAATCATTCGCGGGATAGAGCCGGGAACTTATACTGAATTAGTAATTCAAAACGAGAAGATAGCTCCAACCGAACAGGATTCTGGCTCCCTCTATTATGAATTTTTACTGGATTCAGTATCCACTTTTTCTGTTAATTATTCAATTGCCAACGGAAAAGTCCGGGAAATTGAATTGATAGTGTTAAGCAAAAGCACGGACCATGCGGCTGAAATTTACGAGGGATTGAAAACCTACTACACGGAAAAATATTCTGTGCCTGTGTCAGAAAAAGGAATTTGCATTTTCAGTGGTCAAACAAGCAACGGTGAAAATTTAAAAATTTCACTTGAAGATGCTGGTGGGGTTCAAGAAGGTAAAATTGTCCTTCTTGTATATTTAGAATAAATTTTTTTGCGTTAATTTTTATATCATAGCGCTTAATAATAAAGATGAAAACATCTTTTTTCTTTACGCTTTTTTCTTTGATTAAAAGATTGGGAATCCTACATTTGTGATTCATAATCAAAACCAAAGTTCATGAGTAAGGAAAGTTTTTTGGAATCTACAATTGGCCGGAAAATGGTAATGGCGCTTACCGGATTATTTTTAATCTCTTTCCTCGTTGTACATGTAAGTATTAATGCATGCATTTTTCTAAACGATGGCGGAAAAACATTTAACGTTGCATCGCATTTTATGTCTCACAACCCTGTAATTCGCGTTCTTGAAATTGGATTATTCATTGGATTTATCCTGCACATTTATATGTCGGTAAAACTTACTATGAAAAACAATAAAGCCCGTCCTGTAAAATATCAGGTGGTTGATGGAAAAGCAAACAGCAAATGGTACTCCCGCTCAATGGGAATATTGGGCTCATTGTTGCTCCTTTTTCTTGTAGTTCATCTGGGTAATTTTTGGGTTCCCACCAAACAGGCAATTTTTAATGGCCAGCAACATAACACGTTTGATTCTATGAAAAATATTTTTTCACTCGATAATTGGTACTTTATTGCAATTTATCTGTTGGGTGTAATTTCTCTGAGTTATCACTTGTTGCACGGGTTTCAGTCCGCCTTTCAGTCATTGGGATTAAACCACAGAAAATATTCTCCCCTTATTCATCAGGTCGGAATTTGGTTTTCCATCATCGTTCCTTTGTTATTTGCCTTGATGCCGATTTCTATGGCATTCGGAATCATTCGATAACTTTAAAATCTTCACGCATGTCAACATCACCAAAATTAAAATCAAAAATCCCTGACGGGACGCTTGAAAATAAATGGACAAAATATCGCTCCACAGTTCCGTTGGTAAACCCTGCCAACAAAAGAAGCATTGAAATTATTGTGGTGGGTTCCGGACTTGCCGGTTCTTCTGCTGCGGCAACGCTCGCAGAATTAGGATACAAAGTAAAAGTATTTTGTTTTCAGGATTCACCAAGAAGAGCACATTCAATTGCTGCCCAGGGAGGAATCAACGCTGCAAAAAATTATCAAAACGATGGTGACTCGGTCTACCGTTTATTCTACGATACGATTAAAGGAGGTGATTACCGTGCACGTGAAGCCAATGTTCACCGCCTCGCAGAAGTTTCAGGCAATATAATTGATCAATGTGTTGCACAAGGTGTTCCTTTTGCGCGTGAATATGGTGGAACATTAAGCAATCGTTCTTTCGGCGGCACACAAGTTCAGCGAACATTTTATGCCGCAGGCCAAACCGGACAACAATTATTACTTGGCGCTTACACCGCATTGCAACGACAAGTTGGAATGGGCGCTGTTTCAATGTACGCGCGACATGAAATGCTGGACGTTGTGGTTATTGACGGGAAGGCGCGTGGAATTATTGCGCGTGATTTAACTACAGGAAAACTGGAAAGACATTTCGGACATGCAGTTTTACTCTGCACAGGAGGTTATGGAAATGTTTTTTTCTTGTCGACAAATGCAATGGGGTCAAATGTTACCGCTGCATGGAAGGCGCATCGTAAGGGTGCATTTTTTGCAAATCCTTGCTTCACCCAAATTCATACGACTTGTATCCCGGTAAGCGGAGACCATCAAAGTAAACTTACATTAATGTCGGAATCATTACGTAATGATGGCCGCATTTGGGTTCCTAAAAAACAAAACGATACTCGTCCGGCTACACAAATTCCGGAAGAAGAGCGTGATTATTATCTTGAAAGAAGATATCCTGCCTTTGGTAATTTAGTCCCTCGTGACGTTGCATCGCGTGCTGCAAAAGAACGATGCGATGCAGGTTACGGTGTAGGTACTTCAAAAATGGCGGTTTATTTAGATTATGCTTCCGCGATTGAACGTTACGGAAAAATAGAAGCGAATAAACAGGGAATTCACCACCCAAGCCAAGATGAAATAATTAAACTTGGAAAATCGGTTGTTAAAGAAAAATACGGCAACCTATTTGACATGTATAAGCAAATTACAGGAGAAGATCCCTATGAAGTACCGATGCGCATCTATCCGGCGGTGCACTATACAATGGGAGGTCTGTGGGTTGATTACAATCTGATGACCACAATTCCCGGTCTGTATGCATTAGGCGAAGCAAATTTCTCTGATCATGGAGCAAACCGACTAGGAGCAAGTGCGCTCATGCAGGGTCTGGCAGATGGTTATTTCGTTATCCCTTATACAATCGGTGAGTTTTTGTCCGGTGAAATCCGAACCAAAGCAATCCCGACCGATCACCCGGCATTCGATGATGCTGAAAAATCAGCTGATGAACGCGTTCAAAAACTACTTTCGATAAAAGGAACAAAAAGTGTTGATTATTTTCACAAACGTCTTGGAAAAATTATGTGGGACGAATGTGGTATGGCGAGAAATGAAAACGGCTTGAAAAAAGCAATTGCTGAAATTCAGCAATTACGCGCAGAGTTCTGGAAAGATGTTCGGGTACCCGGTTCATCGAACGAACTAAATCCTGAACTTGAAAAAGCAGGAAGAGTTGCAGATTTTTTAGAACTGGGCGAATTAATGTGTGTTGATGCATTAGGCAGAAATGAAAGTTGCGGCGGACATTTTCGTGAAGAACATCAAACTGAAGATGGTGAAGCGTTACGACATGATGATCAATATGCATTTGTAGCGGCATGGGAATATCAAGCGGACAGTAAATGGGAATTGCATAAAGAAGATCTCGCATACGAAAACATTAAAATTGCTCAACGGAACTACAAATAATTCAATTATCAAAAGATATTGCTATGAGTACAACTAACAGAAATATGACGATTAACTTAAAAGTCTGGCGACAAAAAAACAATGCAGACAAAGGCAGACTGGAAACTTATGTTGTGAAGGATGTTTCGCCTGACATGTCATTTTTGGAAATGTTTGATGTATTGAACGAGCGTCTCATCACTGAAGGCAAAGAGCCAATTGCATTTGATCATGACTGTCGCGAAGGCATTTGCGGAATGTGCAGTATGTTTATTAATGGCCGTCCGCACGGCCCTAAGCAAGGGATTACCACCTGCCAGCTGCACATGCGTTCATTCAATGATGGAGATACAGTTGTGGTTGAACCCTGGCGCGCAGCGGCTTTTCCTGTAATTAAAGATTTGGTAGTAAATCGCTCAGCCTTCGACCGTGTTATTTCTGCCGGTGGATTCGTTTCCGTAAATACAGGAAATGCAAAAGATGCCAACAATATCTTAATTCCAAAACCGGACGCAGACGATGCCTTCAACGCTGCTGCGTGCATTGGATGTGGAGCTTGCGTTGCCGCATGTAAGAATAGTTCTGCCATGCTGTTCGTGAGCGCGAAAGTTTCTCAGTTTGCCTTGTTACCTCAAGGCCAGGTGGAACGTGCCGAACGTGTAGAAAAAATGGTGGCGCAAATGGATGAAGAAGGTTTTGGAAATTGCACGAACACCGGAGCTTGCGAAGCAGAATGTCCAAAATCAATTTCCCTCGAAAATATTGCCCGAATGAATCGGGAATATTTAAGCGCAAAACTATTAGCAAATAAAAAATAATTTTTTTTCAGTTATTTCTTTCAATAATAAAATTAAATTGGAAAAACATAGCTGTCACGCCTAAAGTGTTCTAATGAATCGTAACCATTTTCTATTTTTATTTTTATTTTTATTTTTTGTTTCATTTGGGCAATGGATTAATCAGTCAACAGGATTTACCGTGCCCAAACGAGGAATTACATCTATTTCAATCGTTAACCAAAATATTGTCTGGGCTGTTGCGTACGACGGCGCTAACCCATCAAATTACATTACTGAATTTACACGCACTACCAATGGTGGAAATACCTGGACTCCGGGTTTACTTAACTCAGGAATTGTTGGAGCCGGCATGGCAAATATTTCAGCGATTAACGCAGATACGGCCTGGGCCTGCATTTATCATCCTACCCAAACAAATGCAGGAGGAATTTGGAAAACTATTGACGGAGGACTTTCATGGAACAAACAAACTTCCGCAGGTTTCATCGCTACAAGTTTTCCTGACTTCGTGCATTTCTGGAATGCATCCAATGGTATTGCTGTGGGCGATCCAACCTCAGGATTTTTTGAAGTATACACAACAAGCGACGGCGGCAACAACTGGACAAGAACAGCCAACACCGCTAATCAACTTTCTTCCATTTCCCCATCTGAATACGGATATGTAAATGCATTTTCAGTCAGCGGTAATACACTTTGGTTTTGCACTTCTGCAGGAAGGGTTTTCAAAACAACTGATTTCGGATTAACATTCATTTCTTCACTCGTTGGAAATGGATTCAGCGATGTTCATCGAATAACATTTTCTGATTCGTTACAAGGTTACGCAGCAATGCATACGGCCAACAACCTGAACTTCCGTTTGGCAAAAACGAACGACGGAGGTTTAACATGGAATGCTTGCGCCAATACTTCAACAATAGACCAAACAGCCTTGCTTGGAGGTGATATTTGCGCAATACCCGGAACTAATTATTTAATTTCTGTTGGCAGCGACATAAACGCAAAAGGATCGTCATGGAGCGCAGATGGTGGAACAACCTGGTTCATCATGGAAGACACATCACTTGCTCCACAACGGACTTGTGTTCGGTTTTTAGATGCTTCAATCGGTTGGGCAGGATCCTTCAACACTAACCAATTTTCAGAAGGAATTTCAAAAAATTCCGGACCTGTAGGAATTAATTCTTTACGTGTTTCATCATCTTTCCGGTTTTTCCCAAACCCTGCAGGAAATTTTGTGTCACTATTAATTAAAAATAATCTGGGCCACGCACAAATCAGATTGCTTTCCGCGGATGGGCAGGAATTACAAAACAGCAAAATAAATTTAGACGACACGAATATTAAAATAGACTTAGACCTTTCAACATACCATCCAGGAATTTATTTTCTAGAATTCTACGACGGAATAAAACTGCGCACAGAAAAAATAGTGCATTATTAATTACATGCTACTCGAAGGAAAAGTTGTTTGGTTAACCGGAGCCTCTTCAGGCATTGGAAAAGCACTTGTCATTCAGCTCGCAAAAAAAGGATGTAAACTCGTATTATCCTCCCGAAAAGAATCAGATTTGATTCATGCAATAAAGGCTGCTAATTTGGGAAAAGAAAATTCACTTCTGATTCCTTTTGATTTAAACGACACATCAGGGGCAGAAGATTACGTCCGGCAAATTGTTTCGAAATTCGGGCGAATTGATGTGTTGATTAACAACGGCGGATTTAGTCAGCGCGCAGAAGCAAAAGATACTTCACTCGAAATGTCGCGTGAATTACTGGAAGTAAATTTTTTCTCCGCAGTTGCACTCACCAAAGCCGTATTACCGGAAATGATAAAACAACATTCGGGAAGTGTAGTTGTCATCAGCAGCATTGCCGGTAAATTCGGTTTTTTTCTTCGTTCGTCCTACTCCGCAGCAAAGCACGCGTTACATGGGTATTTTGAGTCATTTCGGCTTGAAACAGAAAAATATGGGATAAAGACCTTGATTGTTTGTCCCGGGAAAATTAAAACAAACATTTCAATGAACGCGAAAGGTCCGGAGGGAAAAATTCATAACCAAATGGATGATAGCCACCAAAAAGCAATGTCTGCCGACAAATGTGCAGAAAAAATAATTGAGGGTATTGAAAAAAATAAAGAAGAAATTTTTGTTGGAGGGAAGGAACTCCGCGCCATAACCATAAAGCGCTTTTTTCCTGCTCTTTTCTCCCGTCTCATTCGAAAACAAAATCCTTTCTGAAATGGCAAAAGAACTTTCTATTTCTGGAGGCACTAAACAAGATCGTTACGAAGCACTTATTCCACAATTAAGTGCGTTGATGCGCGGAGAAAATAATCTGATTGCCAATCTAGCCAACTGTAGTGCGGCACTAAAATCTACAATGGATTTTTTTTGGGTCGGATTTTATCTGGTGGAAAATGAAGAACTGGTTCTGGGTCCGTTTCAGGGAACAGTTGCGTGCACTCGCATTGCAAAAGGCAAAGGCGTATGCGGTTTTGCATGGGAAAATTCAAAGACAATCATTGTTGACGATGTAAATTCGTTTCCAGGACATATTGCATGTTCTTCATCTTCAAAATCAGAAATTGTTGTTCCGGGAATGGATGAAAACGGAGAAGTAAAGTTGGTGCTCGATGTGGATGAAGATGATTACAGCCGATTTGACCAAACAGATCAGATTTATCTTGAAAAAATCGTCGCGGTGATTGTCGATTTACATTTTAAAATACCGCAAGTTTAATTACCTTAATTCTATGTTCCGTTTTTTTACTTTTCTCTTCCGACTGTTTGCACTGCCATTTATTTTGTTGCTGAATACACGCTGCGCACAGATAATGCCCTTGAGTGGAGGAGAAAGAGATCTTTCGCCACCTCAAATCGTTCGCCAATACCCGGAGAATAATGCGTTAAACTTTAAGGGAGCTTGGCTTGAAATAGAGTTTGATGAAAATATACAATTAAAAAACTTTCAGGAACAACTCATTGTAACACCTCGCTTAAGTTTCGTTCCCCTGGTTGCTATTAATGGGAAAGTGCTCCGCATTAAACTTACTGACTCACTCATCCCAAACCGAACCTATATTTTTTCGCTAGGAAATTCTGTAGCTGATGTCCATGAGGGAAATATTTTATCAGACCTTAGAATTACTTTCAGCACGGGAAATTCGCTTGATAGCGCTTCGCTCTCAGGAAAAATTGTTGATGCATTAACCCAAAAACCCGTAAGCGATTCACGTGTTTTTCTATATGAAAACGGAAATGATAGTTGTTTTTATAAAGATAAACCTGACTATTACAGCAAATCCGATAAAGAGGGCAAATATATCATTTCATCAGTTCACCCAGGTAAATACAAAGTTGTTGCTATTGGCGACCGGAATAAAAACTTTTTATACGATAAATCAGAGGAAACGATTGATATGGTTTTTACCAGCGAAAACAATCTGGTTTCCATTACAGATTCTATGATTCTGGATTTCGCCGTATATCGAGAAATTCCCTCCCGTGTCTTTGTAAAACGTGTTATTTCATCATCTCCGGGGAAATCAGTTGTGATTTTGAATCGAGGGCTATCGAAACCCGGTGTAAAATTAATTTCCGGTGAAAACGGTTATGTTGGTCATTGGTTTACTGAAGGCAGAGACACCCTGAATTTATTTTACAACCAAACGCTGCCCGATTCAACGAAGTGGCTGATTTTTGAAAGTGACGAAAGTAATTGGAACAAAAAACAATTAATCGACACTTTCCGAGTAATTACCCCAAAAATAGTTAGTGAAAACAAAAAATCCGTGCCTAAAATTCAAATCGACGCGGAAAAGGATGAATTGACCTTCACCTTCAGCACCTGGATCAAGGAAATAAAATCAAATAAAGTATTTTTTATCGCTGAAAAGGATACAATCGTTTTAAATACTGAAATGATTGACAATCGTCACATAAAAGTGATCAATAAAAAAGATGTGTTACAAGACGGGAAATTTATTTTTACTCCCGGATTTATAAGAAATCATGTAAATGAGACGAACGATACAATAGTTCTGCCTTTTCAGCCAACAAACGCCTCATCAACCGCTCAACTTACTATTTACGTTAAATATAATAGTTTGAAAAATAAAGGGATTTTAGAGCTGGTGAACGAAAAAGAAGATGTAATCCGAAAAAAAATATTTTTAAAACAAAATGAAAAGGAAGAAATTATTTGGGAAGGATTACCTCAGGGAAATTATCATCTTCGATTAATTGAAGATAATGACGGAAACGAAGCATGGACAACGGGAGATATACAATCGAAAAGAAAACCGGAAAAAGTTCTGCATTACGAAAAATCGATTTCTTTGCTTAATAGTTGGGAATCCACTGTGTCGTGGGAAATACCAGAATGATTTTTTTCTTCTAAAAAGGCATCCGAAATTTCATTTTCACCAATGGTAATTGAATTTATTTATTATCAAATAGTGATTTCGAATTATCATTCGTTGTTTAATTGCTTACAACATCAATTTTATAGTTGTTTTCGTTATTCACCATTTTCAACAAAAAAGTGTTAATAAAATAATTTCATTAATTTTTATTCACGTTGATAAATTTTATTTCTTCGTATCAACAATTAAAAACATAAAAACCATGGCAAAGAAAGCAACAAAAAAAGGAGCTAAGAAAGCTGCTAAGAAAGGTGCAAAGAAAAAAGCTGCTAAGAAAAAGAAGTAAGCACAGCGCACTGCAAAAAACCCGGACTAAGTTCCGGGTTTTTTTTTGTTATTTACATAGAGTAATTTTATAGCGCAATTCAATTAAAAAAACATCATACATGATCAATTCAATTAAAAACAGTTTTCTGATATTAACGATCAGCTTTTGTTTTGTTTTTAACTCATGCACTAACCCGTTTGAAGAAGAAACATTACCAAAAGGGAAAACACGTTTGGATTTAAGTCCTTATGGAAAAAAAATATCCCTGATTGTTCCTGATTCCACGTCAGGAAAATTAACTGTTACGGAAAACAACACGCTAATTGAAATAAATTGTATAAATCAACAAACAAAGCTGAATTTCGGGATTTCAATTGAAGAAACATCCGGAGATATAGCGCTAATTAAAAATGATATTGCGAACGATGATGTAAATCGATTTAAACGTTTTGTGGAAGAAGACAGCACGCTTCTTGTTTGGGAATCTGAGATTGTTAACCCTGAATTTCATTTGTATTCCGTTGCGGGCAATTTTGGGGAAACGTATGTAATCCGAGATATTAGCTCTACAGAAACAGAGCCTTTTAATGAACAGCAAATAAAAGTAATGGCGGAAGCAGTTAAATCAATAAAAATTCTTTCAGCGGAAAAAAAGAATAAATAAAAACAGTGTCATGCTTATTGAATGAGAGGGATAGCTGCTACCGGAATCCATTTCCCACTTTCAAATTTTAAAAGCTGAATTTCATTACAAATAAAACTTCCTGAAAACACTTGCGTTTTAAACTGAGCCCAAGCTGCATAAAACATCTGTTTCTTAAAATCACGAAAAGCTATTGTAATATGTGGATGAAATCCCCGCTTATCATCACTTTGATTATAGATGGCAAATTTCGACTTCACCCATTCAATCAGCAAGTCGCGTAATAAAACAAGAGAAGCTGATGGTTTTACGTTAACAAACAAGACCCGTGGTTCAAAAACACCAAAATCAGAAAGAAAAATCTCAAAAGGATGGACCTTAAAACTTAATTGGCTTACCGCATCTAAAAAACGAGCTTCTTTTTTACCC
>OMJH01000165.1 GCA_900299295.1 Bacteroidota bacterium
GATATACGTTTTCTGTCCAAAATCGTAAAGCGGGAGTACCTTGCGCGCACTGAATTATTTTTTGAAAAACACGGCGGTAAAACTATCATCCTCGCACGCTTTATTCCTATCGTTCGCACCTTTGCGCCCTTCAGTGCCGGCATTGCCAATATGAATTACAAAAAATACCTTATGTTTTGTGTCGGTGGCGGATTACTCTGGGTTAATTCCATTCTGTTTGCCGGTTATTTTTTAGGAACAAATAAATGGGTAAATGCCAATTTTGAAAAAGTTGTGCTTTCCATTGTATTTATTTCTCTCTTGCCCGTAATTATCGGACTGGTGAAAAATAAATTTTCAAAACAAGAGAAGAATTAAAAAGAGCTTTCGATTTTTTTGAAAGCCCGTGCAAGAAATTCTATTACATCTCCTGCCTTCATCGCTTCCGCGCCCAATTCTTCAGCAGCAAGATCACCGGCAAGTCCATGCAAATAAACACCGAGTATGGAAGCCTCCTGAGGTAAATAACCACGCGCAAGCAGCCCGGTAAGAAAGCCGGTGAGCACATCGCCACAACCGCCCTTCGCCATTCCGGGATTCCCGGTAGAATTAAAATAAATATATCCGGATGGCAAAACAATTGCGGTATGCGCACCCTTCAAAACAATAATAATCCCGTGCCGGGCAGACTCCGTTTTGGCGGTTTCCAATCGTGAAAAATCAGAGGAGTGTGCGCCGAATAAGCGATCAAATTCTTTAGGGTGCGGCGTTATAATTGTACCACTTCTTAAAAATCCAAGCCAGGTTTTATTTTCTGAAAGTATATTTAACGCATCTGCATCTAAAACCATTTTTCCTGAAAACTGCTGAATTATATATTTTATCACTGATGCAGTTTCATTGCGGGAGCCAAGCCCGGGACCAAATCCGATTGATGTAAATTTTCCCACCTCTTTAATCGAGGAAATAAAAAGCGCCTCTTCATCGCTACTTACCAACGCTTCAGGTGAAGTGCCATGTATTAAATCCACCGCCGCGGAAGGAACATGTGTGCTTACCAAACCGGCTCCGCTTCGCAAACATGCAGCCACAGAAAGCAGAGCGGCTCCAAACATTCCTTCGCATCCGCAAACCAACAAGGCATGTCCATAAGTTCCTTTGTGACCGAATTTTTTTCTGTTCTTCAGCAATGGAAAGATTTCATTTTTCGTGATGAAAATATTTGATGATGGAAGAGTACTTACAAACTTCTTATCTAAACCAATGTCGATCAAAATGAAATCTTTGCAATACTGAGCATTTTCCGCCATCAACAACGAAAGCTTTGGAGCAAGGAAAGTCAGTACAAGTTCCGCATGAACGATTGAATTAAAATCAGAGTTGGCTGGTGAATCCGCCATCAATCCGGAAGGCATATCAATCGAAATAATTTGCCTCTTGGAGTGATTGATAATTTTTATAATTTCAGCATACACTCCCGTTATCGGTTTATTTAACCCGGTTCCGAAAATACAGTCGATCACTATTGCTGTCGGAGATAAATTCTTGATTGATTCCTTAAAAAAATCGAGTTCCTTTTCACCAATTTCAACTAAAGAAATGGAGTGGATTTTTTTAATGCGCTCGAGATTGATGAGAAAATCATCAGATGCTGATGATCCTGAAAGAAAAAAAACAAAAATCTTTTTTGATGGCTGAGTGGAAGAAAATTTTTCCTGAAGTAAACGCGCTATGGCGAACCCATCTCCGCCATTATTTCCGTGACCACATACAAACGCGAGTTCATTCGAATGTTCGGATAAATGCATCAAATGATGAACACAAGCACGGGCAGCGCGTTCCATTAAATCAACAGATGCAATGTTTTCGTTTGCAATCGTAGCGCTATCAGCAGCACGCAACTGCTCAGTAGTGAGAATTTTCATATCAAATATCCTCGTAAAAATCAATGAGAACACCTTCTTCAGGACTCACCGCTACAAGACGCAATTCACCTTCGATGTCAAAAACGACTGCATCAGCCAGGTATTCGTTATTCCGCTTAGTTAAACGAACCGAAGTAATTTTTTTATCACTCAATCCTGTCCAAAATCTGTCATTTATTGCATGGTGAGCCTTCAGCACAATTTCACCCTTAAACTCTTGTTCCAGTACTTCTGCCTCCGAATTAAAATCAAAATCATCCAAAAAATACAAAGCATCGCTCTCCTCTCCCGCTGTAAGTGTAATCAGTGTGTCGTCATCAAAAATAAATTGTAACTTATCAATAAAGACCATTGGTGATGACGTTGTCAAACGATTAATCCAGACGTAATAAACCACATCTTTCAATACCTTACCCTCCACCGCTGAAAAACGTTTCAAGTCCTCTAATGAAAATAGCTTTTGTTCACTCATTGAAAAACAATTTATAAAAACTCACTTTTTTGAAGCCCCAGCCATTTCAGCGCGGCATCACCCAAAACAGTTTGTTTAATTTCACCTGAAAGCGGTGCTGTTCTTACCAAATCACCCGGAACCGACTCTCCCAAAGGAAAAGGATAATCAGATCCCTGCATGACTTTGTCGGCACCTATCATATCAATCACGTAGCTGAGTATTTTATGATCACACGTATGAGCATCAACCCAGAATTTTCCAAGATATTTTTCCGGTGAATGCGCATTGTCGATGGCAACCAAATCGGGACGGCACTCCCATCCGTGAATGACTCTGCCAAGCGTAGGTAAAAAGCTACCTCCACCGTGCGCGAAGGCAACACGCAAACGTGGAAATTTTTCAAACACACCTCCAAAAATCATTGAACAAATGGCGCGAGAAATTTCTGCAGGCATTCCTACCAGCCAGGGAAGCCAGTAGCGCGCCATATGTTCCTGCCCCATCATCTGCCACGGGTGAACTAGAACGGCAGCATTCAACGATTCAGCAGCCGCATAAAATTCAAAAAATTCTTTTTCATTTAAATTCTTATCGTTGACGTTACTGCCAATCTGCACTCCCCTGAATCCGGCTTTCATGCAACGCTCAAGCTCTTGTATCGCTAACGAAATATCCTGCATTGGTACTGTGGCTAATCCAATAAATTTTTTCGGATACTTCAAAACGACATCCAAAATATGATCGTTTAAAAAACGTGATATTTCCAGTGCATCTTTTGCCTTCGCCCAATA
>OMJH01000166.1 GCA_900299295.1 Bacteroidota bacterium
AACCAGAATAAAAAAAAGAGAAGTGCCGTTTACGTTCAGCGATGAATCTGAAGTATTTTTGCAAAATGAATTGCCTTTCAACCCGCACACCTTACTGCCGGCGGTATGGGTTAACTACAAACGCATAACACTGGTTGGTAAAAATGCCCCGGAGCGTCTAACCATTGACTTCGATCTTCAGTTTGTAAAAGAATCGCAAAAGATCGATATGCCCAACCTGATAATTGCCGAGGTAAAACAGAGTAAAAAACAGGAATCCAGTTTCATTCAACTTATGAAAAGGCTTCATATCCGCGAGGGCGGAATCAGTAAATATTGCCTTGCCGTTATTAAAACAGAAAAGGAAATTAAAAAAAATAGTTTCAAACCTAAATTATTAACCTTAAACAAAATAATTAATCATGCACCTGTTACAATCCATGTCTGAAATCGGGTTATCGGATAAAGAAATGAAAAATACTCTAGACTTTCTAATGAAACTTGGAATGCGTCTTGTAATTGACATGATCTTTCTCATCATTCTTATGCGATATATTTACTTTAAAATTTACAAACAAAGTGAGTTGTTCTTCACCTATTTCATTTTCAACATAATTATCTTTTTCATGTGTTATTTTTTAAATAAAGTTGAATTAAGCATGGGGGCAGCGTTCGGTTTATTTGCAGTTTTCGGAATGCTGCGTTACCGAACGGAAGACATCAGCATAAAAGACATGACCTACTTGTTTCTCGTTATTGCAATGGGTTTATTGTCAGCAGTTCTTAAAATTGAAAAAATAAAATTCTCTATAGAAATGATGGTAATCGGAGCGGTTAACGGGATTATTATTTTAATGGCTTGGATTTTTGAAAGTAATTTTTTCATGAAACGCGAATTGGCTAAAGTAATATTTTATGAAAATATTGAACTGATCAAAGCTGAACGCGAAGAGGAATTTATCGCAGACCTGAAAACAAGAACAGGGCTTGACATTCATCGTTATAATATAGTAAGAATTGATTTCCTTCGAGATATGGCGCATGTGAAAATTTACTATAGAGAAAATGCAGCCTATCATAAAAAAGGGTCATAATTAAACGCCATTGAAATTTAAATTCTTCATACTTCTATTTTTACTCCAAAATTTATGTCGCGCACAATACAACGATGCCGGACTTTGGATGACTTGCAACATGGAGAAAAATCTGAAAAAAAAATTTACTGCACTTTTGAATCCAACTATCCGGCTTAATGAAAATATTACCGAAGTCGGAAGCTCCTTTTTAGATGGTGGTATTGGATATAAAATCAACAAACACATTAAAGTATCAGCGAATTATCGCATCGCTGCACGACGAAGGCTCGGTGACTCTTATGGTTTCCGAAACCGTTTTTATACAGATTTTGCGTTTCGAAAAAAACTAAAAAAGCTTATTACAATTTCATACCGTCTTCGTCTTCAATCACAGTTTGCAGATTATTTCACTTCACGTAATGGAAAAATACCGGATTATACATTAAGAAACAAACTGCAATTCAAACTGGATATAAATAAAAAATATTCGCCTTATTTGAGCGGTGAGCTCTGGAACAATGCAAAACAACTGAATGCCGGATTCACAAACTTGCGATGTGTTGCCGGAATAGATTATGAGTTATCCAAGAAAAGTGGATTTTTTATTGCCTATATTTTTCAGCGCGAATTAAATTCTTCAAACCCGTTAAGAGATTACATCACATCTATAGGATATTCTATTTCATTCTAAGATTTGCGCGTATCAAAAAATTCTTTAAGGTAATCCGGTTCACAGTACGCCACATCCAAAAAATCACATGAATTAAATTTATTAAATCCAATCTCAATCATGTTTTGAGATGAAGAAAGAATATCTTCAATAAAAATAGAATTTTCAAAACAGGAAAGTAATGGTTTACACTTTTGAACTCCGGATCCAAAAAAAACTGCAGGGGTATAGTGCTCAAATAATTTTACGCTATCAGCGGTAACAACCAACGGCGACGGACATTGCTGTAGTTGCAGGTTTACATCAAAAATCCCCTGGTAAACTTCCATACGCCGTGCATCAATTAGCGGTATAAAATAATTAATTGATGAATTACCAATTTTACGCATTGCCGCAACCGTCAAATTTTCTAAGGTTGAAATACCTATTAAAGGGATTCCAAGTGCAAAACAAAAACCTTTCGCTGCACTCATTCCAATTCGCAATCCAGTGTAAGAACCCGGTCCGGTAGAAATCCCTATTGCGTTTAAATTACTGAATTCCTTCCCTGTTTCTTGCATCAATTCCTTGCAAAACACATGAAGTAATTCGGAATGAGTGTAACCATTATTGACTTCACGAACCGAAAGAATTTTTTTGTTTTCAGCCAGCGCAACCGAACAAACAGTAGACGAAGTTTCAATAAACAGGATGAGCGGGGAAGACACGTGAATTATTTCGATCCGGATTTAGAAAACAATTCTTCGCGCGGAACAACAATAACTTTAGTACTGTTTTTCAACTCCTTTGCAATTGCAGTATAAGGCGCAGAAACTACTTCATCATTCAAGGTCAAACCTTCAATTATCTCAATGAAATTATTATCCTGAATGCCGGTTTTTACTTTAACAAGCTTTACTTCACTCTCACGCACAACAAAAACTACCTCCTCAGGTTTTAGTGATTCATTTTTCTTTTCTTTTTTTTCCGTTTCTAAATTTGACACTACCAATTCTCCTGCCTTTTCCGTCTCAGATTGCTGAATTTTTGTGGAATCAATTCGAGTCGTAACAGAAAGTATGGGTACAGACAAAACCCCCGAAACTGTTTTTGTTTGAATATCGACAGCAGCACTCATACCCGGACGGAAAGGGGCAGGATTTTCGGCTGTTATTAAATCTTTATACGATTCCTGTATGATCCGAATCTTTACCGTAAAATTAGTCACCTGCTCTGCCGATAAACCGGTAGTGGCATTAGCCGAGTTGGCAATCTCTGTTACAACACCGCTGAATTTACGATCGCCGTATGCATCCACTTCTATAACTGCTAAATCTTTGAGGTGAACCCGAACAATATCGTTCTCGTTAACATCCACACTTACCTCCATCTCGTTCAGATTTGCAAGGCGCATAATTTCAGTTCCTTCCATTGTTGCAGTTCCAACTACACGCTCACCCTGCTCTTTGTTCAATCGAGAAACGGTTCCGTCAACAGGTGCATAAATATAGGTTTTGGAAAGATTCGTATTTGCTTCGCGTAAGGAAGCCTCGGCACTTTTAATATTGTACTCGGAACCTTTTGCATTTTCTTCAGCTGCTTTCAAATTTGCCTTTGCACTTTCGAATTGAGCCTTAGAAGCATCAAACTCTTGTGCTGATACGGCATTTTGCTCAAATAATTTTTTATTACGCAGAAACGCGGATTCAGCATTCCGTAAATTAGCGTTGGCTTGCTCAACAATAGCATATGCATTTTGCATGCCCGCTTTTGTGCTGCTTACAGAAGCACTCATTTTTTCAAGCGAAGACTCATAAATATCCGGCTTAATACGGCAAAGTAAATCTCCTTTTTTCACACGATCTCCCTCCTTTATTTTCATCTCAACAATCTCGCCTGATACATCCGATGAAATCTTCAGTTCAACCTCGGGTTGAATTTTTCCGTTTGCGGTTACAATCTCGGTAATATCACGCTTCAAAGGTTTTTCAACACTGACAGAAATGGAATTGTTTTTACCGCAACTTTTCAATAAAATTGCCATTGCAACAACCAAACAGCCTGAAAATAAAAATAAAATAAATCGTTTCATGTGTGTATGCTTTGCATTAATCAAAGTGTTAATGGTTTTCCCTGATAAAAATCCAACACTTTTATTCTGAAAATTAAATCAAAACGTGCATTAAGTAAATCGGATTGTGCTTTCAACATTCTGCCCCGGGCTGTACTGAATTCAAATGAACTAATGGCACCGGCATTAAATTTTGATTCACTGAAGCGATAAGAAAGTTCTGCAGCTTCAATTGCCTGCCTGGCAGATTTCAATTTTTCTTGTGCCGCAATTGCGTTGGCATGTGCTTGGGCAATATTTTTCCATAATTGCTGCTTTGCCAAATCAAAATTTAATTTCTGCGAAAATACATTCAGCTTACTGTTTTCTACACTTACATGGGTGCGAAGTCCGTTGAAAATGGGAACGTTCAACTGCAAACCAATACTACGATTGATATTTGCATTGAACTGATCACTGAAAGACTTTACCTCCTTACGTATTGGATTTACATCAAATAGATAAACTGTATCAAAAGCACTTGTGTAGCCGGCAGGAACAACACCGTATGAATAATCATAATTATAATTCAATCCGGAAAATCCGCTTCCAATTGCCGCAGAAAATGTTAAGGTTGGACTACGTAATCCCTTCGAAGCTGCAAGGCCTTTTTCAGCACCTCTCCAGGCAAGCTCGGCACTTTTAATCTGAGGTTGAGATTTTAATGCATTTGCGTAAATATCCTGCACAATCAACTGACTTCCGTCAAATGACGGATCACTTAACAAGGGGATTTCAAGTGCAAAATTTTTAACCGAGTCGAGATTGAGTAATTGCTGAAGCGTGAGAAGAGCAATGGAATAATTATTTTCTGCAGATACAAAATTAAACCGATCTGCCCCCAATTGAGCCTCAACGTCATACAGTGTTCCTTTGGCAACAGTACCTGCTTCAAACAATGACTTGGTACGCTCCAACTGTTGAATACTAAT
The DNA here is from genome assembly GCA_900299295.1 of Bacteroidota bacterium. GTDB lineage: Bacteria > Bacteroidota > Bacteroidia > B-17B0 > Aurantibacillaceae > AM-1111. Next base: position 4,747 of record OMJH01000166.1, read on the forward strand.
ATCCACTTGATTTTTCTGAACCTGTTTCAGCTGATCAGCATAAATTACCTGTAAAAATGCCGTGGCAACATTTAGTGCTAGATCATTTTTTTGCTGATTAACCGATTCAACTGCCGATCTATAATTCAAATCTGTCTGGCGAATGGAATTGAGCTGGGAAAGTCCGCTCCACAAAGTTAGGTTAGTTGAAAGAAATAAATTTTGAGACAAGACCATTTGATCAGCAAATGTGTTGGTAAACCGATCAATTGTTTTACCAAAATTATAGGTGTGTGCCCCGCCGGCATTCAACGCTGGCAAAGCTCCCGCTTTTGACTGTAGCGCATTGTTTTTCGCCACCTTGGCATTCAACTCAGCCTGCCGGATCCCAATGTTGTTTTTCAATGCGTGTTCAATGCACCGCTCCATCGTCCATTTAGATTGAGCAAATACAACTGCTGAAAAAAATACGAAAATTGAATAACAGACTAATCTCATAAAATCTACCCAAAGTTAATAATGTAAATGAAGTCTACGAAAAAACCTACACATTGAGTATTATCATCGGATGAGTGGTTCCTGCTGAAATTGTGTTAACCTGTTAATGTTTACAAGAAACGGGTTCCCATTGGTTTTAGGTTTCGTTATTCAATTACTTTTACTAAAAATCATTTTTCGAATGAAAAACTCATTCTTTCTTTTAATTTTCATTGTTACACAATTTACTAAGGCTCAAACAGTAACCGAGTATTGGGATGAAGCTAAAGGCCAGGTAAAAATGGTTCAGGATTTTGTAAAAGGCCGTGCCGAGGGCCGATACCTCACCTATTTTAAAAATGGTAAGGTTGCCTGCAAGGGCTGGTTCAAATCCGGAAAAGAAGACAGTCTTTGGACACATTTTTATGAAAGTGGTAAAATTAAAAGTACCGTACGATACCGAATGGGAAGAAAACATGGTGCCAACACTTTTTACTTCGAAAATGGGAATGTTGAACAGAAAACTGTTTTCCAAATGGACAAACCCGATAGTATTTGGACCTCATGGCATCCCAATGGAAAAATGAAAAGTAAAGAAAGCTACCAGCAAGGCAGAAAAAATGGGGAATGGCTGTATTGGTATGAAAATGGAAACCCGGAAAGCAAAGGTTTTTTTAAAAATGATTTGAAAGATGGAGTAATAGAAAGTTATTTCCTAGATGGAAAGTTATCAATTAGCGGAATATATTGCCTAGATAAAAAATGTGGAAACTGGAAGGAATTTTATAGTAACGGAAAACCCAAAGTAGAGAAAGAATACAAAGATACCGTAGAATATTTATTGAATGTTTGGAATGATTCAGGTATTCAATCAGTAAAAAACGGATACGGAAAATTTCAGTTGGTATGGCCGAGCGGAATAATCCGGGCTCAGGGAAATTATGAAAATGGCCGGCAGAATGGGAAATGGGTATATTTTCATCCAGATGGAAGATTGAATTTTGATATTGAATACCGCTCAGGTGAAATGAGCGGAAAATACCTACAATACTATGAGGAAGGATTAAAATCTGCAGAAGGCACATATGAGAAAGGTGAAAAGAATGGCACTTGGGTTTGGTATTACAAAGGCGGAAAAAAAGAAATGGAAGGTTTTTTTACTGCCGGCAAAAAATCCGGGATCTGGAATTTTTGGTTTGAAAATGGAAATAAAGAATCAACTGGAGGATACAAAGAAGATCTTCAGGAGGGTGAATGGACGTATTGGTATAAGGCAGGTGCAGTTTGGAAAAAAGGAATGTATAAAAACAATCAAAAAACCGGTATTTGGACAACCTGGTTCGAAAATGGAAAAAAACTTCAGGAGGGTAGATTTGTAAATGACAAAGAGCAAGGTTTATGGACCTCCTGGTTTGAAAATGGAGAGTGCCTCAGTAAAGGCAAATTTAAAAATGGAATAATGGACAGCCTTTGGAGTTTCAATTATCCGAGCGGACGACCATCTTCACGCGTTAATTATGTTAATGGTAAAAAGCATGGTTCATGGTTGTCCTGGTTCGACGCAACGGACGTTATTCAGGAAAAAGGGGAATACTGGTATGACTTAAAAATTGGTTATTGGATGACCTACAACCAGAAAGGAAGAACGCTGGACATGGAGGGGAAATACAATAAATTAGGAAAACAATCCGGAAAATGGAAGTATTATTATCCCGAAGGAGCATTGATGCAGGAACAAAATTATAAAGACGGCAGATTAACGGGGAAATCAGTAGCCTATTACCAGAGTGGCGCAATAAAAAGCATCAGTAATTATAAAATAATTAAAGAAAGAAAACGGGGAAAAACCGCCAAATACCAAAGCGTGCCGCATGGCACCTGGGTTTTTTATGACCTACGTGGAGCGGAGGTAGGAAGAATGTATTATGAAAACGGAAAACGTAAAAATTAGCATTTCTAGTGTTAAAATACGTTGAAACCAGAACCTCAAACTTGCAGTTCAGAAAAATAAAGTATATTTGCACCGTAATTAAGAATTGATGAGGGGACTAAAGTCCCCTCTTTTGTTGAAAAAAATGATTGCAAAATCTAAAATAGATACACTTGTAAATGGTTTTTTAGCCGACAAGGATATTTTTCTTGTGGACTGCCTCGTGAGCCCTACAAACAAAATACAGGTTTATGTTGATAGCCTGAACGGTCTTTCGGTTAAGGATTGTGTTAACCTAAGCAGGCATATTGAATCGTCGTTGAATCGAGATGAAGAGGATTTTGAACTTGAGGTATCTTCGCCTGGCGCTGATTCACCATTCAAAGTACCCTCTCAGTATTTAAAGAATATCGGCCGTACCTTGAAGGTTGTAGATTGCGAAGGAAAAGAATATCAGGGAAAACTATCCGCATTTAATGGGGATTTTATTTCACTTGAATTAAGCTCAAATAAAAAAAATCAGAAATCAAAAATAACAGAAACCCTAAACCTTGAGCTGGACAAGGTGAAACAAGCCAGCGTAATACTATCATTTAAATAATAAAAAAATGGAAGGAGTAAACCTAATCGAATCATTCGCGGAATTCAAAGAAACAAAAAACATTGACCGCGTTACCCTAATGAGTATCATCGAAGACGTGTTTCGAAGTATGCTAATTAAACGATTCGGAACTGACAAGAATTTTGACATTATCGTTAACCCTGAAAAAGGCGATATCGAAATATGGAAAAACAGAAATATTGTGGATGATGAATTCGCGGAAGATTCGTTTGATTTCGACCCAAACAAACATATCTCGTTAACAGATGCCAAGAAAATTGAACCTGATTTTGAAATTGGTGAGGATGTATCTGAACCGCTTCGACTCGAAGATTTTGGCCGTCGTGCGGTATTATCCATTCGTCAAAGCCTTGTTCAAAAAATTACCGAGCTTGAAAAAGGGGAAGTTTTTAATAAATACAAAGAAAAAGTTGGAGACATCATCAATGCTGAAGTTTATCAGGTTTGGAAAAAAGAATTTCTGTTACTTGATGACGACGGAAACGAATTGATTCTTCCAAAAACAGAAACCATTCCAACAGATTTTTTCAAAAAAGGTGACACCGTTAAATCGGTTATTCTTGCAGTAGAAATGAAAAATGCTACTCCGATTATTACCTTATCTCGTACCTCTCCTGATTTCCTTGGCAAATTATTTGAGCTTGAAGTACCTGAGATTTTCGATGGTCTTATTACGATACGTAAAATTGTAAGAGAACCGGGAGAGCGTGCCAAAGTAGCCGTTGAAAGTTATGATGACCGTATTGATCCGGTTGGTGCATGTGTGGGAATGAAAGGATCACGTATTCATGGAATTGTACGTGAATTAAGAAATGAAAATATTGATGTAATTAATTTTACTGCTAATCCGCAATTACTAATCCAAAGGGCATTGAGTCCGGCAAAAATCACCAATATCAAAATTGATGAAACAGGAAAAAAGGCCGAGGTTTACCTGAAACCGGATCAGGTTTCGCTTGCAATTGGTAAAGGTGGATTTAATATTAAACTGGCCGGACGGTTAACAGGATATGATATCGACGTATATCGTGATACAGATTCTGAAGCTGAAGATGTGGATTTGGAAGAATTTGCAGATGAAATCAAAAGTGATATTATAGACGAATTAAAAGC
>OMJH01000167.1 GCA_900299295.1 Bacteroidota bacterium
CAATTGAGTACCTACCAAATAGAGAAAACTTTTTTTATCGACAACGATTTTGATTCCCTTGTCTTCAAATACCTGATCGCCCTCTTTCATTTCAGCATCAAAGCTGAGATTATACATCAAACCCGAGCATCCGCCGCCTTCAACACCCACTCGAATAAAGGTACCTTCAGGGCGATTTTCTGTTTGCATTAAATTTAATGCATGCTCTTTGGCCGAATCCGTAACAGTTATCATAAAATTCTAATTATCAAATTGTTATTTGACTAAATTTATTTAGATTGAATCTAAATAGAATACAAACATACCATAAATGTGGTAGAAAAACAAGAAAGAAATAGGTTAATTTTTTTTAACGTAAATGCCGAAGGAAAAATGGGGTTGAAAAAAAATAATTTTCCAAAGCATTTAGAATATTTTAAGGATCCCAGAAAAATTACTCTTCAATTTTCATCACACGTTTTCTTGTCCCGTCGCTGTAAATCAAAATAACCGGAGTGTTGTTTTTGTACTCCACCTCACGTCCCATTAAATCAATAATTTTCACAATTTTCTTCTCGTCTTGTTTTAATTCCGGAATACCCAGGGTACAATTTTGCCCGGTAGAAACAGAATACATACATAAGCCGCCGTTATTAACATTCGCATTTAATTCGATATTTTCCACACATCCCACGACCGTAATCTGCAGCGTCATACAGATATTGTTGTTTGCGGAACCGAAAGAAGTTCCGTCTTCGAAACTGATGACATTAGTCATTCCAACATAAGGCCCCCAGTCAGAATCATTGTTAATGCTGTTGATATTAGCGCCGGTCAATCCGGTGAGTGTTGCCCCGTTTAATGTTCCGCATGTAAGATTTGCAGTTGCGATAGAAGAGGTGGTAGGATAAGTTCCGCCAATAATTACTTGTGGATTATTCGTCTGGGAGTTAAAAGAAATTGTAAATCCGTAAAATGTTGCATCCAGCGAACCTAGTTCAATGTTAACGTTAAAGGTATAGGTTATACTTCCGTCAGGATTTGCTACCTGGTTGGTTAAGGTGAAAATACTATTGTCGCACGCATAGGAGTGCAACGCGAAAATCAAAGCAAGAAAGATAAAGTAAATTTTTTTCATAAATTTTTTTGTAAAATTAGGAAACAGGATTTAATATCAAAGTGGATTTTAACTTAATTAAAACCCATCTTAAACAATTTATGAAATTCTTTTTTTAAAACAGTGCTTACCGACAATCTGCCGATTCTGACGAATTGCATGTTTTTTAAATCCGCATCTGCTTTTAATTGTTCCAGTGTGATTGGATTTTTGAAAGCTTGATGGAATTGCACATCCACACAAACCCAATTCGTATCCGTTGTTGTTGGATCCTGATACGCTTCCTTAATCACTTTTGCTGAGCCGACAATGCACTTTCCCTCGTTACTGTGGTAGTAAAGACAGATGTCACCTTTTTTCATGGCGCGCAGGTTGTTTCGTGCGGCATAGTTGCGCACGCCCGTCCATGCCGTTGACTTGTCGGCCTTCAGTTGTTCAAAACTGTATGCGGAAGGTTCGGATTTTATCAGCCAGTAATTCATACGATCAGTGCAAAATTTTAAAGATTAATTCTTTTTGAAGTTCACTGTGTTCTGTTCCGTAATTATCAACTCCTTTACTGCGTACATCGGCTTCGCGGAGGTAAGAAAAAATCGCTTTCAATTTGGCAGTGGGATAGTTTCGCGCAGCAGTTTCGTAACCTTCCGCGACAAATGGAGGAACACCGAGTGTTTTGGCAATTCCAAATTTTGATTTGTCATTTGAAAAATGAACCATCAACACTTTTAAAAAGTATCCGTAAAGAAAACCTAAGGTCATTGAAATAAAATGGTCTTTAGGATTTGCGTTGAAATACTGAATGATTTTATTAGCTTTCAAAATATCTTTTTTACCAATGGCATCCTGCAACTCAAATACATTATAGTCTTTACTGATACCGATATTTTTTTGAATGTGATCAAGTGTAATGGTTGTTCCCTGCGGGATATTAATCGCCAGTTTATCCAGTTCGTTTACAATTTTACTAATGTCATTTCCGAGATATTCGGCAAGCAAATACGGGACCTGATCTACTACTTTCAGCTGCATTTCCTGCAACAAACCCGAAATATATTTAGGCATGTCCCAATCTTTCAATTTATCGGATTCAAAATAAACCGCTTTAGAAGTCAGCAGTTTTCCGAGTTTTTGACGTTTATCCGGCTTTTTGTACTTATGACAAAAGACTAAAATTGTGGTAGCCTGAGGATTTTCAAGATAATGCAACAAGGCATTTCAGTTTGCAGAAGCAGAAGATTTTTCGTTCATAGATTCATCATCATCGCCTTCATCTCCTTTACCGGAACGGGAAGCAAAATCTTTCAGGTTCTGCGCCTCTTTCACAATTACTACCTGAAATTCACTCATCATCGGAAAACGTTTAGCGGTTTCCAGAATTTGTTCCATGGATACTTCCTTGCCATAAAAGATGGTCTGATTAAACTCACGCTCGTCTTCACTTAACACATTTGCCTCAACATAGTCACTGATCTTATCAATGAAATAAGGCTCCTCTCCGCACAGAAAATAAACAGGCTTGAAGATTCTTCGTTTCAGGTCGTTCAAAATTTCTTTATAGCTCATGAGCAGGGAATGGATAAAGCAAAAAATTCTCTATAAAAATAAGGCAAAAAAAAACAATCGCAACAGCATTAATTTGGAAGAAAAAGATTAAGTAAAACTCTGAAAAATATATTTTGAATTGAGTAAATTAGAAAAATAATTGGGTGATGCATCTAATACTTATCAGCAGGGAAGATTATTTTGAAGGCGAGGGCCGGCTCATCAACGAATTGCTTGAGTGCGGGACATTTAATTTTCATATCCGAAAAAAGACAGGAACAGAAAAAGAGTTACGTGAGCTTTTAAACTACGTTCATCCGGAATTCAGTTCACGTATCGTTTTACACCAGGAATTTCATTTAGCAAAGGAATTTCAACTCAAAGGCATTCACCTTCCCGAGTCACAGCAATCCAATTACGCCGAATTAAGTAAAGAGGGATTCGAGATGATTTCAACTTCGATTCATCGAATAACGGATTTTAACTTGCTTAAAGAAAATTTTTCATACCTGTTTTACTCTCCGGTTTATCCAAGTATTTCAAAATCGGGATACACGCCTTTGCATTCACTCAATGAGTTGAAAAGAAACATACACGAATTGTCAGGCATTAATAAATTGATTGCACTAGGAGGTATCAATCAGCAAAACTTCAAGGAAACCATAACGGTTGGATTTGGA
>OMJH01000168.1 GCA_900299295.1 Bacteroidota bacterium
AAATAAAACCCCTGCCACCGCACACAGTACATTAATTGCTTTGCTGTGGCTCTTTATTGTTAATCTGAATCATTCGCTGATTCAAACATTCACTATAAGTTGCCATAGCATTAAATTGAATCTTTAACAAAGATTGCTGCTCTTTGTCAATGTTCTTGAATCCATCGCTTTCGATGAATGTTTGCAATTTGCTTTTTCTCTCGTTAAGCTCGGTTTCTTCGGCAATTAGCCTTTCGATAAATGTACTCATGTACTTTTGTATTTAATTTAGAGCATGAAATCCCCCACGCTCAAAAAGGGGTTTTACTATCTTATAGCCCCGAACCGTTATGTGCCATTTTAAGACACTTTTGCAATTTCATAAACTTCATCAATGAAATGGTAGTGTGTTGCAAATTTTACCATTGCATCATTTAAACTACTTGCTTCAATATGCACCATTAAATCCTTTCCCATACTTCGGTATTGGAATAAAAAACGGCACATAACAGGCAGATTGCCGCTATGGCTGCGTTCTGCATGAGTGAAAGTTTCTTCTGTCATTTTACTTTTATTTTATGGTTAAACATTTATTCTTTTAATACGCCACAGCGGCAATCTGCTGGGACGTTAGCGGCAACCCTAAAGAACATTCCTCTCAATTGAAATATTTTCTTTGGTTACAACAACTATGTAATCTTGCCTTTTGACGGCTAAAGGATATTCTCTTTTTATGTGTTGCATTACTCGTTGTGAACCTGAAATCAAACTTTCTTTTCGACTTTTTGCACAATTAAGTTTGCTTTCAAGTTCGGCAATTGTCTTATTGTTTTCTTCCATTTCTAAGGCTATTGTATGTAAAATATCGGCAGCCTTAATTTCTTCACCCTGTATCAAATTGACAAGGTTTGAAAAACTTAAATCGTCTATGTATTCCATTTTTATTTTGATTTGTGAAGAAGGGCAGCCGCTAACAAGTGCTATACAATATGGCGGCTGACGTGCTTCGATTAAACATTTTTACTTAAATCAAACTTTGGTGCTTCGTATTGGGCTTTCTGCCGAAAGTCCGCCACATCGTATAGCACCGATACGTTAGCGGTAATACTACACCCTAACAAATCCATAGTGTTCTGAAATTTTATCTAAAGCAGGGATGCCATAATCTGTATAATTTTCAATCAATGGCAAAACCTCATTATAAAAATCTTCATCATCCAACCAAATCCAAGTTTTGAAATGCAAAAGACTTCTTGCAGCAGACAAACCCCTTTCATCTTCTGCTTTACCATAGGCAAAATCTAAATATTCTAAAATTTTCTTTTTGGGGTCGGTTGATACTTCCCAGACTTCTTCGCCAGCTTCAACTTTTTTTACATAATCTTCTTTTAAGTATGGCTTTGCAAATTCAAATTCCATATAGGAAATTAAATCGCCTTTTTGTGTTCCGAAAAAGTCATCTGCTTTTTCAAATCTTGCTAAAATTTCTTGCTGTGTACGCATTTTATTATTGTTTTAAAATTGGAAATCCCTTGTGAATTAAACCGTACTACCGCTAACAAGGGTTTGTAGCAATAGGGGCAGAAGTGCTTTAATTAAGCTGCGTACCTCTAATCAGCTTTTGTGGTGCATTGAACAGTAGTGCTTTAAATCCCCTACTGCTACAAGCCCCAAACCGTTAGCGGTCAGGCTATGAACCACCTCCAGCATTGACACCTAATAGTTTATTAAATAGTTGCATAACCTCACCATCGCCTGTTATTTTATGAACTTTGCTTTGCAAATGAGAAATTTCTGCTTCGGTAAAAACTCTTTCTTTTTGCACCTCATTAGCTATTTCTTCTAACAAGTCAATTATTTCACCAGTCTTTGAAAAATCTCTTTCAATTCTGTTTGTTTCGGTGCTAAATCCTAATTTGTTAGCAACTTTGTAATCATTCTTTAAGTCGGTTCTTTCAGACCTGTAATCTTCTTTTTTACGGACAATAAATTTTAATACGTTCATTTTCTTGGTTTTTTTATTTTGGACTTCTAAAAACGGAGAAGCCCGAACCGCTAACACTTGCTTTGCAAAATGGCGGGTGAAGTGCTAAGTTGAACCCTTGTAATTCTATTGAACGGCAGTGCTAAATTGAAGCTGTGGTGTTCCAAAACCGCCACTTCGCAAAGCACTTGAACGTTATTCATATGCTAAAACATATTTGTTTGAAGTCATGTTCATAATCTTTTTGTAGAGAGCTTTAAAGTCGGGATATACATCTAAGTAGCCTCTTACCTTCCTTATTCCGTACATTATAGAGGCATGGTCAACAGAATATTCTCTTTTAATATCATATAACCTTAACCCGTACTTATCTTTTAGTATTGTCCAAATAAGGTGTTTGCCTTCGGGTATTCTACCGCCCTTGTATTTAGTACAAAACATTTTTTCTCTGTCTAATTTAAGCTCTGAGCATACAATACTCTCAATCTCGTCAATCTGTACTTGGGGAGCGTGTTTGTCAGCATAATTGCTTACATATTTCTTCGGGTATTTTAAGTTACTACAAGTCTTACAGAAATTCTTGAAGCCATCACGACTTAATTTGTTCATGTGAAAATCTGTATTTCTTGGGTTC
>OMJH01000169.1 GCA_900299295.1 Bacteroidota bacterium
AGTATTCGGGAGGCGCATAAAAAATTAAAATACTACCAAGATCAAAATATAGATGCGGTACTAAAAAAACACTCAGAAAAGGAAAAACTACAGGTTGAATTAAATATTGCACGTAGGGAATACGAAAGCCTTACCTCTAATGTAACCAATCTTGAACTCAAATATTCCAGCTTACTGGAGCAAATAAAAAATGATAAAATTGCTTTTATAAACAAACTTAATGGAAAATTAAACGATGTTTTCAACCATTACAACGAACTTATTTTAATGGAAAAAACAGAGTACACCCAAACCGATACACGATTAAAATCAGAACGGGAAGAAAAACTATCAGTAATTCAGGAAGAGTGGACCGCCAAACAAATAGAACTTAATGAAATTAAAAGTCAAGAAAAACTAATTACCGGAACCCGTTTTTTTGAAACAGAAATTCGGTTGCTGGAACAAGAAATTACAGAACTTCTGGCGGTTAGTTTAAAAAATAAAAGCGAGCGAGCCATAAAACAAAACTTGGTTCAAACATTACAAAGAGAATGGGAGCACCATGAACAGAAACTCAAGTCATCTTTACAAAATCAAATACAGCAAAGTCAAAATGACATTGATAAATTAAAAAATGAAATTCAGCAAATAGAACAAAAACTTTCCATTCAACACGATGCCCTTTATGGCTATTTAGATAAGCACGTTAAAAACTGGCACGATCACATTGGAAAAGTTATTCGTGAAGATGTGTTATTTCGCACCGACTTAAAACCTGAATATTCAGCCGAATCCGGCAACGATACTTTTTACGGTATAAAAATTAATACCTCGGATTTAAACAGCAGTTCAAAAACACTGGAATTATATCAGTACGATAAAAACGAACGTTTGGCATCCATAAAAAGCATCGAAGATGCACTGAATGCATTTCAACAAAACATCAACCAGGAAAAAATGCTTTTAGCCGACAAGTACGGCAAACAGTTAAGTGAGTTGAAAGAAGATATTAAGGTTTTAAGTTATTCACTTGAATTGGCTGAACAAAAAGAACAAAAGCTAAATGCGGAGCTGGAAGAATGGAAAAACAGAGCTCGTCAAGAAACCGAACAATCCTTAAGCGGTAATCGCCAGCGTTTCAATCTTCTTGAAGAAGAATTGCAATTGCTAACACGCAAAAAAAATATATTGTTGCAAGACTACAATAAACAACTGGATAAACTTCAAGAAAACAGCAAATCTCGTATTGATGAAATAAAAAAACGTCAAGATGCTGAAATGGCAGAAATGGATTCTGAAAAGAAAAACCGCGTAAAAGAATTTGAACAAAAAGAAACAGAATTAAATACTGAAAAAGAAAAAAACTTTAAATCCAAAGGCGTTGATTCAAAACTTTTAAAACAAGTTGAGCAGCAAATTGAAAAGCTACAAATTGAAATGCGAGCCTTGGAACAATTTGACTCACTAATTAACGATTACTTAAAGGACAAAAGAGAATTGTTTGATGCCTTACCTGGGCTAAATGAAAAAAAGGAACAATTCGTTAAATCCAATTCGGATCTACAGGAAGCAATTGAAGAGGCTAAACGGAAAACCAACCTCGAAGAAATGGAGCTTAACAAACAAAAACGTACCTACGACGAAGAGCTCATTGAATTTAACAACGGAATTAACTTTTACACCTCTAATTTTAGAGAATCTCCGGTGTATCATAAATTTGCAGATATAATAGAACGTGCCGAAGCCAAACGAACCCAGTATAAAATTTCGGATTTGTGTACGCAATTACTAAAAAACGATTCGCATTACAACGAAGAATTTGGTGCTTTTCAAAGGTTTATAAATGAATTTTCGGGTAAATTCAGATTGGAAAACCATTTTAATTTTGTAATTCGAAACGATGCCAGTGCGGGTGAATACGATCGGTTTGCACAAAATTTAAGAAACTTTATACACGAAAGTAAAATTGAGTTATCGGTAGCTGAAACCGCAACGCAAATTAGTTTGGTAACCGATAGCATTGCAGGAAAAGTAAAAGAATTAAGCGGACAAAAAGATAAAATTCAGCACATTATTACACTCATTGCAGAAGACTTTAAAAAAGCTGAATTCGAAGAAAGCAAATTGATTGAATTTATTAAAATTCGCCTTGACGAATCCGATAATAAAGTTTATAAATTACTTAAACGCATACAAGAATTTCGTGAAGAAAACGGATTGGTATACAATGAAGGTTTATTTAATACCGATTTTGCAACTACCGGAAAACGTGAAATTAGCAACAAAGCGGTTAAATTGTTGGAACAGCTGAGAAGTGCAATCAACGAACAGGAACAAGAGGAAATTCGGCTTCAGGACTTATTTGAGTTAAAATTTAATATCAAAGAGGGCATGAACGAAACCGGGTGGACGCACCGAATTGATAGCATTGGAAGTACGGGAACCGATATATTAGTAAAAGCAATTATTTACATTACCCTGTTGCATGTTTTTATAAAAGAATCCTCGCATCGCAGCAGTAAAGAATTTAAAGTGCATTGCATTATTGATGAGGTTGGGCAAATATCGGCTCATTACCTTCGTGAATTGCTGCGTTTTGCTAAAATCCGAAACATTATGATGATTAACGGATTGCCTAATAAATCGGGATTGGAAAGTCACTATAAATACACCTATCAGTTCCGACGCGAAGAAGATCAAAACGTTCGAATTTTTCCAAGTATTGTAACCGAGGTAGAGGCCTAATCAAGCCTTCCAAGATTGAAAATGCCCGGGCTTTAACCTACTGCTTCGATTTCAGTAGGGACTTTGCTTTCGCAGAATTCGTTTAAAAAGAGAGGGAAAATACCGTTGTATCCATAAAATACGCCCTTCTTTGCCTCCTACAAAAAAATCAAGTCTCCCCTTTTCAATCTGATTTGAAATATAACGGGCACAATCCTCGGCATTCATCGCTGAAACATGACTGGGATCCATTTGTTGGTGTTTTGAACCATCAGAAGTTATGGCATTTTGCGATACACGGGTTTTAATTTTTCCGGGAAACACCAAATGAATGCTTATACCGGTAGAATCTGTTTCCAATCGTAACGATTCAAAATAACCAAATAAAGCATGTTTGGCTGCGGCATAAGAACTACGTAAATAAAAACCAAATTTACCGGCAATGCTGCTAACAACCACCAATTGGCCTTTCTGTTGCGATATCATGTACGGTAAAACTGCTTTAGCCATGGCAACCTGAGAAAAATAATTCACCTGCATGAGTTCTTTTTCAATTTCAGGAGTTGTTTTTAAAGCTTCGGAACGTTGACTCATGCCTCCATTTAAAAAAACAATATCTAGTTGTGAAAAATGTTTTAAAATTTGATCTAAATATAAATTATAAGGATTTTGTTTGTTCAGATCAAAGGGCAGTAATAAATAATCGGATGAAGGAATTTTAAGACTGCTGGCAACAGCTTCCAAATCGCTGAGCCTGCGCGAAGATAAAACCAAACGGTAGCCTTTACAGACATATTCTTTGGCTAAAGCTGCACCGATTCCCGAAGAAGCTCCGGTAATCCATACCACTTGTTTTTGAGACGAATCTTTACTCATAATACCGACTGATACATTTTAAAATACTGGTTAGCTGCAGCAGCCCATGTAAATTGAGAGGCGTATTGTATTCGTTCTTGAGAAAACGTTGGATGGTTGATTTCTGTATCCAAACCGTTTTGCAATACATTAAACATGGAATTGGCTTCAAAGCTATCAAAATAATAGGCAAAACTGGAACCTATTTCCGGCATGGAAGTTAAACGCGACAGAAAAACCGGTTTACCATACGACATTGCTTCGATAATGGGATATCCAAAACCTTCGGATAAAGATGGAAATAACAGCGCTTTACAATGTTTGTAATACCAGTTTTTTTCTTCACTTGAAACCGGCCCTATGATATGCACCAAAGAGGCAATTTGTTCTTTTTCCGCTAAACTTTTAATTTTTGCAACATATGCATGCGTGTCGATACCGGCAATAACAATGGGAATGCCTGTTTTTTTAACCAGGGGGAGCAGTACATGAAAATTCTTTTTAGGATTAATTACGCCAATTGAAAAAAAGAAGGTTTCGGGAGCCACAAAGGGTGTTTTAATATTGGCTGGGTTAAAATCAACACCATTGTATATAACCCTTGTGTTTTTTAGGAAACGATTGTTTAAATACTCTTCGGCCATCATCTTGGTATAATTGGAAATGTAATTTATTGCAGATGATTTTTGAATTAAACGGTTAAGTGTCCAAATTGCGAAGGTTCTTTTAAGCCGGTTATTTTTATACTTTTCAATAAAGTTTAAATCGTGCAGTGTGGTTACTCTAGGAATGCCGCGTACATACAATTTCGAGTTTTGATGGGTTGCATGAAAAAGCTGGAGTTTTGGAGCATGAATTCCGAATACTTTAGATCCAGAGCCTGCGTATGTATCGTTTTTTGATATTGTTAGCGGGTGATTGGCGGGATAAAAAAAAGTACACTCTAAATCTTCTATTTTAGACAATGCTCCGGACAAACCTTTGCAGTACACAGCCAGTCCGCTGTAAGGGTTTCGCATTCGCTCCATATCCAAACCAAGTTTAATCACGGGCTAAGTGTTTAAGTTTTTGGTATTTTAAATACGTAGCATAAGCCGATAATCTGGCAATTTGCCAACCCGATACACCGTCTAAAAAACCTAAATGTATAATGTAATGGGATATAAAACAGGCTACAGGATTAAGTATCAAGTTCCAAAACCGAGTTTTTTTTCCAGCATCAAAATACGCTTTAGCAGAAAGGTCTGAAAAGTACCGCAATTGTTTGTAATGATCTTCTTTTGTATAATAGCTGTAGTGAAGTATATCACCCACAATAAAACCGGGTTTACCGGCTGATTGATTCATGATAAATTCATCGTGTGGATTTAAGCCCTTCCACGATCCCATACTACGATCCCATAAACGTAATTTTCGGTCGGGATACCACCCACTGTGCCTGACCCATTGCCCGCAATAATTAGTTAGGCGGTTCATGTA
Organism: Bacteroidota bacterium; assembly: GCA_900299295.1. GTDB lineage: Bacteria > Bacteroidota > Bacteroidia > B-17B0 > Aurantibacillaceae > AM-1111. The sequence goes on from OMJH01000169.1 coordinate 5,041, forward strand.
ATATCCGGGCTTTTTAAATCCTTTTACTTTTAATTCCTTTATGGATTCAAGCAATTCTCTACTAAGGCATTCGTCGGCGTCCAATGATAAAACAAACGGGTTTGCAGCCAATTGAATTGCCCAGTTTTTTTGCTCTTTATGACCTTCAAATACATGCTCGTAAAAACGAACGCCAAACGATTTGCAAATATTTTTAG
>OMJH01000170.1 GCA_900299295.1 Bacteroidota bacterium
GGTTAATATTCGGGTAATCTTGCTGTGTTTCCGTCTATCTTAATTAGCTTTTGGTTTTGCTCCTGTTCCTTTTTCCTTGTATCTATTGGCCGGGGTTTAGGTTTCTTTTTTTCTATGTAGTCAGTTATAGCTTTGTTTATTGTTTCTTTTACAAGCTCTCTATCCCAATAAGCAACAGCTTTAACCTTATCGAGTAGTTGCTCGTTAATTATTATAGTAGCTCTTGTTTCTCCGGGTATGGTTCCCTTTTGAGAGCTAATATTAATCTCTTTATTGCTTCGTGGTCTACCTACCTTAACTCTCTGAGTTTCTTTTTTTGTTTCAAAAAGTGAATTAAGGCCTCCGGTAAAAGTTTTTTTACTCATATTATTAAATTTATGGTTTACTCTGATACTTTTGTTAGATTAGCTCCTGATAGATCAGCTCCTTCTAGGTTCGCCTCTGATAGATAAGCTCCATATAGATTAGCTCCAATTAAGTTAGCCCCTATTAGGTTAGCTTTTCTTAAATAAGCTATTGTTAGATTAGCTCCTGATAGATTAGCTCCTTCTAGTTTAGTGTCTTGTAGGCAAGCGTCTGATAGATTAGCTCCAATTAAGTTAGCTCTTGATAGATTAGCGCATGTTAGGCTAGCTCCTCTTACGACAGCTCCTTCTAGGTTAGCTCCTGTTAGGTCAGCTCCATTTAAGTTAGCTTCTGATAGATTAGCTCCCGATAGGTCAATTTTATGTAGTTTAGATCCTGATAGATTAGCCCCTATTAGGTTAGCATTACGGAAATCTAAATAAGATAAATCTATACTTGTTAAATATACCCCTCTTAAGTTTAAAGGTTGAGTAGCTAATGCTATTAATTTAATTACATCTGTTCTTGTTAAATCTGCACTCATAGTGTTTACTGTGTTTATTGTGTTTATTTACGTTTTATAATTTCTTTACTTAAGTTTAAATAATCCTGTGCACCTATTATTTTTTCTGGTATTTATTGCCTGCGTGATATTTAAATTACCTAACAGTAATTCTAAATCCCTACGCATCATTAAACTTTAATTACCGATCAAAGGGCTATTGCCCCTGCCCGTGACACTGCTTGTATTTCTTCCCGCTCCCGCAAGGACACGGATCGTTCCTTCCGATTTTCACCTCAGCCTTTACCGGTTGTTGTTTCGGACGCGAGGCTTCGGCTTCTTTTCCTTTCCCTTCTCTGCCCTCTTGTTCGCTACGGCTTTCCACTAATTTTTCTTTCGGGCGCTGAACTTGTTGCTGCTGAAACCGTGCTTGCTGTACTTGCGTTCCGGAATCTGCAGGTAAATTTCCCTTCACCAAAAATGAAAGTGTCTCTCTTGAAACACGCGTGATCATGTCACGGAAAAGATTAAACGATTCCAGCTTGTAAACCAGCAATGGATCTTTCTGTTCGAGTGTTGCGTTCTGAACGGCCTGTTTCAAATCATCCATCTCACGTAAATGTTCTTTCCACGCATCATCAATCAGCGCCAGCGTAACCCCTTTTTCAAAACTCAAGACCATTTCACGGCCCTGAGTTTCATAACTCTTTTTCAGGTTCGCTGTCACCTGTATATTATGGAGACCATCTGTGAACGGAACAACAATATTCTCAAATGCCTGAGAAGGATTTTCATACACCTGCTTTACCACCGGGAAAACGCGCGATGCAATCGATGAATTTTTCTGCTTGTAATGATTTGTTGCTTCATTGAAAATCCGGCTGCCAACTTCTTCCTTCGGAAGACTCAACAACTCCTTCTCGGTAACAGGTGATTCAATGGAAAACAGTTTTATCAACTCCATCTGGAAGATTTCGAAATCCCGCTGCTCAAAAAACTCTTCAACGCTAAGTTCTGCTAAATCGGAAAACATGTTTGCCACATCAATGCTCAAACGATCGCCATACAAAGCACTGCGGCGGCGCTTGTAAATTACATCGCGCTGTGAATTCATCACATCGTCGTATTCAATCAAGCGTTTACGAATCCCGAAATTATTTTCTTCAACTTTTTTCTGCGCCCGTTCGATGGATTTGGTGATCCATCCGTGCTGAATAACCTCACCTTCTTTCAAGCCCATCCGGTCCATCATTTTTGCGATACGCTCTGAACCAAACAAACGCATTAGGTTATCTTCAAGCGAAACAAAAAACTGCGAAGAGCCCGGATCACCCTGACGTCCCGCACGTCCGCGCAACTGCCTGTCTACACGACGTGATTCGTGACGCTCGGTACCCACGATGGCAAGTCCGCCCGCTTCTTTTACACCCGGACCCAGTTTAATATCTGTACCACGGCCTGCCATGTTAGTGGCAATGGTTACAGTTCCTGCCTTTCCTGCTTCAGCAACAATTTCTGCTTCGCGCTGATGCAATTTCGCATTCAATACATTGTGTTTAATCTGTCGAAGTTTCAACATACGACTCAGCAATTCTGAAATTTCAACGGAAGTAGTTCCCACGAGTACGGGACGTCCGGCCTTTACGAGCTTGTCAATTTCTTCGATTACTGCATTGTATTTTTCGCGCTTGGTTTTGTAAACGAGATCTTCCTCATCTTTACGCGAAATCGCACGGTTAGTTGGAATGATGACAACATCCAGTTTGTAAATATCCCACAACTCCTGCGCTTCAGTTTCCGCAGTACCTGTCATACCGGCAAGTTTGTGATACATCCGGAAATAATTCTGCAAAGTAATCGTAGCGTAGGTCTGTGTTGCAGCCTCAATTTTTACATTTTCCTTTGCCTCAATCGCCTGATGTAATCCATCGCTGTAACGACGACCTTCCATAATACGACCGGTTTGCTCATCCACAATTTTCACCTTTCCGTCATCCAACACGTATTCAACATCTCTTTCGAATAAGGTATAAGCTTTGAGCAATTGCTGCATGGTATGAACACGTTCACTTTTCACAGAAAACTCCTGCATCACAACATCCTTCATTTCAAGTTTTTTTGCAGCATCAGCACCGGAGGCTTCAATTTTCGCAAACTCCTCACCTACATTCGGCAAAACAAAAAACTTTGCATCTTCCGAGGCGGTGGTGATGTAGTCAATCCCTTTTTCCGTTAATTCAACCGAATTGTTTTTTTCATCGATAACGAAATACAATTCCTGATCAATCTTATGCATTTCCTTATTTTGATCTGCCATATAGAAATTCTCTGTCTTTTGAAGCAAGGCACGAACACCGGTTTCACTTAGGAATTTAATGAGCGCATTATTTTTTGGCAGACCGCGGTAGGCGCGCAACAAAGGAACGCCGGACTCTTTATCGTTAGTAGAAACTAATTTCTTGGCTTCAATCAGACAGGTGTTGACATAATTTTTCTGAACGGAAACAAGTTTTTCAATTCTTGGTTTCAGCTCACTGAATTCCTGTTTATCACCTTTTGGTGTAGGACCGGAAATAATCAGAGGAGTACGCGCATCATCAATTAACACGGAATCGACCTCATCCACAATAGCGTAATGGTGTTTGCGTTGGACAAGCTCCTCAGGCGAACGAGCCATGTTATCACGCAAATAATCGAAACCAAATTCGTTATTGGTTCCGTAAGTGATATCGGCGAGATAGGCATTTCTGCGCTCTTCCGAATTCGGTTCATGCAAATCAACGCAGTCAACAGTTAATCCGTGAAATTCAAACAACGGTCCATTCCATTCGCTGTCACGACGGCTGAGATAATTATTTACCGTTACGACGTGAACCCCTCGGCCTGCAAGGGCATTCAAAAAAATCGGCAGCGTAGCAACAAGTGTTTTTCCTTCTCCTGTGGCCATCTCAGCAATTTTACCCGAATGAAGTACAGTACCACCAATCAACTGTACGTCGTAGTGTACCATTTCCCAGGAAATTTCATTCCCGGCCGCCATCCATTTATTTTTCCAGATAGCCTTTCCATTTTCAACGACAACGTTTGAAGCACGCGGATGACGACGAAGGTAATTTTCCTCTATAGCAGAAGTGGTCACTTCGATTTGTCCGTTTTCTTTCCAGCGACGGGAAGTTTCTTTAACGATTGCAAACGCCTCCGGTAAAATTTCTTCTAAAACTTCTTCAATTTTTTTCAGCGTTTCTTTCTCAATTACATCAATCTCTGCATAGGCTTTTTCTTTCTCCTCAAGTTCCATTTCCGGGTTTTCAGCAATTCGAGAACGAATCGCGTCTGCCTTTTGAATATCCGCCTGTATGTAATCCTGAATTTTTTTCTTCAGCGACTGAGATCGTTCGCGAAGCTGATCATTACTTACTCCATTTAACTCAGCAAAAACGGAATGAATCTGACTTATTTTAGGCTGTAGTGCCTTAATGTCTTTTTCGGATTTTGTGCCGAAAATTTTTTGAAGAAATTCAAACATACTAGTTCCTGTTTTGATTACGTTATTAACACCTCGTTTTAGACGTAACCGGATTGAAAATTAAGATTACAAAGGTAACATTTTTCGGGCGCCGAATACCGCCAAAATTCAAGTACGATGATGAACAAGTTTATCTAAAGGAAGCGCGTTGCAAACGATCGTTAATGGCTCGTCCTAAAAATTCATCAGGAAAAATTTCCGCAAGTATTATCTCGACATTTTCAGACGCATCCAGCGCACGTATAGCCGAAAACAAATTGCATGCAGCCTCTTTCAAATTTTCTTTCCGGCTAAGTGTAAATGATTCAACTCCCTCATAGTTTTTATGAAAACTGATGACGCCGATTTTTTTTCCCCGATGCATAGTAATTAATTTTTCAATATCGCCTGTATGTAATGGTTTTTGCGGGGCGTAATGACTTTTTAACTGACCCGGCGCACGCGGATTCGAAGAATGAGAAACAGCAGGTTTCACTTTTTTGAACATCGACTGAATTTCCTCGATCGCCAACCCGCCGTAACGATGAATAACTATTTCATCGCTTTCAACTCCAACTATTGTTGATTCGATGCCTACTGCGCAAGGTCCCCCCTCTAAAATGTAATCAACTTTTTCTCCTAATTGTTGCGCTACGTGCGATGCAGTTGTCGGACTCACATAACCAAAAGGATTTGCGCTGGGCGCTGCCAAGGGGAAATCCAGAAGGCGCAGCAAGGCGAGTGTCTGCCGATGGTTTGGAATACGAACAGCGACATGGCTCAAACCGCTTGTGACAATTTCAGGCACCGAATCATTTTTTGGAAGTAAAAGTGTTAGCGGACCGGGCCAAAATTTTTCAGCTAAGATCAAGGCCTGCTCTGGTATTTCCTTCACCCATTTTCTGATTTTTTCTAATGAATCAGAATGTAAAATTAGCGGATCGAAAAAAGGACGGTTTTTCGCCTCGAAAATTTTTACGACTGCCTCCTGATTTAAACCGTTTGCAGCAAGGCCATAAACTGTTTCTGTTGGAATTGCCACCAGCTTTCCTTCCCGCAAAAATTCAGCGGCGAAAACAATATCATCTCCGGTCATCATTTGTTTTCTGAACTTGATTCCTTCAACAACTGATAACAGGTCCACGCCATTAAACCACTTCCGATTTCCAGTGCTGATTCATCAATATCGAATGTTGAAGTATGTACCCCGCTTGTGATTCCTCTTGAAACATTACCTGTACCAAGGCGATAAAAGCACGAAGGCAATTGATGAGAAAACCAAGCGAAATCCTCGGCGGTCATGCGCAGCGGTAATTCTTCAACATTTTGTGCGCCCAGGTAATTTATCGCTGCATCGCGACACAATGCGGTTATCGTGTTGTCGTTTACAAGAAAGGGATAACCCCTTACGATACGCAAATCGGAACGAGTTCCGGTTTCTGTGCAAACCGTTTGGATTATTTCATTTATTTTTTGATGCGCAAACTCACGCCATTGTTCATTCATGGTGCGAAAAGTGCCCTTGAGTTCAATAGCGTCAGGAATTACATTGGTGGCTCCATCGGCAAGCATTTTTCCGAATGCCAACACGCAGGGAATTGAATTACCTTTCTCATCTGAATGTTGTGTCTTCATGAAAAATTTATCCAGTCGCAGCAAAATTTCAGAAGCAGCAAGGAGCGGATTAATGTATTCAGCGGGCATGGCTGCATGACCGCCTTTACCGTGTATGGTTAAATGAATTTCATCGGTACTTGCCATGTACATTCCCTCACGAAAACCAACTTTTCCGGCAGGCATTGAAGGAAAAACATGTTGCGCGATAATGCATTCCGGCGAAGGATTTTCCAGGACGCCTTCGGCAATCATAAGTTTCGCGCCGCCCGGCAGCATTTCTTCCCCGGGTTGAAAAATCAATTTCACTGTTCCTTCCCAAACATCACGTGTCTCATTTAATATCATAGCAGCCCCGAGAAGACAAGCAGAATGCACATCATGCCCGCAGGCGTGCATCATACCTTCGTTTTGAGATTTATAAGGAACTTCATTTTTTTCAACGATGGGAAGCGCATCTAAATCTGCTCGAAGCGCAATAGTTTTTTTTGAGGAATTTTTACCACGAATTATTGCAACAATTCCCGTTTTAACTATGTCTTTGGTGTGCTCAATACCAAGTTCATTTAAAACACCAGCAATATAAGCAGAAGTATTATATTCTTGAAAAGACATTTCAGGGTGAGCGTGAAGATGACGACGTATTTCCTGAATACGAGGGAAGAAATGTTTTGCTTTTATTTTAAATAAATCTATCACTAGCTAGAAATGTGAAATTCAAAGTTAATTAATCAACTTCATTCGTTCAATGCATTAATTAGATCGGAATTTTTTCACCGGAATCTGCAACTTAATATTAATCATTCGCCCCTCTGCCTCAGGATGCGGCTCTCCTATATATAAATTGAAAGCGTAATTGACCATAACATTCCAAATGTGAATGCCAATTTCGGGGCTGTAGGCAATGGCACCACCCGGAATTCCTGCATAATATACAAGATTAAACGGACGAGCGTTCACCCACATCCACGATCCGCTTACAGGCGAAAAATTCACCGCCCATTCATTTTGCCGAAATAAATTTTGTCTAAATCCAAATGATAAAACACTACAGGAATACGGATAATAAACGTCCGGCTTAATCTTTTTGCGATTCTGCTTTTGACCTACACGTGAAAAACGATCATAAAATAGCCCACAAATTTCAACTCCTGCCCAGTTGTTTAGTCCGGAATAAAAATCAAGATTCATAGTTAGCGCATGCATTTGGGGCTTATAGCCGTAATGAATAATGCTATCCAGATAATTTGTATAATCATCCGGATTTCTCTCTTTAAAAAAGTCATATGCCAAACAATAATTTTCCGTTTTTGTTGATGGATAAGTTTCAGCGGCACTCAAAATCAATGAATCTATCATTCGGTATTGTTGCTTATACGGAGTATTCTCGGCGGAAATCCCTGTTTTTCGCTCTCTCTCCGAAACCCAAAATGAAAGAGCGGTTGCTTTATAACTTAATAATTTTGCCCGGAAGGCAGGGTGTAACTCCGACATTGCAAGATATTTGTTGCAACTATCCTGCACCGCCGAATTATCATGAAGCCACAATAGGTGCTCCATATTCTTAATCACGCGAAACTGTGCCAATGAATCAAATTGAGCTTTTGTAAAATGGGTGTGCAAAAACAAACCCAAAAAACAGCACAAAAAAACGAACCATGAAAGAGAGGGCGTTTTTTCTTTTCCCGTTTGCATGCTTCAGCAAATAGACTGAATGATTTGTCCGAAACGAAACACATCCTCGAAAGAATTATATAATGGAACTGGTGCCATCCGAATGACATTTGGCTCACGCCAATCCACAATCACTCCGTTTTCCATAAGCGCGTTATACATTTCTTTTCCTCTGCCGTAAGCAACAACTGAAAGCTGACAACCGCGTGCATCTTTTGGCGTTATGATCTCAAATTTTTTATCGGGAGTTTGCACAGCGTTTAACTCCTGTAAGATAAAATCAAGATAAGCTGTCAATCGTTTACTTTTTGATGTCAATCGTTTCATGCCTGCCTGCTGAAAAATTTCAAGAGAGGCTTTGTACGCGGCCATACTTAACACCGGGGCATTGCTCAACTGCCAACGTTCTGCGGTTTTCATTGGGCGGAAGGTGGAATCCATTTTAAACCTTTCTTGTTTATCGTGTCCCCACCAACCTGCGAAAAGCGGTAAATCGGTAGTATTCAAGTGGCGCTCGTGTACAAACGCACCTGCCACGCTTCCCGGTCCTGAATTCAGATATTTATAACTGCACCAGCAAGCGAAATCAACGTTCCAATCATGAAGTTTTAATTCCACGTTTCCTGCGGCATGTGCCAGATCCCAACCGCAAATCGCCCCCGCTTCATGCGCTGCTCGTGTGATTTTTTCCATCTCAAAAACCTGTCCGGACAAATAATTTACGCCGCCAATCATCACTAGCGCCAATTCATCACGATGTTCATGAATTGCATTCAATATATCATCTGTCCGAAGATGATGTTCACCAGGGCGTGAATGTAATTCTAAAAGCGATGTTGCCGAGTCATGACCATGAAATTTCAGTTGCGACTGTAAAGCATACTGGTCGGAAGGAAAAGCCTTTGCCTCGCATAGAATTTTATACCGCATGGCATTAGGTCTGTAAAATGACACCATTAAAAAATGGAGATTCGATGTCAGTTGATTCATAACCACAACTTCCTCAGGTTTCGCGCCAACCAAATTGGCGGTTCCTTCAGAAAACAATTCGTGATAAGACACCCACGGGTTTTTTGCTAAAAAATGTCCTTCCACACCAAAGCGTGCCCAGTCGTCCAACTCTTGCTGAATTGAAGCCACCGTAGTTTTCGGCTGAAGACCAAGCGAGTTTCCGGTGAAATAAACGCAAGGTTTTCCATCGTGCTGAGGCAAATGAAAGTGATTACGAAAATCACGAAGTTCATCTTTCTCGTCTTGGCTTTTTGCCCATTCCGAACTAAATTCCATTTGACTTGCGTTTTAGAATAAAATTAGGAAATGAAAATCTTAATGATGATGCCCTCCCGGACCATGAACGTGACCATGATCGAGTTCTTCCTGAGTGGCAGCACGAACTTCCAGCACTTTTCCGATAAAATGTAAATCGTGTCCGGCAAGCGGATGATTGAAATCCATCGTTACTTTTTCAGATTCGATTTTCGTTACAATGCCCACAAGTACATTTCCTTCATGATCGTTCATTTGTAACTCATTACCCACTTTCACACGTCCTTCGTCAAATTTTCCATCAACAAAAAAGGCTTGTTTGTCAATGTTAACGAAATAATCTTCTTGCGGCAAGCCGTATCCGTTCACCGCTTCAATTTGAAAATCAAAGGCATCACCCGAGGACTTGCCTTTCAAAAAATTTTCAAAATCGGGAAGCAGATTTCCGCTTCCGTATAAAAATACAAAAGGATGTTCAGGACTTGTTTGCTCAACTAAATTTTCTGAACCACCATTCATACTTGAACTAAGATGGTATTCTACAGATACCACTGTGTTTTTGTCTATTTTCATCGATAAATAATATATTTCTAAAAAACTAATAATCAAATTTCAAATTTGATTCCTTGTGCAAGTGGCAATTTTGTACCGTAGTTAATGGTGTTTGTTTGACGACGCATATAAGTTTTCCAGGCATCACTACCCGATTCACGACCGCCGCCAGTTTCTTTCTCACCACCAAATGCACCACCAATTTCTGCACCGCTTGTACCAATATTTACATTTGCAATTCCACAATCTGAACCTTCGGCGCTAAGAAATTTTTCCGCATCACGCAGGTTTAAGGTCATGATGGCGGAAGATAATCCCTGAGGAACTCCGTTCTGCAATTCAATAGCTTCCTCAATGGTTTTATATTTCATGATGTACAAAACCGGTGCAAATGTTTCATGCTGGACTATAGCAAAATCATTTTTTGCCTCTGCAATTGCAGGCTTCACATAACAGCCACTTTCATAACCATTGCCTTCCAGCACACCGCCGGGGACAATCATTTTGCCACCCTCGGCAATTACTTTTTCAATAGCATTTAAATAATCATTAACTGCGGCTTTATCGATGAGCGGACCCACATGATTTTTTTCGTCGAGCGGGTTACCGATTTTAAGTTGTGCATACGCTTTTGTAATTTTTTCCTTCACGCTGTCAAATATACTTTCGTGAATAATCAAACGGCGTGTGGTGGTACAGCGTTGTCCGGCAGTTCCTACCGCACCAAAAACTATTGCGGGAAGACAACTTTGTAAATCAGCATCCTGAGTGATAATAACCGCATTATTTCCGCCAAGCTCCAGTAAACTTCTTCCAAAACGTTCAGCCACTTTAACTCCAACGATTTTTCCGACACGTGTTGAGCTGGTTGCCGAAACCAATGGCACTCGACAATCTTCGGCCATTAATTCACCGGTTTTTGCGTTGCTGACCATCAGGCAGGAAATACCTTCCGGTAAATTATTTTCTTCCGCCACCTCATTCCAGATTTTTTGACATGCAACGGCACACAAAGGAGTTTTACTGGAAGGTTTCCAAACGCATACATTACCGCAAACCCAGGCAAGGGCAGTATTCCAGCTCCAAACGGCTACCGGAAAATTAAATGCGGAAATTATGCCCACTATTCCCAGCGGATGCCATTGCTCATACATCCTGTGCTCGGGACGTTCGCTATGCATGGTAAGCCCGTGCAGCTGACGCGATAATCCAACTGCAAAATCACAAATATCAATCATCTCCTGCACTTCGCCTAAACCTTCCTGATAAGACTTTCCCATTTCATAAGAAACTAATCTTCCTAGATCAGCTTTTTTTATTCTCAGTTTATCTGCGAATTGACGGACAATTTCGCCACGCTTTGGCGCAGGTATCTTTCGCCATAACTTAAAAGCCGACGAAGCAGTTTGCATTATCTTTTCGTAATCTTCCCGATTGGCAGTGGTTACTGAAGCGATATGATGACCATCAGCAGGTGAAAAGGATTGAATGGCTTCACCTGCACCAAAAAACCCTGATTGCCCGGTAGAGCATCCCATATTTTTTTCAGAAACTCCAAGAGATTGAAGCGCCTTGGAAATTCCAAATGAATCTGAAGTTATTACTGTTTCCATGAATTAAATTTTAGGGACCTCAAAGATACAGAAATGAATGTTATGAAACGACGTAAATCAGCTGGCGCGAATTGCTTCAACAGGATCCAACTGACTGGCTTCGTAGGCAGGGATGAATCCGCTAATGATACCAATCAGAAAGGAAACGGTTAATCCAAGAATAATATTCGAACGAGACAAAAAAACCTCCATATTGAACCAGTTGCCTACCTGAGGGGCCAATACAGCTACAATCAAAAGCCCCAAAACCCCACCGGCCATGCTCAACAAAACACTCTCGAATAAAAACTGCATCAGAATGGAGTAGTTTCTTGCTCCCAAAGCCTTCTGAATCCCAATCAGGTTTGTTCTTTCTTTTACGGAAACAAACATGATGTTGGCAATTCCAAACCCCCCAACCAAAATTGAAAATCCGCCGATAATCCATCCGGCAGTTCCGATGATTCCAAACATCACGTCAAAATCTCGCGACAAAAGCTGAATTTCATTTAAGGCAAAATCAGCCTCTGCATTAGGTTTTAATCTGCGTATTCCACGCATTGCCCCCATAAGTTCATCTTTTAATTGTTCGTTTGAAACACCGCGTCTGCCCTTTACAAGTATTAACGGATCGAGGTTTTCATTCCGAAGGTCAACGAGTTTAGCCACATAATTCACGGGTAGTAAAATTTTATCGTCGGTGGAGTTTCCAAATAGATCTTCTCCCTGTTTATTGAATACGCCGATCACTTTGAGTTGTTGACCTGAAATTTTGATGGTATTTGAAACAGGGTCCACAAATTGCCCGAAAAGACCGTTTGCAACATTATACCCTAAAAGACAAACATTAACCCCCGCGCCGCTCTCCACTTCTGTAAAATACCGTCCGTCGGCAATGTCTATGGAATTTATTTTACTGTAATCATGAGAAACACCGGATACAGATACGTTTTCAATAGAGTTATTTCCGGCCTTCACTGTTTTGCGGAAACTTATCTGAAAGGCAACCGCCTCAGCATCATGAATACGTTTTCTGAGCTCGTTCGACTCTTGCAAACTGGAAACCGGGCGATTGACATATTTCCACCAAGGAAAATTTTCTTCGAAAGTCCAGGGCCACTTTTGTATAAAAATTACATTTTTACCCAATGATTCAATGCTTGAACGTATATTGTATTCAAGGCTATCAACAATGGTAAAAACCGAAATAATAGCCAAAATTCCTATGGTAATTCCAACCAAAGAAAGAAAGGTTCTCAAACGGCTTGCCCAAAGGGCCGTTGTTGCAAAAAAGAAATTTTCTTTCAAAAGGGTGAAAAACATTCCGTTATTATTTTATTAAAATTTCACTTTTACCAATTCAGCTAATCTTTACTTTTGGTTTGCTGTAAATGTACATTGTTTCTTTCGCTTTTCAATAGTTTTCAACATCATGGTTTTCTTAGGGTTATGCCGCCTACAAAAAATTAATTTTGCACTCTTTAAATCCTTTGGTAATTGACCATACATCCTTTGTTTTCATGAATGATAAAAAGAAAATAAAATCTGCCCTGATATCTGTTTTTTACAAAGACAAACTGGATGAAATCGTAAAAAAATTACACCAGCTTGGAGTAACAATTTACAGCACCGGGGGAACGCAGTCGTTTATTGAGTCTTTAGGCATTCCTGTGGAAACCGTTGAATCACTCACCTCCTACCCAGCCATTCTGGGCGGCCGCGTAAAAACACTTCACCCGAAAATTTTCGGTGGCATATTGGGACGTAGAAATCTGGAGGCTGACGTTGAGCAGCTTGAGCAATATGAAATCCCGGAATTAGACCTGGTAATTGTGGATTTATATCCCTTTCAGCAAACCGTTATGTCAGGTGCAACTGAAAGTGAAATCATAGAAAAAATTGACATCGGAGGTATATCCCTGATTCGGGCGGCAGCAAAAAATTTTAACGATGTACTAATTGTACCGTCGCAGTCCCAATACGCTGAATTGCTCAATTTATTGAATAAAAAAAATGGTTTCAGTGAACTCAATGACAGAAAATCGTTCGCAAGTAAAGCCTTTGCAGTTTCTTCCGATTATGATACCGCAATTTTCAATTATTTCAACAGTCAGGGGGAAAATCCTTATTTTAAGAAAAGTGAACACCGTAATCAAGTTTTGCGTTACGGAGAAAATCCTCACCAAAAAGGAATTTTTTATGGCGATTTAAATGAAATGTTCGAAAAACTCAACGGAAAAGAATTATCCTACAACAACCTTCTTGACGTTGACGCAGCGGTTCAGCTGATAAATGATTTTAATGAAACTACATTTGCCATATTAAAACATAACAATGCATGCGGTGTCGCTTCACGTCCAAAAGTTATTGATGCTTGGAAAGATGCATTGGCCGGCGATCCTGTATCCGCTTTTGGTGGAATTTTAATTACCAACACTGAAGTTGATGAAGAAACCGCAGCAGAAATAAATAAACTATTTTTCGAAGTAATCATCGCTCCCGCTTACACTGATAAAGCAGTGGAAATATTAAAAAGCAAAACCAACCGTATTATTTTAATTCAAAGGAGAATTCCGTTGCCGCAAAAAAATTTCAGGTCTTTACTTAATGGGATTGTGGAACAGGATAAGGACATGAAAACGGAATCCGAAGCAGATCTTAAGCCTGTCACGAAACTTCAGCCCGATAAGCGAGAGATAAGTGATTTGCTATTCGCAAACAAACTCGTAAAACATACGAAATCGAATACCATAGTTCTTGCAAAGAACGGACAGCTTTTAGCAAGCGGAACCGGACAAACATCGCGAGTCGATGCGTTACTTCAAGCAATTCATAAGGCAGGAAATTTTCACTTCGATTTAAATGGAGCTGTAATGGCCTCCGATGCTTTTTTTCCTTTTCCGGATTGCGTTGAAATTGCTCATGAAGCCGGAATTCGCGCCGTAATTCAACCCGGCGGCAGCATCAAGGACAAAGACAGTATCACCTATTGTGACGACAACAATATGAAAATGGTCTTCACCGGAATTCGCCACTTCAAACATTAACCACCAAACCAATATTATCGATATAACATGGGATTTTTTAATTTTTTGACGCAAGAAATTGCGATTGATCTTGGAACTGCAAACACCATAATTAACCACAATGATAAAGTGGTAGTAGACGAACCTTCTATAGTGGCTGTTGACCGCAGCACCAGCAAGGTTATAGCAGTTGGCAAACTTGCTCAGCAGATGCACGGAAAAACACATGAAAACATCAAAACCATTCGCCCCCTGAAGGATGGAGTAATTGCAGACTTTCAGGCTGCTGAGGAAATGATTAAAGGCATGATTCGGATGATCAACCCGGGACGAAAAATTTTTCAGCCAAGCCTTCGGATGGTCATTTGTATTCCCAGCGGAATTACCGAAGTGGAAAAACGTGCCGTTCGTGATAGCGCAGAACACGCAGGAGCAAAAGAAGTTTATATGATTCATGAACCGATGGCGGCAGCAATCGGTATGGGTATCGACGTTGAAGAGCCCATGGGGAATATGATTATCGATATCGGAGGTGGAACTTCGGAAATTGCAGTTATTGCACTTGGTGGAATTGTATGCGACAAATCCATTCGCATTGCCGGTGATGACTTTACTTCGAACATTGAAGATTATATGCGCCGCCAACATAACATCCTCATCGGAGAGCGCTCCGCTGAACGCGTAAAAATTGAAGTGGGAGCAGCAATGACTGAAATTGACAATCCACCGGCCGATTTTCCGGTGCATGGCCGTGACCTTATGACAGGTATTCCAAAGGAAATTTACGTTTCTTATGTTGAAATTGCTCACGCACTGGATAAGTCAATATCAAAAATTGAAGAAGCGATTTTGAATGCGCTTGAGATGACCCCGCCAGAATTATCTGCCGACATCTATAGAACCGGAATTTACCTTGCCGGCGGCGGAGCCTTACTGCGTGGGCTTGACCGTCGTATTAGTATGAAAACGAAATTACCTGTCCACATTGCCGATGACCCACTTCGGGCTGTAGCACGTGGAACCGGAATTGCCCTGAAAAATATTCACAAATTCCCATTTCTGATTAAGTAAGCTTTTGTTTCAAAACAGCTCAAAACTTGTGAAATTTTCACAAGCTGAATTCTACCTTTGATTCGTTACTTTGCACCTGAATTTCACTACTGATTTTATTAATGAGAAATCTGATTCGGTTTTTTATTCGGTTTCATTTTTTCTTTTTATTTCTAATTCTGGAATTCATTTCGATTTACCTGATATCACAGAATAACAGTTATCAAAGTGCTTCATTAATGAATTCTGCTAATCGTTTGAGTGGAAATTTTTATGCTGCATTAGCCAACGGAAAAGAATACCTTAACCTGAAAGAAGAAAACGAACGGCTTGCAAAGGAAAACGCAACTCTACATCAACGAATGAAAGAGGCCTATGCTATTATCCCGCTGCAAACCATAAAGGTAAAAGACACCTTGTTTCGACAGGAATATTCATTTGCAACCGGAAAAGTCATCAATAACACAACCAACAAACGCAGCAATTATTTCACCCTCAATATTGGAAAAAATCAAGGCGTCACTGAAGGGATGGGCGTCTTTTGCAACATGGGTGTGGTGGGGGTTGTTAAAAATGTTTCAGCTAATTTTTCCTCCTGCTGGTCATTTTTACATAAAGACATTATGTTCAATTGCAAATTAAAGCGCGACGGAACTTACGGACCGCTGAAGTGGGAAGGTGATGATTATCGCTTTGCCTACATGTATGATGTGCCAACCCACGCGCGTATTTTAACAAATGACTCCGTTGTTACCTCATCCTTGTCAGGTTTGTTTCCGGAGGGAATTCCAGTTGGGACAATTGAAGAATACAAGCGTCGCGCCGGGGAATCAACATACACTCTTAAAATTAAACTTTCAACTGACTTCAAAAAATTAAATCATGTGTATGTGTTGAACAGCATTCTAAAAGCTGAGCGCGACTCATTAGAAAATGAATCACAAAAAGAAATAAAGTAATGTTCAGTCTCATAGTAAATAATATTTTTCGTTTTGTTTTTTTTTCGATTCTTCAGGTAAGCATCGTTCAATATATGGATTTTGGTGCATTTTGCATACCGTTGATTTATCTGATCTCGATACTAATGTTGCCTTTTGAAACACCCGCTGTAGTCGTAATACTGATTTGCTTTGTTCAGGGCTTAATTATTGATACATTTTACGATCAGCAGGGTTTACATACAGCCTCATGTGTGTTTTTAGGCTTTATACGACCTTACGTTTTGAAATTGATTTCACCACGTGAAGGTTATGACACATTGATGAAACCAACCTCCTCGCAAATGGGAATTGCATGGTTCATTACCTATGCAGGCTCACTGATTTTTTTTCATCATCTGCTTTATTTCTACCTGGAGATTTTTCGATTGAATGAATTATTTTCCACCTTCCTTCGTGTAACTGCAAGCAGTATCGCTACATTGTTTTTGATATACATCATTCACTTCCTGTTTTACCGTAACGAAAAAGGATTGTCATGATTAGAAGACCTCTTGACAACCGTAAATTTGTTATTACCTCAGTTGTTTTATTTTTCACTTTACTTTATTGCGGACGATTGGTGTATATGCAATTACTGACTGACAAGTACGAGGTAAAAGCTAGAAACTCGGGGAGAAAAGTGAAAGTAGACATACCCCCTCGAGGCTTTATTTTCGACCGAAACGAAAAACCACTTGTAATAAACGATATCGCTTATGATTTAGTGGTGATTCCGCGCGAAGCAAAAAATCCGGATAGCATCGCACTATGTAGAATTTTGGGGATTGACTTAGAAGGTTATTCTAGGCGAATGCGTAAAGCGCGGATTTATTCACCGCGTAAAGAATCTGTTTTTGAAAAACAACTTTCATCAGAAACCTATGCGCGCCTTCAGGAAATTCTTCATTATCGTCTGCCGGGATTTGATATCGTAAAAAATCCTGTGCGTAAATACCCCCGAAAAATAGCGGCGCATTTACTGGGTTACACAGGCGAAGTGAATCAGCAAAAAGCAGACAAAGATCCTTACTACCGACAGGGCGATTATATCGGCATCAGCGGAATAGAAGCTTCCTATGAAAAATCACTTCGTGGAAATAAGGGAACACGCATCGTTGTTGTGGATCGTTTTAATAAAGAAAAAGGATCGTTCAAAGAGGGGAAATACGATACAATTGGGATACCCGGCAACGGTTTGTATTGCTCGTTGGATGCGGATTTACAGGAATACGGAGAATTGCTGATGTCAAATAAAAAAGGAAGTGTAGTTGCAATAGAACCGTCTACCGGTGAAATTTTGGCAATGGTATCCTCCCCATCATACGATCCGAATTTATTTGTGGGGCGTGCGAGAAGCAAAAATTATCCGAAACTGATTCAAGATACTGTAAATGTTCCTTTGTTTAATCGTGCGCTGATGGCTTCCTATCCACCCGGATCCATTTTCAAATTAATTGACGCGTTGGTAGCCCAACAAGAAGGAGTGCTGCAAACTTCAACTCATTATCCATGTGCAGGAGGATATCCTCCAATGGGTGGAAAACCTAAATGCCACAGGCACCCCGGTGTAGATTTATACGGTGCTATTCAGTACTCTTGTAATTCTTATTTTTCCTATGTATTCCGAAGCATAGTAGATAAAAACGAGTTCCGAAAATTTGAAGACGGTTATGAAAACTGGAGGCGGCATATATTAAGTTTTGGTGTTGGCAGGCACCTTGATACCGATCTGCCTCATGAGTTAATCGGAAATGTTCCCTCTGTAAAATACTACAATAAAGTATTTGGAAAAAATCACTGGCGAAGCAATACAATAGTTTCGTTAGGTATTGGGCAAGCTGAATTAGGAATTTTGCCTGTGCAAATGGCCAACGTAATGTGCATCATTGCTAACCGAGGATATTATTACATCCCGCACGTAATTAAGCGCATTCAAAACGACACCATCAATCAATCCAAATGGAAAGAAAAACATCATTGCACTGTTGACTCAATTTATTTCATTCCTGTAATTGATGGCATGCAAAAAGTAGTAGAAAGCGGGACAGCCGCAGCATCAAAATTATCCGACATCGTCATTTGCGGGAAAACAGGAACTGCACAAAATCCGCATGGGAAGGATCACGCCGTTTTTGTATGCTTTGCCCCGCGCGATAATCCAAAAATCGCAATGGCGGTAGTGGTTGAAAATTGTGGATTTGGTGGTACCTGGGCCGCGCCAATTGCTTCGCTGATGATTGAAAAATACCTGAAGGGGAAAGTGGCGCGAACAGATATGGAGAAAAGAATGGTAGAAGCAGACTTAATTAATAATAAAAACATTGTCGCGGAGCCGCAACACTGATAATATTTTCGAGAATGTTGACTGGTTAGTCATTATTCTTTACTTGCTTCTGATTTTTGTCGGATGGGCGCAGATTTATTCTGCGGCTTGGTATGAAGCAAAACCAACTATTTTTGATTTTCACCGCGAGTACGGCAAACAATTTATCTGGATTACCACCTCAATGGTACTCGGATTTTTGATTCTGATTCTTGAACCTGGTTTCTGGACAATTTTTTCATATGGTATTTATGTGTTTTTTCTTTTTCTGAATTTAATCGTTCCCTTTCTGGGCACAAAGGTGAAAGGAAGCCACTCTTGGTTTCGTGTTGGAGAATTCGGCATTCAACCTGCAGAGTTTATGAAATTCGCCACCAATCTTGCACTTGCCAAATTCTTAAGTAATGCCAATTTGCAAGTTGATAAAATTGAAACCCGCGTTACCGCCATTTTCAGAAACTATCGTAACACTTTTATCGCGCTAGGATTTATTGTTTTGCCATTAGTGGTCATAAAAGTTTTACAAGATGAAACCGGACTTGCCATTGTGTTTGCAGCATTTATCCTCTCAATGTATCGGGAAGGATTAACGGTCTCACTCATCATCATTGGTGCTGTTTTGGGCTTACTCTTTATAATTTCATTGGCAGCTTTTCGCGGGGAGTGGCAAACCTGGCCGCTTCAAGCCTCCATCCTTAGTTTAGGCCTCATTTATTTTATGATGATGAAGCGAAAATTCAATCGTGTTATGTTGCTCATACTTTTTCTTTCCGTTGCTTCTTCCATTGTGAAATTCGGCCCGAAAGTTTATGACCATATTCCTGATCATCAACGCAAGCGCATGGATGTATTTCTCTATTTTGCATTTGGCGTGGGGAACGTAAATCTTGACAAAGAAGCATTTAATGTAGATCAAAGTATGACCACAATTGGTTGTGGCGGTTTAACAGGAACAGGGTTTTTAGAGGGTGCTCAAACCAAAAGCGGGTTGGTTCCCGAACAAAAAACAGATTTTATTTTTTGCACCATTGGTGAGGAATGGGGTTTTCTTGGAGCAATTGTCATTATTATTCTTCAAGTGGGGCTAATTCTTAAACTCATTTTTATGGCCGAACGCCAACGCTCCGATTTCAGCCGTGTTTACGGTTATGGGGTTGCTAGTGTTTTATTTTTTCATTTTCTCGTAAACATTGGAATGACACTTGGACTCATTCCGGTAATCGGTATTCCTTTGCCTTTTATCAGTTATGGAGGATCTTCGCTCTGGTCATTCACAATTTTAGTTTTTATTTTTATTAAATTGGACGCAAATCGTTTTGCCATTCTGCGCTAAAAACATCCTTCATGAGTTCAAAAACTAAGGCTTATTTTAGTCCTGGCGACGATTGCCTCAACCACATTCTTGAATTAATCAACGGATGTGAAAACAGTCTCGACATTTGCGTATTTACCATCAGCGATGATAGAATACGTGATGCGATAATCAATGCACACATTGAAAACGTATCCATCCGCATTATCAGCGATAATGATAAATTAAAGGATGAGGGATCTGACATCAAAGAACTTGCCTCGCGAGGAATTCCTGTAAAAATTGACACAACTCCTTATCACATGCATCATAAATTTATGATTGTGGATGGAAAAATAACATTAACAGGATCCTATAACTGGACGCGTTCTGCTGCGCGCTTTAATCAGGAAAACGTAATTTCCCTTGAAGAAAACGTAATTACAACAAGCTTTCAGAACCATTTTAATGAGCTTTGGGAGAAGTGTGTAAGGCTTGATACATAGTAGGAAAATTTTTCAGTGTACAAGGTCTAACATAAGATGATTGAAAGTCTCACCTACTTCACTATTTTTTTCCTTGATTTACTCGATTTCCGTTTACTGGTGACTCATTTTTTTCATACTTATCCTGAAGGTTGTTCCCTTATCCGGTTGGGAGGCAAGTACAAAAATTTTACCATGATGGTAAAGTTCAATAATCCGTTTACAAAGCGACAAGCCTAAGCCCCAACCCCTTTGCTTTGTTGTATAACCTGGTTTAAAAATGGTTTTAAATTTTGATTTAGGAATTCCCTTTCCTGTATCCGAAACATCAATATAAATCTCTTGTTCATTTTCATGAATTTCAATCCGTATTTCCCCTTTTCCGTCCATTGCATCAATAGCATTTCGAACAAGATTTTCAATCACCCATTCAAACAAAGGTCTACTTAAGTTAACTACAGCACTGCCGATTTTATTTGCAAAACTAATTGTGATGTTTCTTGATGTCCGAGACTTCATGTAATCCAAAATTGAAGCTACGCAATCAACAATATTTTCCTGACTCAGTTTTGGCTGGGAGCCGATTTTTGAAAAACGTTCCGAAACAACTTTGAGTCGATCAAGATCACGGTTCATTTCAATAACTGCATTTTCATTACCTCCTGCGGAACGGAAATATTCAACCCAGCCATATAATGCCGTGAGCGGTGTGCCTAACTGATGGGCTGTTTCCTTACTCATGCCCACCCAAACCTGATTTTGCTCTGCTTTACGCGAAGTGCTGAATAGAACATAAGCAATAACAAGAAAAAGACCAATGGCTACAAATTGAATCCAGGGATAATATCGAAGTTGTTGCAGTAAAAATGAATTCTCATAATAAATCCGACATGGTCCCTCGCCTACATTTACATCAATAGGTTCATTATGATTCGCCATTATCAATAATTGTGAATTCAACTGAACTTCATCTTCAATAATTTTTGGTGAAACTTTACCATATGCAATTACAGTAGGTTTATCTTGTGGGTTTTTTATCACGCTCATCAAAATCACAGGAACTGCTGCCGTGTTATCTGCAACTTCATTTATAAAGGATTTTATGTTTCGCTCAAATACTTCCCGAGTGAACTCATACAAAAGCGAATTCTTAAAATATACATATTGCTTTTTGCCGGGGACATATTCAAAAACAATTGGTGGATGAATTTTTTTCATTTCTTCGATTTGTGAACGGATATAGG
This sequence comes from Bacteroidota bacterium, assembly GCA_900299295.1. Lineage (GTDB taxonomy): Bacteria > Bacteroidota > Bacteroidia > B-17B0 > Aurantibacillaceae > AM-1111. Next base: position 21,450 of record OMJH01000170.1, read on the forward strand.
CAGTATCCCTTTCACGCGTTGAATCCGGAAGATTGCGAGGTGTCATAATCCCGTTATCATCTACAAGCACTACGGGAACAGTTTTATTATTACTCAGTACATCTACAACAAAACTATAATCACAAACATCTTTTTGCAATTCACGCATACATCTTGCAAAAAGTTCAGCCTTTTCTTTTTCCTGTTCAGCAGTCTGTAAAATAATGTCGGTCGTAAACTTTACAAGCGCGGCTTTTTTTTGAATGGCCTGCGCCCATAAACTGATCCTTGTCTTTTCATCTTCCCGCAATTTATTTACCAGTTGTTGCGTGTACAACAGCGATAAAAAAACGATTACCGCGGCCCCTAGAAGCAATAAAATTTTCCAGATGCGTTTTCGGTTATATATGCTGGTCATCTCAACTAAAGAATTTCGAAATCATTTAAAAGTAAGAAAAATAAAGAATTGGTTTAGGTCGTGGCAGAATTATTTATGTTCTATAAAACAACCATTCACATTTTTTAAAACACCGAACATGCAACTTGCCAAATCGATAATTCAAAGGGCGAAAGAAATTTAGTACTGCAAAAATTATTTAAATAATGCGTTAAATGAATTTGGTTTTAGCAAGAAAAATTAACTTTGTTACTTATTAATCGTACTATGGAAGATGTAGAAACTACAGAAACACCCTGGGAATTTTACGCTGAGGAAACACCTAACCCCAACTCTATGAAATTCGTCGCCAGCCGGCCGATACTCGAACCCGGAAAGACCGCTGAATATACATCCATAAAAGAAACTAAAAAATCTCCTTTGGCGCAGCGCCTCTTCGAATTTCCGTTTACAAAAAGCATTTTTATAGCGGCAAACTATATTACGCTTACTAAACATGATTTTGTAGACTGGGAAGACATCCGTCACGAAGTGCGCAGTTTTCTTACAACGTATACCCGATCCGATGAACCACTTATTCTTGAACTGCCGCAGCAGCATGTTCCTGCAGACTCTTCCTTCGAAAAAAAGATTAGCGTTAACACGCAGCATTCAACACCGAAAAACGAACTCGAAAACAAAATAATTGAAACGCTGGAAAACTACATCCGGCCTGCCGTTGAACAAGACGGAGGTCTCATCACCTTTAAATCATTTGATGAGGGCATTGTGACCGTGCAAATGCGTGGGGCATGCAGCGGTTGTCCGAGCAGCACGATGACCCTTAAATCTGGAATTGAGGCTTTGCTGAAACGAGTTATCGGTCCTGAAATAAAAGAAGTCGTGAGTGAAGCGTTGTAATTAAACCGGCAATAAAAAATATAGTTTATCCAATTAAAAAAGCCCGAGCAAAATCCGGGCTTAATTTTTTGTGGGCAATATCGGACTCGAACCAATGACCCCTACCTTGTCGAGGTAGTGCTCTAAACCAGCTGAGCTAATTGCCCTTCCCAGATAAAAAAAGCGAGTTCAACTCGCCGTTGTGGAGAATATCGGAGTCGAACCGATGACCTCTACCATGCCATGGTAGCGCTCTAGCCAGCTGAGCTAATCCCCCTTTCTGATACAAATATAAAAATTTTAATAGTGCATAAATTTAATTTTCGGTTGCGGAAACTGAAAATTTATTTTTGAATTGGTGAAAAAGAAAAAGATTTAATAGAATAAAAGACATTCCGTAAAAAAAATCTTCGACCGGAATCGTTAACACACGCAAACCAAGATTTTCATTGTTGTTGTACCAAACCACTTCGGATTCTATGCCCGTACCTGTAAGTATTCCGTTTACGATAAAAAAAGGAATTTGCAAAATGAGGTAGCTGATTAAAAAAAGTGTAGAATACTTAGCAGCAAAAAAAGCAAACACAATTAAAATCACCACATCAAAAATCATGGCCCATGAAGTGTAATAGTTATGATAATTCTTAATTGCAATAAAAAATAAAATTCCCGAAAGTAAATACAATATTTTGGGTGCAAATGATATCTGAAAATTCTTCAGCCACAATTTTTGAATACAGAACTGCGTAAAAAGGCAGCTGAAGGGAATCATAAAAAAAAATAAAACCTCCTCAATTGGCAGATTAAAGAAATATATGCCTGTAAGATACTTTGGATTAAAACCCCAAACACCCAAATGAGTAAAATATATATCCCAACCAATAAACGGTACAGCTACAAAAATCAAAGAAAGAAAAACGGGTCTGAAATGTTGATTGAACTGAATTCGAGGATGAAACGAAAATAAAAAAGGCATTACAAATGAACACAGATCAATCAATAAATACAAAAATTTCATTTAGGTTGTTTTGCTTTGGTCGCCTCGATAAAATATTTGAAAGGAACCCATAACATCCCGAAACACTCACCTTCTTCCTTGCCTAAATGCTTGTGGTGAACCTTGTGCGCCTTTCGGATAGCCCGTAAATAAACGTTATCGGAATTTCGTAAGTATTTTATTCGTTGATGAATGAAAACATCATGCACAACAAAATAGGCAAAACCGTAAACAGTTATTCCCAATCCGATCCAGAAAAAAAAGTTATAATTATTCATCATGCCTGCCAGTAAGCCAATTATTCCTGGCACAGAGAAAATCAAAAAAAATGAATCATTTTTTTCGAGTACCGATTTTATTTCTTTCTGATGGTGATCTTTATGAAGGTACCACAAAAATCCATGCATCACGTATTTATGTGTTAGCCAGGCAACTCCTTCCATTCCGAAAAAAGCAAATAAAAAGAAAAATATATTTATAAAATAATTTGTCATTAAGCGTAATTTTTCAAAGTTAATGAAAGCATCGCTAAGTATCGGGATTGTTTTGCTTATCAGAATAAAAGAGATTTGTGGTGCCGTCTCTAAAACGTGAAAAAATAATTTTAAACCAAACTGTAAAAAGTTCAGGGTTTTTACTAAGTTGATCTTGCAATTTGTTCAGGTTAACGTATGCAAAATCATTTACTTCGTTGGTATTAATTCTCGGAATATCGTCGGTTGTTCCGATAAAAACATGATCCAGTTCATGCTCAATTAATTCGCAATCCAAATGTGCATGATAAATAAAATGGAAGGCATGGCGTAATTGGCATGTAATTCCCATTTCTTCGTACAATCTTCTTTCAGCCGCATGCTTTAGGTCTTCGCCGGGAAACGGGTGGCTGCAACACGTATTGGTCCATAAACCTCCCGAATGGTATTTATTCAATGCGCGCTGTTGTATTAATAACTCATTTTTGCTATTCAAAATAAAAACGGAAAAAGCACGATGCAACAAACCCTTTTGATGTGCCTCCATTTTTTCCATGGTTCCAACAACTTCATCTAATTCATTTACAAGCACAACCTCCGTCATAAAGATTTAATGCTTGCAGTGTCAATTCGTACAATAATTTCGTTAGATCGCCCAATCACCTGAAATGGCGAGTTGTATCCTAAAAAACGAAAAGGTTCATAATAAGAAATCTTTTTTTCTTCCAGCAGTTCCCTAAGTTCTTTGGTGTGTTTTACAATTTTATTATCGGTTGCATAACCTGAAAACGAGACGACGGCAACATATTCAGGGTTAGATGTGTGTAACATTACACTTTTATTTTCAGGTTCCGGTAATTCATGAAGCTGATAGGCCGAGGGCATTGAAAAACTCATTGAACTCGCAGTATCATTCAGGTTCATTTCAACCGGTGTGGTCATGGCGATTTGTTGCTTACGTTGATTTCCACCGAAGATATAATTTGCTAGTACTCTGAATCCGGAGTAAGAAACATTTCGAAAACTTCCACCATTCATTTTTACCGATGCAAGTACCGCCTGTGGATAATAACGGATCTCCAAGTTTGCTTCTTTGCGGATTAATTTATAAGGACGGTGTTCGGTTTTACTTGTAGAACGAATCGTAAACGCTTGAAAAATAAAAAACACAGCCAAAATCGCACTAAAAATGATTAATCCCTGATTCATGTTTTAATTGAGCGGTAAATTTTTTTTGATAAAGAAATTATTTATTTTATTTCGTAAATCCGGATCCTGAATATGTCGAAAATTTGCCATAATCAGTTTTTTATCTCCTTCAATATCGCCTGAATAATTTAAAATAGACGGTACGTTCAGTTGAACTGTGAGCCGAAGGAAACGAAGTTCCAAATTGTTTCTGTCTTGAGAAATAGCCGATTCAAGTAATTCCCTACCGGTTATAAAATTATTATAACGTGAAAAAAAATTGAATCCATGCTTTGCTAGTAACATGTAACTCATTGCTGTGTATCCCTTAACTATCGGTACTGATTTATCGTTTGCAACGGATAAAACTTTCAACATATATTCCGTTTTTTCTTTACTGTTTGATGCTTCAAAAAATAAATTTCGCAGATAAGAAATGTCTGTTGCATTCATTTTTATGAACACGAAAATTAAGAGTGCATTAAGCAAAAAACAACGATTCATATCAAATTCAATTGATGACGCATATAAGAATTTATCATTAAATAAAATTTAGCAAGATTTGGAATACGTATTCGTTTACTCATTATTTTTTCTACATCTGTACGACAAATTTTATCGAACAATTTTTTATAATAAAAATATGCAAGATAAACACCCCGGCGCGATCCGGCAGGTAGCTTACGAATACCTTCAAGGGCAATCTCAAAATCTTTACGAATGTCTGCCTCGATAGAAAGTTTTTCCTGAAGTGTAAAGTACATGAGGTTTGCATTTGGAAAGTAATTTCTACCTAAGCTCTGAAAATCCTCACGGGCATCCCGCAAAAAATTAACTTTCTGAAATGCGCTGCCCAGTTTCATGGCATAAGGTTTAAGCGTTTCATACATCGTAGCATTTCCTTTCACAAAAACTCGCAGACACATTAAACCTACGACTTCGGCAGAACCTAAAATGTATTTTTCATAACTAGTGTCGTTGTAATTCACCTTTCCTAAATCCATTCGCATACTTTCAAGGAAAGTATCAATCAAACTCCGGTCGATTTTATAGGCGTTAACTACATTTTGAAAACAGTTCAAAATCGGATTAAGACTAATGCCCTGCTCGATTGCTTCATAAGTGTCCCGAGTAAATTTCTCTAGCAAGTCCGCTTTATTAAAGTTATGGAAACTATCCACGATTTCATCTGCGAAACGAACAAAACCGTAAATGCTGTAAATAGGATGATGAAATTCGGAATTGAGAAATTTAATTCCCAACGAAAAGGAGGTACTGTAAGAGGTGGTTGTAAGTTTACTGCAACGTGCTGAAAGTGTGTCAAATTTATGTTTCATTTTTCTAGCGCTTTTTAAAGTTTAATTAATTGTTCGGCTGCAATCTGTCCGGATATGAGTGCAGGTGGTACACCGGGCCCGGGAACCGACAACTGACCACAATATAGCAAATTTTTTATTTTTTTATTTCTCAATGCAGGTTTTAAAACCGCTGTTTGTCGCAGGGTGTTCGCCAGACCGTAAGCATTTCCTTTGTAAGAATTGTAATCCGATTTAAAATCATTCAGACAATAACTTTTTTTAAATTCGATATGATTTTCAATTTCTTGGTCGGTTATTTGCTCCAAACGTTTCAGCATAATTGAAAAATAACGTTCTCTGGTTTGACTTTCATCTTTAATTCCGGGTGCAAGAGGCATTAAGAAAAACAAATTTTCGTGTCCATCCGGCGCAACATGTGCATCTGTTTTTGAAGGGCAACAAATATAAAACAGCGGATCACTCGGCCATTTCGGCGATTTATAAATTTCATCTGAGTGCAATTGAAGACTTTTATCGAAAAATAAATTATGATGCCGCAATTTTTTAATTTTCTTTTTTACCCCCACATAAAAAATCAAACAAGAAGGCGAAAAAACTTTTTTTGCCCAGTATTCATCTGAATAATTTCTATCACCGGGATTTAAAAGTTGTTCGGTGTGCGCATAGTCGGAGGACCCGATTACGGCATCAAAATCATGTTGCGAGCCATTTACTAAAAGCGATCTTACCTTACCACTTGATGTATTTATTTTTGTCACAGCGGCATTAAAATGAAATTTCACACCGAGTTCTACGGCAAGTTTTGCCATTCCGTTAGTAATTTTTGAAAATCCACCCAGAGGATACCAGGTCCCCTGAACCAGCGCCGAGTAATTCATCAAAGAATATAAGGCCGGAATATTTTCAGGAGAACCGCCTAAAAAAAGAATGGGGAATTCCATCAACTTTAAAAGCCGTTCGCTGGTGAAATATTTTCTCACATGCGATCGAAAAGAATTAAACAAATCGAGACGCGGAAGATTGCGAAGCGTAGTAAGATTTATGAATTCGAAAATACTTTCAGAAGGTTTATAAATAAAATTCTTAAATGAAATTTCATATTTCAGTTCTGCTTCCTTAAGAAATCGTTTCAATTTTTCTGCTCCGCCATTCTCTTCTTTGTCAAACAAATCATAAATTTTTTCCATTGGGACCGGAATGTCCATCACGTCATCTTTACCAAAAAACATCGAAAACCCGGGGTCAAGCTGAATAAGATGGTAATAGTCTGAAGGCTTTTTACCAAACATCGCAAAATAACGTTCAAATACATCCGGCATCCAGTACCAGCTTGGTCCCATGTCAAATAAATAACCTTTTTCCCGAAAAACTCTTGCTCTTCCACCTACCTGGTCGTTTTTTTCAAAAACAGTTACATCGTGTCCCGATTTAGCAAGCACACTCGCTGCCGCTATTCCGGAAAAACCAGAACCAATTATGGCGATTTTTTTCCTCACTTAATTTTTATGTGTTTAATTTTGACGTAATTTTCTTAAACATACCTTAGACCATTCTGTTGTTATAGCAAGTATTTTTAAGTTATTAAAGTAGAGGTAATTTGAAATATTTTTTGGCTTCGTTGGGCCCGGCAAGATAGGAAATGTTGTCAGGGTATTTTTTAGCAAAATAATATTCAGGGTTTCCACAAAAAATAATTTTTTGTTCAGGAAACTTTTTTGCTACTGACTTAATGTATTTTTCAACTTGTTCGATCGGTAGAAGTTTAACCACAAAAAAAATGAGGTGGGATGGTCGGATTATTTTCACGGATTCAAATATATTTTGAATTGGAGTACGTGCCCCAAGATAAACTGTTTTAATTCCGCCCTTTAAAAGAATATAATTAAAATAAAGTAAGCCAATTTCATGCTCTTCATCTTCCGGTAGGAAAAGAATACATTTTTTTGATGATTGTTCCGGTTCTGGAATGCCGTCTATGGCGCTAAACAATTTTTGCTTCACCATGCTTGAAAAAAAATGCTCTTGAGCAGGACTAATTTCTTCTGACTGCCATAAAGCACCAATTTTTTTTAATGTGGGAAACAAAACTAATTCAACGGTTTTGTGGAACCCCATTTTCAAAATCCCGGTATTGAATGTTTTCTCAAAATGAATTTTATCAAAATTAAGAGCGGCAATTATCAGTTCACTTACAAGAAAAGAACTTAAATCGTGTGAATCAACAGCATGATCCATACACTTTTTGATTTCATCCCTGATTTCCCGGTCCGTGAATTTGGCAATTCTGGAAATTTTATACCCGGAATCCAGCAATGTTGCTACGTTGAGGATTTTTTTCAAATGAAAATCATCATAGTACCGAATATTTGTTGTCGTACGGTTAGGCTTCAACATCTTGTATCGCTTTTCCCAAATACGAATGGTGTGCGCTTTTATGCCTGAAATCGTTTCAAGATATTTGATACTATAACTCATTTTTGTTTAACTTTATTAATTCAAAATTAAACAATATTTTTGTTCAATAAAAAAATTTGTCAAATTTTAAAAAGAAAATGAAAGTAAAATTCTTGCCTGTTGTCATACTTATTCTCATTCAATCGCTATCATTTGCGCAGAACGGCATTCTGAAAGGAAAAATAATAGATGCAGTAACGCGTGAGCCGGTGCCCTTCGCCGGAGTAGCATTGCAAGGCACAACAACAGGAACCGCAACCGATATCGACGGGAACTTTGTTATTTCAGCCATTGAACCCGGTGTTTATAATATCCTTATCAATGTGGTTGGATATGAACCGCAAACTTTTCCTGAAATTTCAGTGAGTCCCTCTAAACCTACTGTTTTGGATGTTGAATTAAAAACTTCCTCCGTAACCTTATCTGAAGTAGAAGTAAATGTAAATCGATTTGAAAAAACAGAAGAATCGCCATTGTCTAAGTTCACCATTCGCGCTACCGAAATCATGCGAAATCCCGGAGGAAACCGCGATATTTCCAAAGTGCTTCAATCGCTTCCGGGGGTTGCCTCAACAGTTTCATTCCGTAACGATATCATTATTCGCGGTGGTGCGCCCAACGAAAACCGTTTCTACCTCGATGGTATTGAAGTTCCTAATATCAATCACTTTGCAACGCAAGGCTCCAGCGGAGGACCTGTTGGAATGATCAACGTTAATTTCATTAATCAAGTAGAATTTTATTCGGGTGCGTTTCCGTCAGCAAGAGGCAATTCGCTTAGCTCTGTTCTGGAATTCAAACAAAAAAATGGAAACCCCGATCGCCTTGCCTCCACGTTTATGCTTGGCTCCAGTGATATTGGATTAACCTTCGATGGACCGCTCGGAAAAAAATCGGATTTTATTTTCTCCATACGTCGCTCCTATCTTCAATTTCTTTTTTCAGCCTTAAAACTTCCGTTTCTGCCAACCTACAATGACGCACAATTCAAGGTAAATTACTACCTGAATAAAAACAACACGCTAACAATTCTTGGATTGGGCGCAGTTGATCAGTTTAGTCTGAACAAGGAAGTAAACGAGGGCGTAACCGACACAGCCACGCTGGAACGGAACGATTACATTCTTGGTTACCTGCCTGTAAATGAACAGTGGAATTATACAATTGGAATGAAATTTACGCACTATGCAAAAAATGGTTTTCAGAATATTATCGTCAGTCGCAACATGCTGAACAATACATCCGAAAAATACCTGAACAATGATAACACCACTACGGCAAATAAACTACTTGACTATAAATCCACGGAGCAGGAAAATAAATTCCGTTTCGAAAATAATTTACGTTTAAAAGAATGGAAAATCGGGTTTGGACTTAATTATGAATATGCGATTTATACAAACAGTACGTTCAACCGGCTCTTTGTTCCCGGCGGTATTGTTACTGTTGATTTCAGCTCCAAACTGCCGCTGCAAAAAGCGGGGGCTTATTTTCAAGCGAGCAGAAAATTGTTCGATAACCGAGTGACGCTTTCTGCCGGTTTGCGCACGGATATCAATGATTATTCTTCGGAGATGAGCAATCCACTCGAACAATTATCACCCCGCCTTTCTGCTGCAATAAAATTGAGCGAAAAATGGTCGTTGAATTTAAACACAGGAAGGTATTATCAACTCCCCGCTTACACCATTCTTGGTTATCGTGACGCTTTGGGCGTTTTAGTGAATAAAACAAACGGAATACGTTATATACAATGCGATCATGTAGTTGCGGGATTGGAATTTTTACCTGACCAAAACACCAAGTTTTCCGTTGAGTCATTTTACAAGATGTATGACAAATACCCACTTTTAGTTAAAGAAAAAATTTCACTGGCAAATCTGGGTTCTGATTTTGGAATCATTGGAAACGCTCCGGTGATTCCAACTTCGAAGGGCAGAAGTTACGGAGTAGAATTTCTGGCGCAACGCACCATTAAAAAAGGTTTTTACGGAATCCTCGCCTACACATTTGTACGAAGTGAATTCACGAATGGAGACGGTAACTACAGCGCTTCCTCCTGGGACAGCCGTCACATTTTAACAATGACGGGAGGTAAACAATTCAAAAAGAATTGGGAAATTGGTGTCAAATTCCGGTTCTTCGGGGGAACAC
>OMJH01000171.1 GCA_900299295.1 Bacteroidota bacterium
AGTCTGCTTTTTGTTGTAAGGACTCTAAAGATTTTGAAAGTGTAATTTCTATGCTTCTTTGCGATAACGAAAAATTAATTCGTATTTCCGAAAAAACAAAAAAATTTATGTTGGAAAAATCAGGAGCAACGCAGAAAATAATTGAACAAATTCGTTTTAAGAATTAATTACGGGTAATACTGTAGCTTTACATTCGCCGAATCCAACACGAACACCATTTCTTTCACAATGTCCACGTATTATCACTGTATCACCGTCATTAATGAATTTACGCTCACTTCCGTCTTTAAGTGTCAGCGGCTTTGTACCTCTCCACGTTAATTCCAGCATGCTTCCGTATTCATTTGGTTCCGGTCCCGAAATTGTACCTGAGGCCATCATGTCTCCTACATTGATGTTACAACCATTCACTGTGTGATGTGCCAGCTGCTGTTCCATTGTCCAATACATGTATTTGTAGTTACTTGTACATATATGCGTTTCAATTCCATTTTGCGGTTGAATTGCAACTTCAAGACGTATATCAATATTTTTTTCACCTTCATATTGAAGATATCGCAAAACTTTAGGGTCCTGATTATAACCGGGAACTCGGAAGGTCTCAAGTGCATCAAGCGTTATTATCCAAGGAGAAATTGTTGAGGCAAAGTTTTTTGCGAGAAAGGGACCTAGCGGAACATATTCCCAGGTCTGAATATCCCTTGCGCTCCAATCATTAAATAATACCATTCCAAAAATATAATCGGAGGCATTTTCAGTTGAAACACTCTCCCCCATTGAAGTTTTTTTCCCTATAATAAATGCTGTTTCTAACTCAAAATCCAATAAACGCGTAGGTCCATAAACGGGTTGTTCAACATCGGCAGGTTTAGTTTGACCTTTTGGGCGATGAAATTGATGCCCGGAAACACAAATAGAACTTGCACGGCCGTGATAACCAACCGGCAAATGTTTCCAATTGGGCAACAAGGCATTTTGCGGATCGCGAAACATCTTTCCCACATTGGTAGCATGATCAATGCTTGAATAAAAATCAGTATAGTCGCCAATCTGAACGGGAAGAGACATGACCACCTCTGTTTGTTTTTTAAAAATTGAAGAATGATGTTCTGTTGCCTTTTTCAGCACATCGTTATTTTCATTAAGCAAATCAGAGAGCCGCTGACGAACCGAACGGGTTAAACTTTTACCCAAAGCAATAAAATTATTAAGAAATTCTGATTGAAAAATTTTTTCAGGAAGCTGTATTCCATTAAAATAACCTAGCTGGTGTAAGATCGCAAGATCAATAATTTCATCTCCTATCGCAGAACAAGCAATTTTTTTACCAGAAACATCAATGTATATTCCAAATGGTAAATTTTGAATTGAAAAATCCGAGTCAGCTGAAACATATTTCCAGGATTTTATCTGAGGATTATTACAGTCAATCATTTTCAAATATTTTAAACCAAAGGTAAGGGATTGATATTGAATTTTTAAATTTGATTGCTATTCAAATTTATGTGGATTAAAAATAATCTAGGTCTAGAAAAAGAATCAACCTTTAAAGATTTTAATGATGCTTATGAATTCATGAAAAAAGTTGCATTAATTGACAGTGAACTTGATTACCATCCCGATTGGACAAATTGTTACAACAATATTTATATTCGCTTATATACCTTTAACAAAAAAAATTCAATTACAGAAAGAGACCTTTTATTTGCCAGTAGAATTGATGCGTTAACATCCATAAAATGAAACCTGATTTTAAACCCCGAATACTAATCTATTTTTTTTTGCTGAATGCGTTTATTTCAATGCAAGGGCAAATTTCAGCAAATCAGGCAAAAATACAAATTGATCAATTGCTTCAGAATTCTGATTTTGAAAGCGCCACACTTGGGATTTGCCTCACAGAGGTAAAATCAGGTAAAATGGTCTTTGAATACAACGCAAAAAAATCCCTAATCCCTGCAAGCACGATGAAGATTCTAACAACCGGTGCCGCTATCGGGATACTGGGTAAAAACTTTCAATACAAAACGAAACTTGTTTTTACCGGAGAAATTGAAAATTCTAGCGGTACATTAAACGGAGACCTAATAATTATCGGAAGCGGCGATCCTAGCCTTGCATCCCAGTATTTTCGAAAAAAAAATGATTCAACTTCTGTAGTCAATGAATTTCTTGAAATACTGCTCAAGAAAGGAATAAAAAAAATAAACGGAAATATAATTGCTGACAATTCCTGCTTTGAAAACGATTTACCCGACAATTGGATATGGTCTGATATCGGAAATTACTATGGAGCAGGTGCCGACGGTCTATCATACATGGATAATAAATTTTCACTTTATTTCAATAGCAAGGACATTGATACAGAAGCCAAGCTTTTACCATTGAGTTCTGACCTAATTGATTTAAACTTTGACAGCGAAGTGGTGGCAGCGGGTAAAAAGGATAATGCTGTCGTTTACGGTAGTCCATATGAAAAAACACGTAAAATCGGAGGTTTTATTCCGCCATTAAAAGATTCTTTTGAGGTGGAAGCAGCGCTTCCAAACCCTGCATTATATTTCGCAAAATCTTTAAAAAAAATTTTACAAAAAAATGAAATATCAGTAAATGGAAATTGCAAAGTCGAAAAAAACGATAGACCCACGACAGAACTATTTACTCATTTATCTCCCACTTTAGACAAAATTGTTTATTACTGCAATCTGAAAAGCAATAACCAATATGCTGAATCACTTCTTAAAACATTGGGATTGAAAAAAAACAAAAGGGGGAACACAATTAATGGGATAGCCGCAGTTGAAGAATTTTGGAAATCTAGAGGAATTGACACAAAAGCAATTTTCATTTCAGACGGAAGCGGCTTATCCCGATCAAACGGTATTACTCCGGAACAACAAAGCCGGATTCTAACAATAATCAGTAAAGACTCATTGTTGTTTAAGCCAATTTATAATTCATTACCCATATCCGGAATATCAGGAAGTTTGGCAGGTATTGGCAAGGGAACCGTTTTGGAAAATAACCTGCATGCAAAAAGCGGGTATATTGAACGGGTAAGGGCGTATTGTGGTTACCTTAACAACCAATCAAAGCAAACTTGCTCTATTTCTGTTATTTTAAACAACTATGCATGTAGTGCGTCAACGGCAAAATTATTAGTTGAAAAAGTAATGCTTATAGTATACGCAATAAAATAAATTTTCATTTATTCCCATTCAAATCGAAAAAATTGCTTTTTAGCTCTAAATTTAAGACCTTTACCATTAATTTTTAGATTAGAATTATGGCATTACGTTTTATTTTCATACTCACGATCGTTCATTTTACCTTGTTTAGCCAATCCCAAGCCGGAGATTATCGCAAATATGTTAGTGAGGGTAATCATTTATTACTCGAAAATTTATACATGAAGGCGTTAACACAGTATCAATTTGCGTATAAAATTGACTCAACCAATGCCTACCTGAATTATAAAATCGGTCAATGCTATCTTAAACACCCCAACCAAAAACATCTTGCAGAAAATTATCTCGCAGTTGCCATAAAAAATGTTTCGAAAAAAAATAACGACGAAGATCCTGTGAGTAAAACAGCTCCTCCAATGGCTTTATTTTATTACGCAAACGCTTTGCATTTGGATTACAAATTTGATGAAGCCATTAAAATATATGAGCAGTATAAAAATACGATTGACATTACCAAATATCCGGAAGAAGAAAAAATTGTTGATCGTTACATTAAAATGAGTTTAACTGGTAAAGAAAGATGGTTGGAACCTGCCGATGTAACTATTACAAACATGGGCGACAGTGTAAATTCAAAATATAATGAGATATCTCCTTTAATTTCTGCAGACGAACGAATGATGTTATTTACTTATGCTGGTCCGTTATCAATAGGAGCAGCCATGGGAATTCTTACAGATGATGACGGTTTTTTTGAAGATATTTTTGTGTGTTATAAAAACCCTGACGGAACATGGTCAAAACCGGATACTTTGCCGGGAAATGTAAATACCTTTTCTCATGAGGCAACCGTAGCTTTATCACCTAACGGGCAAACCCTGATTCTTTACCGTGATGATAAAGGCGACGGTAATTTATATCAATCATATTGGAATGGTGTGGAATGGTCAAGCCCTGTTAAAATGAGTTCAGAAATTAACAGTACATACTGGGAGCCCAGCGCTTGCCTGAGCCCGGATGGAAATACGTTTTATTTTGTTAGTGACCGACCCGGCGGAATCGGAGAACGTGATTTATACAGATGTAAAAAACTACCAAATGGCAATTGGAGTAAACCATTCAATTTCGGTGAAATCATTAATACGCCATTTGCAGAAGAATCGCCATTCATTCCACCATCAGGAAATGTACTTTATTTTAGTTCTCAGGGCCATAATACAATGGGAGGATTTGATATTTTTGAAGTGAAACTCGACTCTTCGGGAGACCCTTATGGTGAAGTCAAAGCCCTACCCTACCCAATTAACACTACCGATGACGAGGAGTTTTACATTATTTCTCCTGACGGAAAAAGAGCGTATTATGCCTCAGCGCATGAGGCATTAGATGGTTATGGAGAACAAGATATTTATGAACTTACCATCAACAGCGGGGTTTCCGAATTCGAATCAATCCCGCTAACACTTTTCAAAGGTCATATTATACATGAAAAAGGTATCGCAATCCCTGATGGAATTACAATTACCGTAACCAATACACAAACCCAGGAAATTCAGGGAATCTACAGACCACAACGAAATGGAAATTTTGTAACCATCCTCTCACCGGAAAACTCCTACCTTTTTACCTATGAGCTAGATGATCAAAAATTTTTCATTGATGCCGTGGAAATAAAAAGCGACTCAGATTATTCTGTTATTGACAGGGAAATAATTTATAAAGAACCTCAGAAAATTGTGGCTGAATCAAAGACCAAACAGTTTACCAACGTTTCAATAAAAGTGATTGACCTTCGAAATTTTAGAGCCGAACCGGGTGCAAAAATTAAAATAGAAGAAGATCTGGCGGCAGGCCAGACACCAAGTTTTACACCCCTTGAACTGGTTGCAAACGAAAGGGGAATCAAAGACAGTATTATACTTGAATCCGGAAAAAATTATCGTGTGACTGCATCGTTTCGGGAATTTATTGGGGAGCCTGAATTACTCAGTACTATTGGCCAGGGAAAAAAGAAAGTGTTAAAAACAATTTACGTAAGTACCTCGAAAGAAACCTATAACGTAGACTCGCTTGTTAATGGCAAATTTTATCATTATTTCGAGTTCAACATGACAGAAATTGAACATTTTCGTAATTATCCGCAATTTCTCGATTCAATTGACTCCAGTATTGTGCGAACAGGAGAAATCACCGTTGTTATTAAGGCCTGTGCTTCTCATATTCCAACAAGTTATGCAGGTGGCTTAATAGCCCTCGCAAAAATGCGTGGAGAAACATTGGAAAGCAAACTAAAAGAACATCTTGTAGACAAAGGAATTAACGCCTCAAAAATCACCTTTGAACTAAACACGCTAGTAGATGGTCCGGGATACACCAAAGATTATCGAAAAAAGATTCGTGAATATGAAAGGTATCAATATGTGGAGGCATACATAAAGCCACCTAAGCCAAAATAAATCCTTAAATTTCAGAATTCAAATTTTGCGGCGTTTAAGTAATACTCTTGAATTGAATTATTCAAATTTTACCTTATTTTTGCCAATAGCGTAAGTATAAAAAGATGTCATATCAGGAATTAACAATGCCCAAAATGGGCGAGAGCGTTGCAGAAGCCACTATTATCCGCTGGGTTAAAAATGAAGGTGATTCCATAAAAATGGATGAGGTAATTCTGGAAATTGCAACCGATAAGGTTGATTCTGAAATACCTTCCCCTTTTGAAGGAACTTTGGTTAAAAAACTCTTCAAAGAAGGGGATGTAATACAAGTTGGTGCTGTGATTGCTCAGATTTCAGGTGGAATTGCGGATACAAGTTCCGCTTCAGCCGCAAAACCAACACAAGTTGCGGTTGAGTCGACCCGCATTCAGCAAGTTACACCAGTAACATCCGAAGAGAAAGAAGTTGTCATATTGTCAAATTCTGCGGGAAGATTTTATTCTCCCCTAGTTAAAAATATCGCCAAATCGGAAGGAATTTCACAACAGGAATTAGATTCACTTAAAGGCAGCGGAAAAGACGGAAGAGTAACAAAATCCGACATTCTCTCTTATCTTCCAAACCGAGGCAACGGGCAATCCGTTGAAGCTGCATCGGTAAAAACACCAACCAAACAAGCTGCTGAATATTCATCAAACGGTCAGCAGCAAAACTTTTCAAAACCTACAGTTTCAATTAATGGAGGTGATGAAGTTTTTGAAATGGACCGAATGCGCAAAATGATCGCCGATCATATGGTAATGAGTAAGCATGTGTCTCCGCACGTAACCTCATTTGTTGAAGCAGACGTAACTAATCTTGTGAATTGGCGTGACAGGATAAAAAATAATTTTGAAAAAAGGGAAGGAGAAAAAATCACCTTCACACCTTGCTTTATTGAAGCATGCGTTAAGGCTATTCGTGATTTTCCTATGATCAATGTTTCAATAGACGGAACACAAATTATCAAAAGAAAAAACATCAACATTGGAATGGCTGCGGCTTTGCCCAGCGGAAATCTAATTGTTCCGGTAATTAAAAATGCCGATGAAAAAAATCTGCTCGGCATTACCAAATCAGTGAATGAACTTACAAAAAAAGCTAGATCCAATAAACTTGCACCCGACGACATTCAAGGAGGGACTTTTACCATATCAAATGTTGGCTCATTTGGCAACGTTATGGGAACGCCAATAATTAATCAGCCGCAGGTTGCCATTCTCGCTGTTGGAACAATAAAGAAAAAACCTACCGTAATTGAAACCCCACAGGGAGATTTAATCGGTATTCGTCATATGATGTTTTTATCCTTGTCATATGACCATCGCTGGGTAGATGGCATGCTGGGTGGAAGTTTTCTTAGAAAAATAGCCGACTACCTTGAACAATGGCCAATTGATCGAGATATTTAATTCATACCAAATGAATTTAAAAAACACTCTGTTTTACCTCGGGTGTATTTTTTTTATTTCGGTTAATGCACAAATTGAAAAATACAATTCGTATTTTACTGAAGGCAATCATCTTTTTGAAGAAAAACATTATCTAAAGGCCCTTACCGCATACCTTGAAGCGTATAAAATTGACTCCACAAATCAAAATATCAATTACAAAATCGGAAAATGTTATTTGCATCACCCATCAAAAAAACATTTAGCAGAAGAATTTCTACTCAAGGCAATTTCAAATGTATCAGAGAGATACACTGAAACTGAACCTTCCGAGGTTCGAGCCCCTGCAAAAGTTTACTTTTATCTTGCGCAAGCTTATCATTTAGATTACAAATTTGATGAAGCGCTAAATATGCTCGCTTCCTATAGCTCATTCATTGACAAAAAAAAATTTCCCGATGAAATAAAATTAATCGAACATAAAAAACAGATGTCAATAACCGCAAGGGAAAAAACTAAACATCCCTTTGCAGTAGAAATACAAAATGTAGGTAATTCAATAAACAGTCAATGGTCGGAAATTTCACCACTCCTATTGCATGGAGAAAAGATGATTATATGCACTAAAGCCGGACCTGATGCTACAGGTACAAAAGACCTTAACAACGATTTATTTAATGAAGATATTTATATTTCAATGAAAAACAAAGATGGCAGCTGGTCAAGTCCGAAGAAAATATCTGAAAATATAAATACGGCTGAAAACGAACGCGCGGTGTATGTAACTCCAGACGCCAGAACAATAATAATCAGACGAGGTGTCGAGGGCAGAGGTGATTTGTTTTATTCAAATTTTGACGGAAATGATTGGACAGTTCCTGTTAAATTTCCATCACCCATTAATTCTGAACAGGATGAATCAGGCGCTTGCTTTGCCAATGATGGTAACACCATTTATTTTGTAAGCAATCGTAAAGGAGGATTTGGAGGAAAAGACATTTATCAATCAAAGAATATCAATGAGAAATGGTTGCCTGCTGAAAATCTTGGACCAGTAATCAATACAGAATATGATGAAGAATGTCCATGGATGCATGTGAATGGCCTTAACTTTTATTTTTCATCAGAAGGGCATTCGTCGATGGGCGGATTGGACGTGTTTTTTGCCGCACTGGATACAAACGGGAAATTTACCAGCTGCACACCGATGCCCTACCCGATTAATACTACGGACGATGATGATTATTTTATTTCATCTGTAAGCGGAAATCGTTCATACTACGCTTCTGCGCACGAAGACTTAAGCGGACATGGTGAACAAGACATTTACGCAATAAATCTCGGTGAAATTTCATCAGAAGAAAACAATAGATTGGCCGTGTTTACCGGTAAAATAACATCCCTTTCAAAAAATGATGATATCACCATATTTGTTTATGAAAGCATTTCAAAGCAAATCGCCGGATTATACAAACCGAAAAAAGACGGCTCATATATTTTGATTCTTGAACCCAACAAAACCTATTTTTTCTCCTATCAATTAAACCTTCATGAATTTTATACAAATACAATTCATGTTGATAATGAGGTAACTTATGAAATGATTGAAAAATCCATTCAACTCCCGGATGTAAATATGGTCCATCCTGAACTTAATGATTCTTTAAAGTTGAACGAGACAATCAAAAACAAATCAAATTCAAAAAATACAATTTCCGAATTTTCTCGATTCCGCTATGTATTCAAAAACAATTTATATGATTTTGAGGATGATTCAGAAATAAATGATTTTCTAGCTCAAATAGCCAAAGAATTCATCAATAAATTAGAAATAAAAATAAAAATTATTGCATCCTCTTCAAATTATCCAACAAATTTAAAAGGAGGAAATACCGCCCTCGCTGTAAAAAGATATGAAATAACAGAAAAACGTATTAAGAAGTATCTAAAATCAAAAGTAAAAACTTTAAAAA
>OMJH01000172.1 GCA_900299295.1 Bacteroidota bacterium
CCAGGTATTCGCTATGCGCATTTCCTCCGGTACCGGCGTTAGTGCTTATTATAGTACGTTCGGAAGATTTTTGAAAAGGAGCATATTGAAACATATAGGTTCCGGGTCCAAAACCAAATACAGGTCGTTCAGAAAACATACGCAATGCAGAGTTCCAGCGGTTAATCCGTTCAACGTTTGATGCATCTGTTGAAATGTTACTGATAGACTGCACGTTTTCGGTTAAATCACCGTTAGAATCTGTACGATTGCTTGAAAGTGCTATGGTAATTTCGGACTGAAAAAGGAAGAAAACTCCCAGTAAAGCAACAAATAATGAAAGTAAAACGCCAAAACGAATTCTGAAAAACATTGTCAGGCCGATTGCCAAGGCGGCAAAAATACTAATCCAGGCAGCTCTAGTAAAAGATAAAATCAACCCGAGAATAAACAAACAGAACACAAAAAAAATGAGTAATCGCAAATGGCTTTGGATACCTTTTAAAAAAATAAATCCGACGAGAAAGGGAATGAACAAGGCAAGCATCGCGCCGTATGAGGTATGGTCGTTATAAAATGGTTTCACCACCCAATCAGCGGCGTCTTCCGTAAATCCCTGCTGGTTATGATTGACAATGGTGTACATAATTACACCTGCGAAAGGAATGATGTAGAGCCAGGTAAACTGAAAAAGATTTTTTCTTTCACGAAAAAGTGAATTCATCAAAAAATAGGCGGTAGTAATAAACCATATTTTTGCGACAAGAAACTTGAAAGAAACCAATGGCATTGAACTGGTTACAGTCGTGATTGTTGTCCAAAAAATCTGTAACAGGATGATAATGGTTACCGGATGTCTCCAGATTTTTTTGTCAGTGAATCCGTTATGTATTTCGTTGAAAAGAAAAATCAGCATGATACCTGCAAGTATGGGTTCAGTGGGTATACTCAAATCAAATGAGTCATCAATTATTCCAAGGTCCTTTAATGAAACGGAGAGCGGGGTAAAAAAAACGACTCCCTTTATCAGTGTATCCATTTTAAATAGGGCAAGAAAAACGATGAGAATCGCTGCGGGCAGAAGACTATAGGTGAAAAATAAGTTTTTTTTATTAATCAGAAAATAAAACAGTCCGAAGATATTCAGCAGGCAGAGCAGATAGAATAAAATGATATTTTTATTCCGAACCAGCATGGATCATGTATTCACTGATTTTTTTAATCGGTCTGCGATAATGTAGTATAGGCAGGCAACAAATATTGCCGACAACACGGACACCAAAGAAATCAGCCAGCGCACGGGCCAGGATTTGGTGACGGGGATGTTTGGATTTGAAACAATAGAGGTGTAGGAGAATTTTTTTTCCATATCTCTAATTTTTTCTTCGTACTCTTTTTTTATTAGTTCATATTGTTTGATCTCCTTTTCCAACATTTCGTTCATCACTTTATACCTTCCACCATTTTCGCGGAGCTGACGCATCTCTTCATTAAGAGAGGTTAAGGAGCCCGGATTTTTTCCTGACGCAAGTGCCTGATAATAATTTTTTGACGCCTCCTTGGCCTGGATTTCGTAATCGAGAATACCGAATTTATTTCGAAGCTCCTGCATCGCTCTATCTACAGAATCTATACTCTTACGTTTATTAGAAAGTTGTAGACCATACATTTCAATAAATTCTCCAGTTTTTTCGTCATGTATTTTTTTTACCAATTCATTTACGCACTTCAGTATTGAAACATTAATTTGCTGGGCTTTAAGTGGATCCTTGTCAAACACTTCAATATTTACGGACTCAAAACGGGTTTGGTTGAAACGTACATTTTCATCAAAAACCTGATTAAAATTGAAATCGAATTTCGGGTCAAGTGTATCCAATTTGTAATTTTTCCATAATTGCTGATCCTGTAGCACCTTTGCCTTTAATGTGCGGCTTTGTAACAATTGCATTAATTGCTCTGTAGGCGATTCAAGTGAAAATGGAGCAAGGTTAGAAGGATAAACTACAGCTTCCGATTTGTAGCGTGGTTCCATTATAAAAGGCATGGAAATGATAACACTAACGAGCAATGCAATTATTGCGATTATCGCAACATGCTTCCATTTCCCCTTCAAGACACGCACAATTGTTATATTACCTGCAGCCATCAAAATGTTGTTGCCATTTTTTTTTTAAACTCCTTAAAGCGAACCATTGCAGCGAGTACCAAAACCGCCCCAACAAACGCAGACAATGCCGAAACAAAAACAATTATCCAGCGAATAGGTTTTGATTTTTTGTCAGGTACTTTTGCTTTCTGAACCTGAACATTGCTAGGTAAATTACGTGTTGCATTCAAAAAAGCTGCATCAAGTTTGGTTTTTAAAAATACCTGACGCTCCTTTTGTAACATAACCTCATTGGTTAAATTAAAATAAGGGCCACCATAGTCCTGAAACGTTTTCAATCGCTGATCAATTTTGTCCGCTCCGCCTGCATTGTTCCCGGCAAGTGCTTTTCCTAAACTACGCGTTAAGGCCTGAACCTGCAGATTGTATTCTAAAATTCCTTTTGCCCTTAATTTCTGCATACTGTCTTCCAGCATTTGCATGTAGCGCAATGATTTATCGTATTCGTCTTTGATGATGTTCAGTGCTTCCAAGGCAATTCTGCGTGTATATCTATTTTTTACGGTGTCAGAGAAAACGGCAATGGCATTTGCGATTTGTGCGGCCGTATCCGGAGAAAAATCATAAACTTCAATTTTAACCGACATCATATCGGTACGTTTAAACACCACCATTTCCTGAAACATCAAACTCATCCAGGTTGCCTTGTTCGGATCATCTTTCTGAATGTACCAGTGACGGTATAAGTCAAATTTTTCTACAACCAGATCCTGAAGTTCACTTGAGTTTAAAATCTGCATCAGCTTTTCTATATCATCCTCATCGCCGATATCCATATAATCTTCAGCGTATCCTTGTGGTTCTTCTGTAAGATATTTACTTGCCGAGAAGCTTTTTATGGCAAAAAGACTAGAGACAGCTTTATATTGAGGCCGGATCAGAAACGAACCTAAAGCAGAAAAGACAATTGCTGCACCTGTAATTATTAGTAAATGTTTCCTCCAGATATAAATAAATCCAAGGAGGTTAAAGGTGCCTGCGTTAATATTTTTATCTGAATTATCCATTAACTATACTTCACAAATCGTAAAAAAGATTTAACGCTGATGAGTTTTACAACGAACGCCCAAATAACACTGGCAAGGCACATTCCTGCAAAACACAGCACCCAAAAATAAGAGGAATTTTTGAATTGAGGACTATCAGCCAACCGATGACTGATCAAATTGAAAAGAATGACACCGGAGGCAAAAAGAAAAAGAGTTACAATTAAGCGTAAATTAAGCCTGAATTTAAAAATTCCTGAGGCAAGGACCACCTGAATGAGGGCAGTAATACTTTGAGTGGTAAGGCTTGAAATTGCTGCACCAAGCGCGGCATATTTTGGGATAAGAATTAAATTTAAGCTGAGGTTGATGCAAATTCCCAATAAGGCCATTTGATTCAGCTGCCTCAAATTTCCGTTTGCAGTAAGTAAGGTTCCGAAGATATAGGTTGTTGAGATGGATACAAAGCAACACATCAGTAAAGAAAACACCACCTGCGATTCATCACTTTTATTAATTAACATGGATAGTTCACGGGAGTAAAAAAAGGAACCGGCAGCAACAACTATGGCGGGTGTAATGATTAATGTGAAGGATAATTTTACCAGCGCTTCAACACTTTCACGGTATTTCAACATTCTGCTGAAAACCGGTAATAGCTGAAGGCTAAACAGATAGGCAATCATGTTAGCAGCATCCAGCAATCGAAACGCTTTTGCATATACACCTGCCTGAAAAGCACCCGATTTACTCTCTCTTTCATTGGCAGCAATCAGTTCCTTTTTTTGTGTTTCATTGACGAATTTTTCCGGATGTTTTTCTGCGGACTTCAATAAGGTTACATCCGCCAAATTTTCTCTGGGCAAAATGCGTTCAATCATCACAGCATCCAGACGATTGTAAAATGTCATCAGAAGGATTAAAATGGCAAACGGAAAACTTTTTTTCATGATCATCAGTGAAAACGGCCAGTTCCATGAGAATTTGAAGTGCTGCGTTTTCTTTAATACGATTAAAAAAGCGATAACTGCAGTAATCAGGTAAGAGAAGGTTTGTGTATAAACAAAAACCATGATATCCATTTTGATGTCGCTTATTGAAGTCCACAGGATCAAGCCGCAAAACAATATCATGATAAATCGGTCAAGGACTGAGATTACGCTGTCGGTGATAAAAAAATGAAGGCCGAGCAAGTTGCTGCGCAAATACAAAATCATTGAAATTAAAAATTGGTTGAAGGAGAGAATCAACAGCAATTTTGTATAGCGGACATCATAACCCATGATCAGACCCATGACGATGGTAGCAATGAGATAAAGCAGGGCTAAACTTAATTTTAAAACAAAAAGTCCGGAAAAATGCTTGCTCAGCAACTGGTTGTTTTGAGCAATGTTTTTGTTATTGAAATTGGTTATCCCAAAATCGAGCAGGATATTCAGCAGAAACGAAAAATTAAACAGCGCGAAATATTCACCGTATTCCTTATTACCTACAATGTTTTGCACACCGGGTTCAACAATTAAAATCCACCCGGGTTTAATCAGTAGATTCATGAAAATCAGGATGGCCAGGTTAGTGACAAATTTCTTTTGCACGGAGGCGAATTGAGGGGTGCAAAGATAGGCCTTGAAAGGTATAGTTCAAAGGGTAATTATTGTTTCATCCGGAATAATTTCTTTGCGCAATAATTCCATTAATTTTACGTTTTTACGGAATTTGTGCGAATAGCAGTTAACACCCGAATGCTTCGGCAAGGACAGCTTGATGGAATCGGAAGATTTTCGTTTGAGATGCTGAAACGGATTACGCGCCGTAATCCCGAAGTTCATTTTGTTTTTTTATTTGATCGGGAAGTTTCAGAAGAGTTTATTTTTTCTGATAACATAACACCAATAATACTATGGCCTCAGGCGCGGCACCCGATTTTATATCGTTTGTGGTTTGAATGGTCGGTGCGTTCATTGCTCAATCAAATGAAACCCGATTTGTTTTTTTCTCCCGACGGATTTTTATCGCTTGGCGCAAAGTGTCCTCAGCTCCCAGTAATTCATGATATTAATTTTTTTCATCATCCTGAAGATTTGCGCCGTTCTTATTCACGATACTATAATAAGTTCTTCCCGAAGTTTGCCAAGTTAGCAGCGCAAATACTAACGGTTTCCGAATACAGTAAAAAGGATATTGCTGCTCATTTTAAAATTGAATCCGAAAAAATTCAGGTAGCTTACAATGGAATTTCAGAGGGTTTTTACTCACGCGGTGAGTTGAAAAATGCGGCAACTCGAAATAAATTTTCGAATGGTAATCCGTATTTTTTGTACGTCGGCAGCATGCATCCACGAAAAAATATTGTTCGTTTGCTAATTGCCTTTGATGCGTTTAAGAAAAGCACAGGAGCGCCGCATTCTCTGGTGTTGTGCGGACCCGAATTCTGGGGATTGAAATCCATCGAGGCAGCACACGTATCACTAAAACACAAAAAGGATGTTATCATTACCGGTAGAATTCCGGAGCAGGATCTTCAGGAAATTTATTCCGCCGCTTTTGCGTTTGTTTATGTTCCGTACTTTGAAGGTTTCGGCATACCGCTGGTTGAGGCTATGGCGAGTGAAATTCCTGTGATAACTTCTAATATTACGAGTATGCCGGAAGTATGCGCAGACGCCGCGCTTTATGTAAATCCGATGAATGTAGAGGAGATATCAGGGGCAATGACCTACTTACTGAATGATTCGGAAAAGAGAATTGAATTAGTAAAAAAAGGTACG
>OMJH01000173.1 GCA_900299295.1 Bacteroidota bacterium
AACGACAGCGGTATTTTTAATTCCACGCTCGTGAGCAGTTATTCACTTGAACTAGTAACCTGGTTACAAAAAAACTATCCGGATGCAATTCAATTTCACTCCTTTGGCCAAGACACAATGGATTGGGGCGAAAGCTTGCAGTTATTATTTCCGGATGCGGAGTCGGAAGTATTGACGAGTGGCTGGTCCAAAAACAAGCTGTTTCGTTTTTTGTGCGGAAGGAGAATTACCACTGAAAAATTGATTCGCCTTTTCCACAGCAGTTCAAATCCTACCTTGGCCGGTCACCTTTTCGCAAAGGCTCAGGTATACGTTACGCTTGATTTTTCTAAAAACCTTATCAGCCGAACACAAGCACGTTCAATTTCCTATCCGGTTTTCTTTCACTCCTCAATTGTAAAAAAGCCGGACACGCAACAAATCATTCATTCTCCTTTGCCAAAAGCTGTTCCAATCCGTGAAAATCAAAAAGAATTTCTGGTAACAAACGCCCGAATGATGCTCGCTTCATTGGGGCGTGAAACAGATCCTGTCACCTCCTGCGCTGTAAACGAAACGGAATTTTATTACCTCGACAGAGGCTTCGCAATTGCCTTATTTTACCTTCGCCCTCAAAATCGACTCGCGTTTGATGCCTACGTAGGTTACATGATGTATAAAAATGGACTACCGATTGCCTATGGTGGTGCCTGGATTTTTCTTGACAAAGCATTACTCGGCATCAATATTTTTGAAGTATACCGTGGAGGAGAGTCTGCCGTACTCTTTGCGCAATTGCTGCGGTGTTATTCCAAAAGATTTGGTATTAATGTTTTTACGGTAGAGCCGTATCAATATGGAAAAAATAATCCTGAAGGGATTCATTCCGGAGCCTATTGGTTTTACTATCGGTTTGGTTTTCGAAGTGACAATACCCAGCTGAGTAAAATCGCCGAAGAGGAGCATCAAAAAATAATAAAGAATAAAAATTATAAAACGCCAACCCGTATTTTAAAAAAGTTTACGCAAAGCACAATCAGTCTGGAGTTAAAACCATCAGCATTCCTAACAACTTCAGAACTTAGCACAAGAATAACTCGTTACATCACTACTCACTACCTTGGAAACCGAGAAAAAGCAATTCTTGCAGGAGAAAAAAAGTTGAGAAAATACTTCGGCAAAATTAATATGGGAAAAAGTGCGGAATTCAAAAAGGTTTGGCAAAATTGGTGTTTGATATTTATGGTGGTTGATGCAGGTAGATTCCCAAATTCTAAAGAAAAAGCGACGTTTCAAAAAATGATAATTGAAAAATCGGAAAAATCAGAATCAAACTATCTCATTGAACTTAATAAATTGAAATACTTTTTCAAGGTAAATTCAAATTGAGTTGTAAAAGACTATCTTTGCGAATAAAAATTATTCTATGTTTACATCTGACCAACTTAAAGAGGTGAATGATCGCCAGCAGGCGTTAAGGGGGTTTCTTTGACTTCGATCGTAAGAAAAAAGAAGTAGCCGAGGAGGAAGAAAAAACACTGGCGCCCGATTTTTGGGACGATAGTAAGAAAGCCGAGGAATTACTCAGGAAAATCAAAATAAAAAAAAGTTGGGTTATTGCTTACGAGGAGCTCACGCGTAGCGTTGAGGATTTAAATACCTATTACGAGTTTTTTAAAGCAGACGAGGCAACGGAAGCGGAATGCGAGTCAGCATTTGTCGCCGCCAACAAACAACTTGAAACTTTAGAGTTTAAGAATATGCTCAGTGGTCCTGAAGATGCGCTGGGTTGTATCTTACAAATCAATTCCGGCGCAGGAGGAACGGAGAGTTGCGACTGGGCCAGCATGCTGATGCGCATGTACATCATGTGGGCGGAGAAAAAAGGATTTAAAGTAAGTGAGCTGGATCTTAACGCTGGTGATGTGGCGGGAATTAAATCCGTTTCCTTGCAAATTGAAGGTGATTTTGCTTACGGATTTCTTAAAAGTGAAAATGGTGTTCACCGTCTTGTACGAATTTCACCCTTTGATGCGAATGCAAAACGGCACACTTCGTTTGCTTCCGTTTTCGTTTATCCGATTGTTGATGATTCCATTCAAATTGATATTCATCCAAATGATATTGAAATGAGTACTTCTCGTTCTGGTGGTGCAGGCGGACAAAATGTAAACAAAGTGGAGACGAAAGTTCAATTACTGCATAAACCAACAGGTATTGTTGTTGTTTGCCAGATCGAGCGTTCACAATTAGCCAATCGTGAGCGCGCGATGCAAATGCTCAAATCGCAATTGTACGAAATGGAAATGCGCAAGCGCAATGAGGCTCGGGCGGCCATTGAAGACAGTAAAATGAAAATTGAATGGGGCTCGCAAATACGTAATTACGTATTTCATCCGTACAAGCTCGTGAAAGATGTAAGAACCGCTTACGAAACCAGTGGCGTTCAGGATGTCATGGACGGGGAGTTGGATGACTTTATCAAAGCATTCTTGATGAAGTTTGGCAGCCGCGGATAGCGACTTCAAAAATTCCTAAAAGATTTTTTTGAAAATAAAAAAAGGGGAGACTTTCCCCTTTTTTATTTCGTAATTGTTATCCTTTTATTTCTGATTACTTTCAGCTCCTCCGTCGGCTCCTCCTTCAGAGGCAAGCGTTTCGAGATCGCGATCGAAGAAATATATTCCACCCTTGTCATTTCCGATGAGGTTAAGTTTATCCACAATTTTTCTTGCCAATGCTTCCTCTTCTATTTGTTCGCTTACATACCACTGAAGAAAATTGTGTGTTGTGTAATCTTTTTCCTTCAGACAAATATCGACCAGATGATTGATTTCATTCGTTACTTTTATTTCATGCTCCAGCACCAAATCAAAAACTGACTTTACAGATTTAAATATTGTTGTGGGTTGCTTCAAGGAAGGTACAACACCGTGTGCCCCGCGCTCATTCACGAATTTGATCAGTTTGAGCATGTGCATTCGTTCCTCGTCTGCATGATGATACAGGAAGGCAGCGATGCCATTCAGTCCTTGCGTTTCGGCCCAGCTTGCCATGGCAAGATAAAATTGCGAAGAGCTGGCTTCAAGTTCAATTTGTTTGTTCAGTGCTTCAGATACTTTCTTTGATAGCATGTGCTTGTTTTTTTAGTTAACCAAAGGTATTATTTAATTTTTTAGCCGTTCAGATATGACAGCCAAAAGTGCTTCCGTACCTGCAACATTTTCGCCCATTTTTTTACCTATTTCAATGGCAGATTGAGCTTGTTTGCGCGCCTCCTCAAGTTTCCCTGCTTTAAACAATAAGTGCGCATAGGTGTCCATATTGGAATATCCTTCCTCAATTTCAATTGATCGTTCTGCCCACTTCAACGCTTTATTTAAATAACTGTTTGTTGAGGTTGCTTCATAAAAAGTCCATGCCAGATTATTTAATTCACCGGCAGATTCTTGAAGGAAATTATCGGCGTATTCAATTGAGCTGGTAAAAAAAGCAGAAGTGTCACCGGTTTCTCTCGCCCAATTCATGTCTGCGAAAATATTAAGCTTTTTTATCGGCGTGTTTTTTTGTGCGTTAAAATGTGCGCGAATCACTTCAAGGTATTTGTCATTACCTTCTCTGCACGCATCAACAATGGCGGATTGATAAACATTGGTTATTTTTTCATCTATTCTTTTATTGCCGAACAAGCTAACGCCTTTATCGTAATTGTCAAGCAGGTAGCTAAATGAGGCGTGGGTAAAATCATTTGTGAAATGCTCAATGATGCCGAAATTTTTTTCAGAGAACAACTGGTCTTTTTTAGTTCGGTCGAGATAATTTTTAACCTCTTGGTAAACATCAACGCATGCTAATTCTGCAGCTGTAAAATAGTTAAATGCATTAGTTTCCGATTGATTATTTTTTGTGTATGAGGCTTCAATTGCCGAATACCGTTCGTTGATGTCCAGTGCTTTTTTACCTTGCTTAATAAAATCCCCTGCTTCCATCCCTCCGCAAATGCGATGAAGTACTTTTCCGTTTCCATCTATGAATAAAAAAGTTGGATAGGCAATAACGCCGTATTTTGAGGCGAGATCGGGCCCTTCGTCCTTTTCCATATCAATTTTTGCGTTGACGAAGGTTTTGTTGTAATAGGTTGCAACTTCGCTGTTAGTGAAAACATTTTTCGCCATCCATTTACAGGGACCGCACCATGATGCATAAGCATCTAAAAAGATGATTTTTTTTTCGGAAGCGGCTTTTTTTAAAATTTTTGACCAGCTTTGGTGTTCAAATTGTATTTCATTGTTTTCTTTTTGACAAAATAAACTTATGGAGAAAACGAGACAGAGTGTTAGAGTGAGATTTTTCATTTTTGGAGTTTAGTTAAAAGTACGAAATCAAAATCTAATAACGGAAAGTGGTTTGAAGGTAAAAAAGCAAGAATTGGTTTGTTATTTTTGCAAATAAGAATGGAGAAAAATAAATACTTTATTGCCATTGTCCCACCTAATCCGCTTCAGCAAGAATTAATGGGTCTTAAGCAAGAACTTTCGTTGAATTTCAACACCCGGGGCGCGCTCCGATCCCCTGCACACATTACCTTACACATGCCTTTTGATTTGGAGGGTAAAAAAGAAGCTCGTTTTTTAGATGCGGTAAGCCAATTAAGTTTTAAGGTCCATCCTTTTGAGATTTTTCTTTCTGATTTTGGTGTTTTTGAACC
>OMJH01000174.1 GCA_900299295.1 Bacteroidota bacterium
GATGATTATGTTACACTCGTTGCTGCGAGTTCCATCATTCGTCCCGGCGTTTCACAAAGCGGCATGATGCGTGAATACATTCAGCGTTTTCATAATCCGGTACGCATGCTCAATACCCCGGAGTGTTTACTGGACTTACTTCGTGAAACCTACGGCGTGATGGTTTTTCAGGAAGATGTGATACGTGTTGCGCATCACTTTGCCGGATTATCACTGGCGGAAGCAGATGTTCTGCGACGAGGCATGTCGGGCAAATTCCGTTCACGCGAAGAATTTCAAAAAATACGCGATAACTTTTTTCGTAATTGCCATGCGCGCGGATACAGCGAAGAACTCACAGCAGAAGTGTGGCGTCAGATTGAAAGTTTTGCAGGATACTCTTTTTCCAAAGGCCACAGCGCTTCGTACGCGGTGGAAAGTTATCAGAGCCTGTTTCTCAAAGCTCATTATCCGCTCGAATTCATGGTGGGTGTAATTAATAATTTCGGCGGATTTTACAGAACAGAATATTATGTACACGAGGCGCGGATGGCCGGCGCAACAATTCATCCCCCGTGCATCAATCAAAGCGAAATACTCACCGGAATTAAGGGAACCGATATTTTTCTGGGGCTTGGACTGATAG
Organism: Bacteroidota bacterium; assembly: GCA_900299295.1. Taxonomy (GTDB): domain Bacteria; phylum Bacteroidota; class Bacteroidia; order B-17B0; family Aurantibacillaceae; genus AM-1111. The sequence continues at coordinate 626 of OMJH01000174.1, forward strand.
CCGAACTCGAACAACAGCTGATCGCAGATCTGTTGAATGAACGAGAGCGAAACGGGAATTTCCTCGGGTTACACGATGTCGCAAAACGTGTGCGCGTAAGTGGAACCCAGCTCCGTTTACTGATACGGGTGGGTGCTTTTCGTTTTACCGGTCAGTCAAAAAAAGAATTGCTCTGGGAACTGCTGCGCATTCCTGGTATGAGTCCGGGAACATCCGCAAAACAATTACAGACCGAAAATAGCAGCTCACTTTTTCAGGAGGAATTCGCGACCGAACTGCGGCTGCCCGAACTTGACCACGGCGCATTCGACGACGTGCTGGACGAAATTGAATTGTTAGGCTTCCCATTAGCGTCGCCTTTTTCATTGCTGCGCAATCCACTTACACATACGCTGAATGCGGCGCAGCTGGGTGCTCACCTGGGAAAAATAATTGAAATCGCCGGTTATTACGTAACATCTAAGCCCGTGCGTACCGTTCGGGGAGATCACATGTTCTTCGGTACTTTTCTCGATCGGGATGGCTATTTTTTTGACACCACCCATTTTCCACTCGTAGCACGGCAACATCCCTTACGCGGTAAGGCTGTTTATTCCATTACCGGAAAGGTGGTGGAAGATTTCGGTTTTTACAGCGTAGACGTTATTCGCGTTGAAAAATTACCTTACGGCTTTGGAAGTTTCTGACGAATGAAAACGTATACATAAAACAAAGATGAAATGATATGGCGAAATCACTAATTTTGAAGTAATAAAAAATAAAGAATGATATAAAAAAAACAGACTAAATGTCTGACATAAAATATTAGCGTTAGTTGAATCTTGACTAGGAAACCGCGAATTTCATCAAGAATACAAGAAGATACTGAACGCTCACGTCAAGGCGTGGGCTTTAGTTTACTTGTATTCGGGTGCTTCGCGGTACCTCTAGTCAGGTGGCTATCTGTCCCACGCTGATTTTTTTATTAAAACTCTACTGCGGGGCAGAGTAGAAAAACAAACCTTAAAAAATGAAAAGAAAAAATTTATTGATGACCGCAGTAGCAACGCTGGGATTGATTACTGCAAGCATGGCGCAAACTGTGCCGAGTTATGTGCCAACAAACGGGTTAGTAGGTTGGTGGCCGTTTAATGGTAATGCCAACGATGAAAGCGGCAATGGGAATAATGGAATAGTTAATGGTGCGACGTTAACACAAGATCGTTTTGGAAACCTAAATCAAGCATACAGTTTCGACGGCTCAAATGACAATATTAATCCTCTACAAAACAATTTACCTCTCGGTATATCAGCACGAACGATAAGTATTTGGTTTCAAAGAATTGGAATTGGCGGCTGTCTATTGTCATATGGTACCGCTAATACTAGTAACGCATACATGATTGCAATAGGCCCAAACATTATTTCCAATCAAGGATGGGCAGATGACTTTCCCGTTTACCCATTGATTGACAATAGCTGGCACAATTTGGTTTGCACTTTTAACGGGCTTAACTCAACCATTTATCTAGACAATACTAATTTGGGTAGCGCGGCAATGCCGAATTGGAATACAATCAGTCAATCATTTTATTTTGGTACGCGCGTTTTAAACGATATGGATTTTTTTAATGGCAAGATTGATGATATTGCGATTTGGAACAGGGTATTAACGCAACAAGAAATAACCGATTTATACAATGGTTGTCAATTAACAGTCAACACGCAGCCTAATAACCAAACTATAAACATCAACAACAACGCCCAATTCATTGTTGGCTCCACCAGTCCCAACGCAACGTACCAATGGCAAACAGACCTCGGAGTCGGTTTTCAAAATTTGAATAGTGTTGGGCAATATAGTGGCACTACAAACGACACGCTAACCGTTGCAAATGTTACACTCAGCAACAACAATCAGCCGTTTCGGTGTATCGTTACCTCAGGTTCATGCACGGATACGTCAGCAACCGCTGTGCTTAACGTAATCAACAACGTGGGCATTACCGAGTTTTCATCAAATCAATTGCTTTCCGTTTATCCGAATCCGGCAAAGGATCAAATTACCATTGCCTCCGATGCATCACTGATTGGAAAAACCTACTTTATCTCCGATAACGTTGGAAAGGTAATCGCCAACGGGAAAATTGTTTCAGAGAAAACAACAATTTCAATCGATAGGTTTCCCGCAGGACTCTATAAAATTACCATCGACAATCAGAACCATCAATCCTTCAGAATTATTAAAGAATAAGGCACTTGATGTGCCAAAACCGGTGGCGGTCTGCCAATTTTTACAGCATTTCAGAAACGATTTTTGGACCGTCGCCGTTTTATAAAAAGTAGTTCTTTGTTTTGTGAGGGTAAAATCACAAAAAACCTCCTCCGAAAATTGTTCAAAAACAAATTTTTAGGTAGTTTCACCCCGCTTAAAAAAATACTATGAAAAGAATTCTTGTAATGGCCATGGCCTTGTTGTTCATGGCGCCTGCGGTAAAAGCCGACGAAGGCATGTGGTTCCTGATGTACATCGAGCGATTAAACCAGCGCGATATGCAAAAGATGGGATTACAACTGACGGCGGAAGAAATTTATTCCATCAACAACCACTCACTTAAAGATGCCATCGTTCAGTTCAATGGCGGTTGTACGGCTGAAATCATTTCCAAAGACGGACTATTACTGACCAATCACCACTGCGGATATGATGCCATTGCAGAATTATCCACTCCGGAAAAAAATTACCTGAAAAATGGTTATTGGGCAAACGCAAAAAATGCCGAGTTAAAACCGAAAAGCTTATACGTTCGCTTTTTCGTGCGAATGGACGATGTTACGAAGCGAATTTTAAGCAAGGTAAATCCGGGCATGAGTGAGGCAGATCGTGATAAAGCAATTAATGCAGAAATTGCACTCATCGAAAAAGAAAATAATGAAGGCGGAAAATACACGGTTTCTGTTCGTTCATTTTTTCAGGGGAATGAGTTTTATTATTTTGTTTATCAGGATTACAAAGATGTTCGTCTCGTAGGAACACCTCCTGAAAACGTTGGAAAATTTGGTGGCGATACCGATAACTGGGAGTGGCCGCGTCATACCGGAGATTTTTCCATGTTCCGTATTTATGCAGATGCAAACGGCAATCCGGCTGAATATTCCCCCAACAATGTTCCGCTGAAACCAAAGCGTTACCTGAAAGTAAACATCCAAGGCGTTAAGGAAAAAGATTTCGCCATGATTTTAGGTTATCCGGGCAGAACCAATCGCTGGATGCCTGCGGGAGGAATTGAACAAAACGTAAAATACGCTTATCCGGCCTGGGTTGAGGGTTCAAAAACAGGAATGGATCAGATGAAAAAGTACATGGATAAAAGTGAGGCGGTGAATTTGATTTATGCATCAAAATATGCAGGTGTTGCGAACTATTGGAAGAATCGTCAGGGAATGATTGATGCTTTGACAAAATTCCAGACCGCGAAAACAAAAGCGGAGCAGGAAGAAAAATTCAACAAGTGGGCAAACAAACCTGAAAACAAGGAGAAATACGGAAACGTAATTTCAACCATCAACAATTATTACAAGCTGACAAACGAAAAGGCGCGCCACGACAATTACTTACAACAATTGTTGCGCACTTCAGCGTTCGGAACAATTTCAAGAGGCATTAGCAAGCAGTTAACTGCTTATGCGACCGCAAGCGCCGAAGATCGCTCCAAAATGCGTCCCGAGCTCGAAGCGGGAATTAAATCCTTTTTTGAAAAAATGCATCTACCTGCAGAAAAAGATATTTTGAAAGCGCAGCTTTCGCTTTACTCTACCAAATCCACAGGTTATGACATTGCCCCTTCAGTTAAGAAAATCGGCACGAACGTAGAGAACTACGTGAACTCTTCGTTTGCATTGAGTTTGTTTTCCTCCGAAGAGCGAATGAAAGCGTTTCTTGACCTTCCTTCAGAAGGCTTAATAAACAACGACCCCTTGCAGATGCTGTCAAGTGATCTCATCACTCATTTAGGCTTCCGAACTGAAGAAGTAACCAAAGCACAAAATGATTTCCAATCTTCTTTCCGCTTATTGGTGGAAGGATTACGTGAATCGAAATTAGCTCCGATTCAATATCCAGACGCAAACTCTACCTTGCGATTAACATACGGCAAAGTGATTGCGCTTCCTGCGGATAAACGCAATGACGCCAAAGTAAATTATTATACTACAATGGACGGCGTTGTAAAAAAATACAAGGCAGGTGATGATGAATTCGATTTACCTACCCGCATGCTCGAAATGCAAAAAAACAAGGACTACGGACAATATGCAGATAAAAACGGATATATGCCTGTTTGCTTTTTGACCGACAATGATATCACAGGCGGTAACTCAGGTTCGCCCGTGTTAAACGGCAAAGGAGAACTGATTGGTCTTGCGTTTGACGGAAACATTGAGGCAATGGCAGGCGATGTTATTTTTGACAAAAAATTGCAGCGCACAATAAATGTTGATATCCGCTATGTGTTGTGGCTCATCGATAAATTTTCAGGTGCCAAAAACATTATTGATGAACTGGACATAATCAAATAAATACTTGATTACGTTTTTTGTTCTTCCTGTTGAAATTGAGCTTATCTCCTTAACAGAAGATTTAAATTTACTTAAATAAAAAATGTTTACAGGAATCATTGAAGCAACAGGCGTTGTTGAGGCCATTGAAACGGCAGGCAGCAACCTTGTCTTCACTTTTTCCGCTGCCTTCAGTCAGGAATTAAAACCCGACCAAAGCGTTGCGCACAATGGCATTTGCCTTACGGTTACAGAAATTGCCGGTAACCATTATAAAGTAACCGCGATTGAGGAAACATTGAAACGTACCAATCTAGGTCAACTTCAAGTTGGAGATAAAGTAAATTTAGAACGCTGCATGAAAACAGATGGCCGGTTTGACGGGCACATTGTGCAAGGTCACGTGGATGAAACCGCAACCTGTACAAGTATCAGCGATCTAAACGGCAGCTGGGAGTTTGTTTTTGAATATCAGCCCTCCTCTGAAAATGTTACGGTTGAAAAAGGCAGTATTTGTGTAAATGGCGTAAGTCTTACGGTGGTTTTAACTGAGCGTAACCGTTTTTCTGTACACGTTATTCCATACACGTATGAACACACAACATTTAAAACCCTAAAGATTAACGATCAGGTAAATTTGGAGTTTGACATTGTTGGAAAATACGTGCGCCGAATGATGCAAGTCTAATTAAACTGCTGCTTATCTAAAAATCAACCTTCACGTAAAACAACGGAAGAAATCCTAACTGGTAATTTCTCGCGTATGGACTTGCTGCAGGATTCGTAGGATCCGGCGCATAAGTAAGCGCAAGAATGTTTTGCTGATTTGTAATGTTGACAAGATCCAGCGCGATTTCCCAACTGGATTTTTTCGCGTTTATTTTATACGCCACGCGCAAATCTGTTCTGAAATAATTTGGAAAACTGCGTGTGTTGGTTGCGCTGTCGAGCGGAACAACATCCATTATGCGGTTACTGCGTAACGTATCCACATCAGAATACAAACGACCGCCTGCATAGGTCATTTTAAATCCAACATTAATTGTGTTTTTCTTTTTCTTGCCTACTGCATATTCTAACCCGCTAAGCAAATTAAGAGCGAATCGTCCGTTGTAATCCGTATTGTTCCAAATGCCGTTGCTTCCCTGATACTTACTGTTAAACATGGATCCGCTGAATAAAACAAAGTAATGATGGCTGAACGATTTCTCAACCGTAAGCTCCATCCCGTAATTATAACCAACGCCTTTATTCACCATATTGTAAACAGGAAAGAATCGGGAAAATGTTGCCCCGCGGTTCAACATCGAAACAGAAGACGGCACAGTATATACCGGAACATTCCATAGATACTGATAATACATTTCCACTTTAAAGCGCAAATCTTTTTGCATGAAATAATCGTAACCTAATACAAAATGCTGGCTGCGACTGAAATCCAAATTTTTATTTGCCTGTAAATTCTGCGTGTTTGCTGTTACTTTCCCATCTGCAACAATACTGTCAGGGGTAGCAAAATAAACATACGTAGGTTGCATCTGGCTGTGTGTTCCAATAGCGGCACTGAACAGATGTTTATCATCAAGCGCGTATTTTATTCCTAAGCGAGGCTCAACAGCAATTGAGTTGCTTAAACTAAGCCACTGTGAAAACACACCTGCATTCAGTGTAAACCCTTTTCCGAATTTATACGTGTACTGAAAATACGGCTGGGCCAGCATGAAACTTGTCCGTGCGTTCACGCGTACTCGCCACGAACGTGCATTTATGGAATCGGCATTCACATCGTACAACGAAACAATTTTTACGCTGTCATAAAGCCCTACAAAAAACTGATTCAAATAAATTCCTGCCTTGTAACTGTTGCGCGGATTCAGTTTCTTTTTGATAAAAGATGTAAGTGTGAGTTTTGATTCCGTAAAATCACCGGTCAAAATATGCGGGAGTCCGTATGTTTTATAAGTTGAATCGCGCAGAATCAGGTAATGATCGGGTTGAATGAATTGCGAAGAAAATGCTACTGTAGTTTTAATCATTGTTTTTTCATCGAGCGATTTAACATGGCTCAACATGACAACACCCATGTTGGTGCTGAAAAACTGATTCCGGTTTTGATCGCCATACAATTCACGCGGCTTTTCACTAACAGTATCAAGAATGATAGAAATTGAACTAATTCCTCCAATGGCATTAAGCGAAAAAGTTCCTGAATTTTTGGTGGGAAAATTAAGACGCAAACCAAAATCCTGATATTTCGGAATAGCACTCGTTCCAAGTTTAAAATTTAACCCTTGCAGATAGTCAAGCGTGCTGTAACGATAATTCAGTAGATAACTGCTTCCAGTGGATTTTGATATTGGCCCCTCGAGCCCAAGTTCTGTTCCAAGTATTCCGAATTGAAAATTACGCTCGTGTTTTTCATTATTACCGTTTCGCATTTTTAAATCGAATACCCCGCCCAATGCATTGCCATAAGAAGCGGGAAAAGCCCCCGTAAAAAATTCGGAATTGGACAAATATTTGTTATTAATGATTGCGACCGGACCACCTGCGCTGCCTGAAATAGCAAAATGGTTTGGATTTGGAATGTCAATTTCTTCAAGTCGCCATAAAAGTCCGCTCGGTGAGTTCCCACGCACTACAATATCGTTACGAGAATCATTACTTCCTTGGACGCCGGCAAAGTTGCTCGCCATACGCGCAGGATCGTTTCTTGAACCCGGATAACGTTCCGTTTCTTCTATACTGAATAATTTTGCGCTAACGGTGTTCATCTCATTAAAGGTTCCCTTTTCTTCAGCAACTACCTTTACCTCTTCCAATTGTGTCGGATCTTCCTCCATTTCAATCGTTAAATAGGCTTCTTTTCCGGAAACCACAATCACATCTCGAGCTGCCCCCGTTTTATATCCTGTGAAGCTGAAAATAAATGTGCGTCTACCAACCGGCACACCTGTAAGCTTAAAATTTCCTAAGACATCGGTTACAGCATTCTCGGAAACAGCACCGTCCTGCACCCTTACAATTACGCCCGGAAGCGGGTATCCAGATTCTTTATCTTTTACGTTACCTCTTATTGTTTGTGTTGGGTTTTGGGCAAATAAAAGTTCAAATCCGGCGAGCAAAATCAGTAATGAAAAAAAAGCTTGTCTTTTCATATTAATATTTAATCTTTCGCGTCTAAATATAAAGTAATTAAGCCGCTCCTTTTAAATTCGAAAAATTCCCTTTTAAATTTTCTTTCAACAATTGCGTTTCGAAACAGAAAAATGATGAAATTTACTTAACTAATCATAAAAATTTATTAATCATGTTTCAGGTTCAAGGAATCCTTAAAGTAAAAAACAACGAAGTTCAGGTAAGTGATCGCTTCAGAAAAAGAGAGTTCGTTTTAACGGTTGATCCCAGCTCACAATATCCGCAACACGTACAATTTCAACTCGTGCAAGATAAATGTTCGCTAATCAATGACGTAAATATCGGAGAGGAAATCAAAGTCAGTTTCAATCTACGCGGACGTGAATGGGCGCGCGACACGGAAGTAAAATATTTCAATACGCTCGATGCCTGGAGGATTGAACGTGTCGGAGCAGGAACAACTCCTCCTCCTTCATCAGGCGGTGGTACTAACAACAAAAATCCGAACAACGCGATGGGCGATTCAGGTTCGTCCGGAATTTACACAGGGTCCGCAGGATCCATTGATGACCTGCCATACTAATCAAAAAATTAACTGCTAATGAAACGCTTATGAAAAAACTTACACTTGCCCTTGCATTAACGAGCCTTTTCTTCCTTAACGGAAATGCACAATCAAATAATGCCATTATTGTTTTCACCGAAGGCGGAGAACGATTCTATCTAATCTTAAATGGAATCCGTCAAAACTCAACCCCGGAAACAAATGTTCGCGCGACAGGACTTAATGCGCAGCAATATAAAGCAAAAGTAATTTTCGACCAGAAAGGAATTGCTGATTGCGACAAATCAATCCCCATGATGTGGGCCGCTGAGCCGGTAAGCAACACCGAATTCACCTTCTCGATAAAAAAAGATAAAAAAGGAAATTACAAGTGGCAATTTGTGAGCCAGGCCCCGATTTCAAATGCGACAAGCACGATAAATTCTGCTTCCACGCCTACAGTTACAAATACTGTTTCCGGCCAAACCACCAATGTCAATCAAAATACACAATCCATAAACACCAACGTAAATACAAATACTGTAACTACGGTTTCAAGTACCACGACAACAAATTCAAACGGAGGTGTAAACGCAGCAGGCGCCAACATCAACATTGGAATTAACGGCACGGGCCTTACTATGAACATGAATGTGAATGATGGAATGAATACATCCGGAACCACCACGACGACCACAAGCTCTTACACTACCACAACCACTACCAACGGAATAACAAGTACCAATACCGGAAGCACTTCTCAAAATAATTCCGGAAATATCGGAAACGTTGGAATTTCCATGAATGTAAACGAAACAAATGCTGCAACAAATGTGAATTCGAATTTATCATCAACCTCAGCAACCAATACTGCAAACACGAATTCAACTTACGCAAGCAGCTCTGGAAATTGCAACTCGCCGATGAATTCAACGGAATTTGCAGATGCTAAAAAAAGTATTTCATCAAAACCGTTTGAAGACACAAAAAAAACCATTGCAATGCAGATTGCAGACAACAATTGCCTCAGCGTTGATCAAATCAAAGGAATCATGGGATTGTTTTCGTTTGAAGACACCAAGCTTGAATATGCAAAATACTGCTATGGACGTTGCAGCGACAAAAAGAATTATTACAAAGTAAATGATGCTTTTACATTTGATGCAAGCGCTCAAGAATTAAATGATTTCATCAAAGGCAAGTAATCCTTTTTGAAAACCACTATTTGATTTTTTTACCGCGATTTTTTATAAAGTCGCAGTTTAATTAAAATGGAAAAATTTTTCCTCAGCGTTTTTTAGACTTAGCGGCTTTTTTTGCAGGAGTTTTTTTAACACTTGCTTTTTTTGCAGCCACCTTACGCGGTGCCGGTTTTTTTGCCGCGGCTTTTTTAACGGATGTCGCCTTTTCTTTCTTGCTTCCCTTTTTATCTATAGAAACGACTTTTCCTGTTGCTGCTCCGCCTGTCAACTTCAATACATCATCATAGGTTAAAGAGGCGTATTCGGTTCCTTTTGGAATACGGAAGCTTTTTTTTGCAAGACTGATGAAGGGTCCCCAACGGCCTTTTACGATTTTCAAGTCAGGATTTTCAGGAAATGTTTTCAAAATTTTCTCGATATCTGCTATTCGCTTTGCCTTTATTAACTCAATGCAGCGTTCTAAAGAAACTTCATACGGATCATCTTCCTTTCTAAGTGATGTAAAAACATTATTATGCAAAATATAAGGGCCAAACCTGCCAATGTTCACTTTCACTTCTTTTTCTTCAAAAAGACCAACGACGCGTGGTAAACGAAAAAGGTCCATTGCCTGTTCAAAGGTAATTGACTCGAGGCGCTGATCATTCCGCAAACTTGCGAAGCGCGGCTTTTCATCATCTGAGGTTTCACCTATTTGAACCATTGGACCAAATCGACCGATGCGGACATAAACATTTTTTCCGCTTTGCTTCTCAACGCCCAGCAATCGCTCGCCGGTGGCGCGTTCGCTTTTGTCAATCGTTTTTTCTACAACTTTATGAAAAGGTTTGTAAAACGATTTGAGCATTTTGGTCCATTCCAGTTTCCCTTCCGCAATTTCATCAAACTCCTCTTCCACTTTCGCTGTAAAATGAAAATCAAGTATGTCAGGAAAATACTGAAGCAAAAAATCATTAACTACCATACCAATATCCGTAGGGAACATTTTTGCTTTCTCAGCGCCGGTATTTTCAGTTTTCACTTCACGCTTAAGTTCATTTTTACTAAGTGTAAGCGCGAGATAATTGCGTGGTTTCCCTTCACGGTCTTCTTTTACAACATAGTTCCGTTTTTGTACAGTAGAAATAGTTGGTGCATAAGTAGATGGCCTTCCAATCCCAAGCTCCTCCAGTTTTTTTACCAGACTCGCTTCTGTATATCGTGGAGGATGATGCGTAAACTTTTCCGTGGCATTGATATCGGAGTAGGTGAGTTTGTCGCCCACTTTCAATGGCGGCAACATCCCTGAATTCTCTTCGTTCTCTCCGCTCTCTTCGTCAGAGCCTTCCAGATAAACACGAAGGAAACCGTCGAACTTCAAAACCTCTCCCTGTGCAATAAATCGTTCACTGCGATTAGAAATTAAAATGGAAACATTTGTTTTTTCCAGTTCAGCATCACTCATTTGAGATGCAATCGTACGCTTCCATATTAAATCATACAACCGCTGTTCGTTGCGCTCACCATCAACACTGCTTACATGCAGGTAAGTCGGACGAATTGCCTCGTGTGCCTCCTGAGCGCCTTTCGATTTGGTTTTAAAGGTCCGGTGCTGATGATATTTTTTTCCGTAGTTCGAAGTAATTTCATTTCTGGATTGTTCCAATGCGGTCTCCGAAAGATTTACCGAATCGGTACGCATGTAGGTTATCTTCCCGCTCTCGTATAATTTTTGAGCAACGACCATGGTCTGAGCGACCGAAAATCCCAGCTTTCGTGCGGCTTCCTGTTGCAAAGTTGAAGTAGTAAACGGAGCCGCCGGAGAACGTTTGGAAGGTTTTGTTTCCAGACTTCCCACCGAAAACTGAGCATCCTTGCAACGCGCTAAAAATTCATTGGCTTCCTTTTCCGTTTTAAAACGCTTATCCAATTCTCCCTTCACAACACCGTTTTTGGTTGCGAAAATTCCAATAACACGAAATGAAGAGGTGGGCGTAAAATTCATGATTTCGCGCTCGCGCTCCACGATTAATCGTACTGCAACACTTTGTACACGACCGGCCGACAAAGACGGTCTTACTTTTCTCCAAAGTATTGGTGATAGTTCAAAACCTACTAAACGATCCAGAATTCGGCGTGCCTGCTGCGCATTCACTAAATTGATATCGATACCGCGCGGATGCTGAATCGCCTTCTGTATTGCAGGCTTTGTTATCTCATGAAAAACTATACGCTTCGTGCTTGTTTTTTTTAGTCCGAGCGATTCATACAAATGCCAGGAAATAGCTTCTCCTTCACGGTCCTCATCGGTTGCGAGCCAAACCACCTCGGCCGCTTTAGCAAGTTTCTTCAACTCTGAAACTACCTTTTCCTTATCAGGAGAAACCTGATAGGTTGGGGTAAAATCCTGCTCAATATCAATGGCCAAACCCTTTTTTGGTAAATCGCGCACATGCCCGAAACTGCTCCGAACGGTGAAATCTTTTCCCAAAAATCCTTCAATGGTTTTGGCTTTTGCAGGCGACTCAACAATGACTAAATTTTTGGACATAAATTTTGCAGTTTACAGCGTTCTCAACTAAAAAAACTAACCAATCTCCCGATTTCGGGCCTGCAAAGAAAAAAAATAAAAAACGACTTTTCCAAATTCTTTATGAAAGGAATTTGTTTTTCTTAAATTTCATTAAAAACTAAAGTCTATATATTTTTGTGTGCCAATTTGTCAGTTTTAGCTGTATATTTGCTCCCCGTTTTTTTGAAAACCAGTGGAAGAAAATAACCGAAATAAAATTATTCTTGAACATCGCCAGGGTGAAGCATTAAACACTGAAAGCCTGAATGTTAATGGCGGCAAGAAATTATTTTTAGAAAGCTACGGCTGTCAAATGAATTTTTCTGACAGCGAAATTGTGGCCTCTATCTTAAATAAGGAAGGCTACTCAACCACCACCAATTTCGAAGATGCGGATTTAATTTTTTTAAACACCTGCTCCATTCGCGAAAACGCAGAAAATAAAGTGCGTCAACGGCTACAGGACTTTAAAAAAATAAAGAAACATAAACCTTCAGCACTGGTTGGTGTTTTAGGCTGCATGGCCGAGCGGTTAAAAACAAAATTTTTAGAAGAAGAAAAAATCGTGGATTTGGTCGTGGGACCGGATGCCTATCGTGATTTACCACAACTCATTGAAGTGGCTGAGGGCGGGCAAAAAGCAGTAAACGTAATTTTATCAAAAGAGGAAACTTATGCAGACATTACTCCCGTGCGGGTTGGGAGTAATGGGGTAAGCGCCTTCATCAGCATTACGCGTGGCTGCGACAACATGTGTTCGTTTTGTGTAGTTCCGTTTACCCGCGGAAGAGAGCGCAGCCGTAAGCCGGTAAGCATTGTTGCTGAAGCCCAGAATTTATTTGAAGAAGGATATCGCGAGGTAACCTTACTCGGACAAAATGTGGATTCGTATTTATGGTCCGGAGGAGGACTAAAAAAAGAAGTGCTCACCGAAGAGCAACGCAGAAATTCGGTGAATTTTGCGCAGTTACTGGAGCAAGTGGCTTTAGTTTCTCCCCTGCTCCGCGTTCGATTTTCCACTTCACATCCTAAAGACATGACCGATGAGGTTCTGAAAGTGATTGCTAAATACGACAACATTTGTAAATACATTCATCTGCCGGTACAAAGCGGCAGCACGCGCGTGCTGGAACGCATGAATCGCGGTTACTCACGCGAATGGTATCTTGATCGCATCGCGGCAATTCGTCGCATCATTCCAAATTGTGGAATTTCAACAGACATTATCACCGGCTTCTGTGGCGAAACAGAGGAGGATCATAAAGAAACACTCTCGTTAATGGAAGCCGTGAAATACGATTTTGCCTACATGTTTGCGTATTCCGAAAGACCCAAAACCCTTGCTGAACGCAAATTTGAAGACGATATTCCGGAAGAAATAAAAAAACGCAGACTAACAGAGGTTGTTACTTTACAACGAACGCATTCGGCTTACCGGACCAGTGAAGGGGTAGGACAAACCATGGAAGTTTTAATTGAGGGAATTTCCAAAAAATCCAACGACATGCTCTCCGGAAGGAATTCACAAAATACTGTAGTTGTTTTTCCAAAAGAGAATTTTTCGAAAGGTGAATATGTTAGCGTTAATGTTGAGCGGTGTACAACAAGCACCCTCATAGGAAAAGTACACGGAAAGAATGTGGAATAAGATTTTTAATTATTAAAAATAAATTTATTTATAGATGAGTGTAACGGATTTAAAACAGCGGTTTTCCATCATTGGTTCATCTTCTGCACTTGAAAGAGCGATTGATATTGCAAGGCAAGTAGCGCCCACGGATCTCAGCGTTTTAATTACCGGGGAAAGCGGCACAGGGAAAGAAGTATTCCCGCAAATCATTCATCAGTTCAGCCTGCGTAAACATGGGCCTTATATCGCTGTTAATTGCGGTGCAATTCCTGAAGGAACCATTGACTCTGAGCTGTTTGGCCATGAAAAAGGATCTTTTACCGGTGCACACGAAGCGCGCAAAGGTTATTTTGAAGTGGCAAACGGGGGAACAATTTTTTTGGATGAGGTAGGTGAGCTTCCCCTGGCAACCCAAGCACGACTGCTTCGCGTTTTGGAAAGTGGTGAATACATTAAAGTGGGTTCTTCCAAAGTTCAGAAAACAGACGTCCGTGTTGTAGCTGCAACGAACCTAAACATTCCGCTTGCGATTGAGAAAGGAAAATTCCGCGAAGATCTTTACTACCGGCTAAATACTGTTCCGATTTCGCTTCCGCCACTGCGCGAACGTAAAGATGACATTCATTTGTTGTTCAGAAAATTTGCCGCTGACTTTGCCGCCAAATACCGGATGCCGGTTATACGACTTTCACACGATGCAGAATCAATTTTAGTGAATTACTATTGGCATGGAAACATCCGTCAACTGAAAAACGTCACCGAGCAGATTTCAATCATTGAAAAAAACCGGGAAATCAACGCTGATACGTTATTGAAATACCTTCCAAATTTTCACACAACAACTTTACCGACACTAAGCAAAATGGAGGTAGGGTCTGCGGGTCCAGGGGATTTTTCAGAACGGGAGCTGTTATATAAAGTCCTTTTTGATATGAAAAAGGATTTAAACGATTTGAAAAAAGTTGTCGCAGACATTGTAAATGTCGGAGGTATTGCAAACCTTCCGCAGGATGATGCTAAAGTGCTTGAAAAATTTTATCAAGAACACCAGTTATCAGGCGGTGTAACATTGCAGCATCCATCACTTGCTTCAGTTCCTTCCGCATCATTTACCCGACCAATTGAAATCGAAGAGTCGTTAAGCCTGCAGGAAAAAGAAATCGACATGATTAAGAAAGCGTTGACCAAACACAAGGGTAAACGCAAATACGCCGCAAAAGAACTGGGAATTTCAGAGAGAACACTATACAGAAAAATAAATGAGTACAGCATTAAAGAATAATTCACGTTTTGAGATTTTTTCTTTTATATAGTTTGATTTTCTCCTTGCTTTTTTTCATTACAGCAGGGTGCAAGGTTTCCTATGCTCTATCCGACAAGGGAGGAATTCCTGCTGAGGCAAAAACAATATCTGTAAGTGTTTTTCAGAACAACACCGCATTAGGGCCTCCCGTACTTTCCCAAAAATTCACCGAACGATTGCGCGACATGATGGTGTCTCAAACAAATTTATCGATGACCAAAACAAGCGGCGATTTACAATTCGAAGGGTTTATTAGTGAGTATTCTGTTACTCCTGTAGCCATTCAAAGCGGTGATCAGGCAGCGCTAAACCGTCTGACCATCACCGTTCAGGTAAAATTTTCCAATCGTTTCGATAAATCAAAAGATTTTGAGCAGTCCTTTGCCCGTTTTAACGATTTTCCCGCTTCAAATTCGTTAACTTCGGTAGAAACTCAGCTAATGGATGATATTAATCGCCAGATTTGCGAAGACATTTTCA
>OMJH01000175.1 GCA_900299295.1 Bacteroidota bacterium
AACGGTTTGCGTGCCGGCGCTCGTTTTTGCAACAACTTTCTCCTGCTAATTTACAAATTAGCAATGCACCTCGCAAAAATGGCGCTTGCACGCTGTTAGCGTTGCGTTGGTTATTAAACTTTGTAACTTTAAAGTAATTAATCTTTTTTAAAAATCGGTCCGCCTGCGCTACGCTTTCGGCGGACAAATTATCAAATTGTCAAATAAATTAGGCGCTCTTCGCTAAACTCAGAGCGCTCGCTTTTTAATCCCTGAGGCAACGCACAGAGAAGCCTTCTCGCTTACTGCCGTCGCCGTACCTGCTCACATCGCCATCGCCGTAACCCAGGAAGCGGCCCCAGGCAAGGCCCGTACTGCCCTCTGTAGAACTCCACCAGGTGCCGTACTCTCCAATGTCGTCGAATGCCCCACTGCCGTCCCGGCCCCCGCCAGGAAGACCTGAAAAACCACTTTCGTTGGTTCCGTTGCCTGATCCTTTCCAACCGCTTGTGCTTTTCATTTTTTCACCTGCCACGTCTTTTCCACCCAAATAATCGATCAATACTGTCCATTCTTCGTCGGTAGGAATATGATAACCAACAGGAGCCAAACCACGGGGATCATTCACCGCATACCAATTGTACAATTTGCCATACTTTGCCCCATTAGCCGGATCGTTATTGTAATAACACCAGGCTGGTTGTTTGATATCTCTTGCTGCTTTCCATTCTTCAGCAGTTTTAGCTTGTGGAAAAGGGTCTCCATTTCGGAATTTGTCAACATCCAAGTTTTTTGTCATCCAAACTTGATTGCCGATAGTTACCGTTTGTGCATAATTTATTTGGGTAAACAAAACCGCTATAAATAATGATAGCACAGTTTTTAATTTTTTTCTATTCATTTTGTTTTTGTTTTATTTTTCTTACTCTGTTAAAAAGGCTTTTCTGATTTCCGTCCGACAAATTTATTGTTTTTTTTATGTTACTTTCGTATTTTTACCAATGAACGCTAACGGTTTGCCGCTTTGCGAAGGCGGTGATTTTTAGTACTAAACTTAAATAGATGCACAAAGCTTGAATTTAGTATTTCATTGTCATAGAAGCACGAAACCCCCGCTTTTGCAAAACGGCTGTTAGTGGCTGGGCTATTTGTCATTTTGTTACTTCCTTAAATTTCTTTCCGTCATACTTAAACAGTCCAAATTCTCTTGTCCCAACCCAAATTATTCCTTTGTTGTCTTCAATAACAGTCCACACTTCATTATTCCGCATTTCGGATGATGGTATGGTAGCGAAAGTTTTGCCATCATATACGGTCAATCCTTTTAATCCTTCGCCTCTTGTGCCAGACTTGCCTAAACTTCCCATCCATATTTTGCCGTCTTTTGTTTCATAAACACAACTTGATGAGTTGTCAAAAAAGCCGTCTTTTTCAGTAAAACTTTCTAAAAGGGTTCCGTTATAACGACAAACACCATCATCTCTTGTAGCCATCCAAATATTACCCGATTTATCTTCTATCATCTGAAAGAAATGCCCTGTTGATATATCTTCTATGCCCTTTTTATGTTCAGAATTTTTCAAATGGTCTACATTTATTGAATGAAAAGAAACACCGTCAAAATATTGTAGTGGTGAATTTAAAGAGCTAATCCAGACATTTCCCTTCTTGTCTGTCAGCAAAGATTGAATAAATCCAACTTGCGAATTGTCATTAGTTGAAGTTTCAGTCCAGATATTATTAATACATCTAAAATTTTTGAATTTATTACCGTCATAACACCTTAGTCCAGTGTTTTCGGTCCCGAACCAAATGTTGTTTTTGTTGTCAACCGCAACACAATATACTGGTAACTTGTTTTTTGAAAGCAAACTATTGTTTGAATTCTCCACTTTGGGAACTGACAACTTGAAGAAATTATCACCGTTAGAATAATAAATACCATCATCAGTTCCTGTCCAAATGTTTCCGTTTTTATCTTGGGTTATGCTGTAAACAATAAGGTTGGTAAGTCCTTCCTTTTCGGCATATCGGATAAATAAATTTCCGTCATACTTGTAAATACCTGCACCTGTAGTGCCAAACCAGATATTTCCAACTTTGTCTTTGAAAGAACAACGAAACATTGTATGCGGACTAACGTCTTGTGGTAATGTAATTTCCGATTGTCCTGATTGTTTTGCTTTTTGATTGTTGTCTGATTTTGTCTGACCATTGCAAGAAGTCAAAACAGAAATGAAGATAACCAGTAAAAATGTTCTGAATATTTTTATTGCAGATTTCATTGTTGTTGTCGTTCAATGTTGGTTGTGTCTGTAAGCCTTGCCACTAACGGTTGGCAGCTTGGCGCAGTTGCCGATTCCTTAATCTAACAGTGAAGAGCCAGCGGAACTAAGATAAAAATAAATCGGCAATTGCGCTAAGCTTTGCTGTTAGCTGAAGCTGATTTGCGTTCATTTTACCAAGTATTTGTCTCGATAGTTATTCTTAGCCATATTTTCACAATCATCTTTTGACCATGGATTATGTCTAATGTTTAATGTTTTGAATTTTTTATTCTCAACAAGATTCAAGGCTTGTCCGGTATCAATATCTTCTATAAAGGTTCTTAAAAAATAAGTACACTCAATCGGATTTCTGACAACTTGTTCCTCTGAAAATCGAATAACAAACCAGTCTTTGTTGCAAAATTGATAATTTCGATCTTCGTCATAACCAACAAAATGCGTTGGGGCCTTATTTAAGTAGATATAAGGTTCATCAATTTCAATATCAATTAATATTTTATCATTCTGAAAGACAAAATCAGGAAGTAAGGGATTATAATCAACATGTAGTTGCAAAGCTTGGTTTACAAGGATATTGTTACCAAATTCGGATTTCAGAGCTAATTCAAATTGTTTTTCTGATTTACCTTTTGTATTTTGATTTGTTGTATTGCGAATAGGGATGGTTGGATGAATAACACTTTTATATGAGGAGAAATTTTCAAAATAGCATTTTGGAACAAATATTTGAGGATAATCTTGAGTTGAAAAAGTGGATTTAAAATATTCATGATATATTTCAAGTTTTCTATATTCGATCCAAAATGGTTTCAACTCAATTTTGTCTTTAATGAAATCAGAATCATTATCGTAAATTTTTACTCCAACTTTATTTTGTAATTGTTTGAGAATGATCGATTTCTGTTCATGCGGAATATCAGACAAATTTAACATTGTCAAATTCTGGAGATAATTTAATCCCCATGCACTTGAAATTTTTTTCTGGCCACGAAGGTTTAGTACTTTTAGCTTTTCAAAATACTTAAGAATGCCTAAGTTGGAAAGCTCTTCACCGTTAATATTTATTGGACTGCGGTAAGAACCTTCTCCTGATATACAACTCAAATCAATTTCTTCAAGTTCAACGAGCTTCATAAAATCAATCAATTTCGCCTCATTGATATCGTACCTTCGAATTACTTGTCCTTTTTTAATTGGCCCTTTAATATTGATTTTACCATATTCCATTCTTGAAGCAAGCATTGCCTTAGAATTTCTATCTAAATATCTCCAAAACAAATTGAAATCATTAAGCGGATTAATATACTGATGGAATAATACAATGAATTTCTCATGATTCTTCCTTTTAAATCCGAGCGGAATTAATTCCATAGCTTGGTCATAATTCTTGATTTCAAGCAATGCAATGACTTTGAAATACAGCATTTCATCTGTATAAGGTGGAGAAATGTTTGAAACCTTAACAAATTCTTTCAAGCCAAGTTGGCATTGGATTCTTAAGTTTTTAGCTCGATCGGTGGCATTGAACTCATTTAATTTGTCAAGTTCAACGATGCATTCATTAAATTTATTTGATTCAAAGTACCTTTTTGATTTTTCGAGAATTTCAAATATTTTTTTTTCTGTCTCTTGCTTACGAATTTCTCTTTCCTTTTCGTATTCCCTATTGCGAACCGCCTCCTTATTACTTGAAATCTGAGAATAAATCATTATTCCAACTAATAAGGTCAAAACTATAATGAGTGAAGTCATATTAATTTCCAGTTACAGCTAACGTTTTGCGCACTGGCATTGGCCAAAATGCATTTAACTAATTTACAAAAAATTTTTGGCTGATGCCAGGTGCGCTGTTATGTATAGTTGTTTAGGA